>CAIWAH010000144.1 GCA_903910585.1 uncultured Verrucomicrobiota bacterium
CCTCGATCGCCGTCATCCGCGAGATCGGGGTCGAGACCGGCGGATCGAACATCCAGTTCGCCGTGAACCCCGATACGGGGCGCATGGTCATCATCGAGATGAACCCGCGTGTCAGCCGCAGCTCGGCGCTCGCGTCCAAGGCCACCGGCTTCCCCATCGCCAAGATCGCCGCGAAGCTCGCCGTCGGCTACCTGCTCGACGAGTTGAAGAACGACATCACGCGCGAAACGCCCGCCAGCTTCGAGCCGAGCATCGATTACGTCGTCACCAAGATTCCGCGCTTTGCCTTCGAGAAGTTCCCGCAGGCCGACCCCACGCTCACCACGCAGATGAAGAGCGTCGGCGAAGCCATGGCCATCGGCCGCACCTTCAAGGAATCGCTCCAGAAATGTCTCCGCTCGCTGGAAATCGGCCGCAGCGGCCTGGGCGGCGACGGCAAGGCCTGGCGCATCGGCACCGAGGTCTATGGCGACCGCGACGTGCTCCCGCGCGACGTCATCAGCCGCAAGCTGAGCGTGCCCAACGCCGAACGCATCTTCTTCATCCGCCACGCCCTCCGCGCCGGCTTCACCATCGAGGAAATCTTCAACCTCACGAAGATCGACCGCTGGTTCCTGACCCAGATCAAAGAGATCGTGGATTTTGAGGAGGAGCTGGCGGGAGCAGCGAACTGAACCTCTATGTCACTCACGTCGCTTTGGAAGTCCCAGCAGGCCGAACTCTCAACAAAGCACGTCCAAGCGATGGTCGGATTAGCTGGGGACGGCAAACTTCGAGATGGAGGCAACGCTTCAAAAGAATTCCGTGAACTCCTGTCGCACGTTCCTTCTGAACTACTCGCACGTTACGCGAATGAGTGTCTTGGGGCCGAAAAGTTCGCCGAGGCGAGCTCTGCACTACAGGACGTGATTAACGAAGTAGGTCGCCGACTCGGGTTCGAAGCAGAGAATGGTCTATATCGCGGCAAAGCAAATGACATCGGCCATGATGGGCTTTGGCGATCGGATGATGATTCTGCCATCATTCTGGAGGTTAAGACGACCGACACCTACACCATCGATCTCGATACGCTTGCCGACTACCGAAAGAAACTTGCGGCCGCCAAGAAGATCGATTTCGACAGGTCTTCGATTCTGATCGTAGTCGGGCGTAGCGATACTGGGAGCTGGGAAGCCCAAGTTCGTGGCTCGCGTCACGCTTGGGACATTCGGATGATAAGTGTCGATGCACTTCTTCGTTTGGTCACTGTTAAAGAAGAACTCGAAGACCCGCAAGTGGTCCGCAAGATTCGCCACATCCTTCGGCCAAAGGAATACACGAAAGTCGATGAGATCATCGACTTGGTCTTCTCCGCGGCTGAGGACGTTAAGAAAGAAGAAGACCTCCAAAAAGTGGTTCAGTCAGAGGACGGGGAGAAGAAATTCACCCCCGTGAATTTTCGCGAGGAATGCATCGCGCGAGTGCAATCCAAGTTGAAGACTCTCCTAATCAAGCGGTCTTCCGCACTTTACTCGTCGGCGGATGATAAGATCGCGGTCTTTTGCTTAAACTCGCGAGAATATGGCTCAGAAAGCCAACCGAGGTATTGGTTCGCCTTCCATCCTCACCAAAAGGAAGCGCTGTCCAAGTATCCCAACGCGTATGTCGCGTTTGGCTGCGGCGGTGCTCAACGAGTAATCCTGATCCCCGCCGGTGATTTCGTGCCTTGGCTCAAGCGTTTTACGTCACCGATCTCGGTGATCGGATGTATTGGCATGTCCGAATCAACTGTGATGTGGACAAGATCAGTCTTGTTACCAAAGCAGGTGAGACTCACCCCGACATCACGAAGTTCCTGATGAAATGAGCGGTGCGGCTAGGAAAAAGAATCCCAACGGGCTTCAAATCCATCAGCCCAGGGTTGCGAGGCACGAGCTACCCTGGGTTACCTGCCCCGAAATTTTTCAACCCTGAAGGGGTTGCATCACCTCCGCTCCTGGCTGCAACTCGTGGACTCGCTCGCGCCCGCTCGCTTGGCCCTTGCGGGCCTTCGGCTTTGCCGAATTCCTTTCGCAGTTTCCCAAACTGCTCAAGTCAGAGTTGTTTTCATTTTGCCCGTTCACCCAGCGTAGTCGCTTCGCTCCAACGCTGGGCTGAAGGCTGCAACCGCGTTGCGGTTGGAGCGTGGGGGATCCTCGTGGCCAGAAGTTGGAGCTGATTGCCTTCCGGGCAGACATTTTGTCCCATTTCCGAAACAGCTCGTCCTCCAGCAGGGTTAGGACGGCCTGCGGGAGTGATTTGATTGCCTCCGAGAGGCAATTGGGTGCCTTGGGGAGGGAATTGCCGGCCGATTGGAGGAAGTTCATTGCCTCCAAGATGGAACTAACTACCTCCGGGAGGTAGTTGGTTGCCTCCGATTGGGAACTGATTGCCTTGGAAATTGAGTTGGTTCACTGCCGCATGGGAAATCAGGCAGGGCGGCGTGCTTGCCATGGGGAATAGACCGTTCTGAATTTCGGTGTCGCAGCGGGTGCCGCAAACCCCACACTCCGGGGCGACATGCTGCTGACCCATCGGCGTTCCCTCGAACGCCTCGGCTACCGGGTCGTGGCCTGCGGGGATGCGGCGGAGGCGCTGGTCCGGTTCCGGGCGGATCCCGCAGCCATTGCGCTGGTGCTCACCGACCTCAACATGCCGGGTCTGAGCGGCGTCGAACTGGCCCGGCTCGTGTTGGAAGTCCGTCCCGAAATGCCGGTGCTGCTGACTTCGGGTTTCATTTCCGAGGAGGTCCGGCAGTCGGCCCTGGCAAACGGGGTGCGGGAGATCCTCCGCAAGCCGGTCCTGCTGCCGGACCTGAGCGAGGCGGTCTTCAGAAACCTGTCTGCCCGGGCCCGCTAAACCCAAACGCCAATCGCCGGGTGAAATGGTGCCGACGATTGAAGCCGGTTGGGGCAGGCATGTTCCAGGCAACTGACGCAGCGTCAATTCGCCGGAATCTCGTTCAGCCAGTAGTAGGCCGCCGGGTGCAGCAGCGGCTGACCCTTGGCCGATTTCACGCCGGGGGCCTTCAGCTCGTGCAAGTGGCCGGGCGTGAGCTTCACCTTCAGGCGCACGCTCTTGCCGTCGGGGGCGACGGTGGCGGATTCAATGGGCGGTTTCTCGCGGTCCACTTCGGGCGAGCCGTAGTTGGACTGGTAGATGTAGGTGTAGTTCTCGAACGTGTAGGCCGCGACGTCACCGGCGGTCTTCTGGTCCACGGGTTCGGTGAAGGTGAGTTCGAAGCCGTCCGGTTTCGCGTGCATCTCGTGGATCTCGAACGGAGTCTTGCCGCTCCAGACGAGGCGTTGCAGGGCGAACGGCTTGCCGCCACGGGCGCCCCAGCCGCGGTCCGTGCCGCCGGCGAAGAGCGAACCGTCGGCCGCGAACTCCAGGCTCAGCGTGCCGGAATCGAGTCCCTCGCGGAACGGGAAGCATGCGCCCTGATAGACGCCGTTCACCTTCTCCAAATACACGCGCATGACCGTGCTCCAGGTCTGGTCGCCGACGAAGAGCTGGTTCGCAAAGGGACCGAATTTGCCGCCGGTGCCGTCGCTGGCGATGCCGGACGCGCTCTGGCCCATCTTGTTGTAGGGAAAGCCGATCGCGGGCGGGACGAACTCCTTCATCTTCGCGCGCTCGGTGGCGATGCGGCTGTTGCTGGCGGGTTCCTTGGGCGCGGGGCCGAGGTTGGACGCGAGCGAATACCACTTGAAGCCCGAGGGATTGCCGACAAAGCCGCCCGGCGTGAGGTGCTTGAGCCAACAGGTGCCGTTCCACGGGCCCTGGTTGTCCGTGTAGAACATGTCGCCGAGATGATTGGTGCCGATGCCGCCGGGCGAACGGATGCCGCTGGTGGTGGGGATAACCTTGCCCTCGGGCGTCACGCGCAGGCCCCAGCCGCGGAACTCATGCTCGCTGGTGAACGAGCCGGTGAGGCAGAGCACCACCCAGATGTTGCCCTCGCGGTCGGGCTTCGAGCCGAAGGCATATTCGTGGTAGTCGCCGCCGATGCCCCAGCCGTCGGCAAAGGTCTCGAACTCGTCCGCCCGGTCGTCGCCGTTGGTGTCGCGCAGGCGGGTGATTTCGCCGCGCTGCGTGGCGTAGAACCAGCCGTCCTTGCCCTGGAAGATCCCGAGCACCTCGTGCAGCCCGGCGGCGAACTTGGTGAACTTCACGTTGGTCGGCGGATTCTGATAGGCGCCGTCCACGAAATAGATGTCGCCCAGCCGCGTGGTGACGGCGAGCCGCTGGTTCGGCAGCGCCGCGATGGCGCCGGCCTCCAGCACGATGCCCTCGGGGATGGGCAGCGTGACCAGCGGGTAATACTCGGACTCACGCTCGGCCGGGGTGGCGCCAAGAGCAGTGAATGACCAATGACCGATGACCAATGACCAAGCGGCAAGGGTCACGGTCAGGGCACAGTGAATGGCGGTGGAAGATTTCATCGTTGAAGGCTTTGAAATTGGGATTTGGTCAGTGTGCCTTGGTCATTCCATCACCACGTCATCTCCACGGTGAAGCGGCCCGGTGCGGTGACGGACACGCGGAGTTCATTGCCGACGATCTTGGGCTCGCCGGCACCGGTGAACTTGAGCTTCCACTTGCCGTCCACCGAGAAGCCGCCGTCGCCGAGGGCCTTGATTTCCCCCACGGCGGCGCGGAACCAGAGCGATCCGCTGCCGGTAGCCTCGAAGCGGCGGACGAGGGTCATATCCACTTCGCCGGGTTTGGGCTGCGGGAACTCCTCGATGGTTGTGCTGCCGACGCGGTAGCGGAAGGTCGGCTGCCGGTTGGCGTCGAGCCGGTAGCCGAGGAAGCGGTTCGGACCGGACAGCCGGTCGGGCGCGGCGGGCCAGGGCGCGTTCGCGTCGGCGAGCGCGGCGAAGGCCGGTCCGTCCGCGAGCTTGAGCACATGATCGCCCAGCGGCGGTTCGTAGCCGGTGCCGCGGTCGGTGCTGTGGCGCGACATGTCAATGAAGCTGCCCTGCCAGACCATCGCGAGCCGGAGTTGGTTGGCATCGAAGGCGAGATTGGCCTTTTCGGGGTAACCGACGCCAATCGCCCGGGAGCCGGCGCCTTCGATGAAGTGGCGGTAAATGACCGCTTCGGTGTCGGCGACGATCTCCTTGCGGCCGCGGATCAGTCCGGCGGGGACTTCGGCCTTCTCGCCGTCGTTGAGCCACGCCCAGATGGCTTTGAGCTGGTTGTCGGTATGGCCGCCGAGGATGGCGGTGTTCACGGCCTTGCCCTCGGGCCAGAACGTCGGCATGCGCGTGCCGGGGCGAAGCGACGCAGGGTCCGGCAGGTAGCGGCGGAACCAATCCCAGGTGACACGGCCGGCCATCTGGTCGAGCGCGAGCGCGGGGATGCCCGTGGAGCCGTAGGTCGTAAAGGTGTGGCAGGCGATGCAGCTCAGGCCGTCGCGCCCGACGAGCTTCCAGCCGAACTTGGCGTCGCGCTCGGTGAGGGTGGGCTCGGGTTGGGCGTCAGGCTGCTTGTCCGCTTCGAGGAAGGCTGCCGTCAGCGTCGCGGCGTGGGCGGCGCCAAACTGCGGCATCCGCGTGGCCATGTAGGGCCGCACCTTCGGGCCTTCGGCGATGACCTTCGTGAGCCACGCCGGCTTGAGCTTCATGCCGACGAGGCTGAGGTGCGGCGGCACGCGGCCTTCGTCGCCGAGGTCGGTTTCACCGTGAACCTTGAACCAGTCCGAGCGTCCGCCTTCGAAGGGCCCGCCGAGGCCATCGCGGGAATGGCAGGCGTAGCAGTTGAGCTGGGTCATGGTTTTCGCCGCCTTCACACTGGCGGACAGCGGTTCGGCCAGTTTGGCGGCCGCGGCCACGGCCTTTCGCAGGGCGGCCCGCTGGCTGTCCGACAGCTCGAACTTCGGGGCGGCGGCCGGAACGGACTCGGCCAGACAACCGGCTTGGCTGCGGCTGGCGAGGGCAAGGAGCGGCTTGGCTGGCTTGGAGGTGACGCCGTCCACCTGGTGGCACGCGGCGCAGTTTTGCGCGGCGAACAGCGTGCGACCTTGGGCGGCCTTGGCCGGGTCCACGGTGAACTCGGTCTGGCCCAGCGGAATCATCGGCTGGGCGAAATGCTTGAACGCCTCGGCCGGAATGGGCCGGCGGTTGAAATCCGGACCGGCCCAGCGGAGGGCGAGTTCATGGCCGCCGCCGTTCTGGTAGAACAGGAGCGCAAAGGCGTGGGGGCCGGCCTTGAGGGTGGCCTTGGCGGATTTTTCGGTCGGGCCATGGTCACCGTCGTTGTTGATCAGCCGTTGGCCGTCGAGGAAGAGCTGGGAGCCGTCGTCGGAGTTGAGCCAGAACGTGTATTCGCCGTCGGTCGGCACCTCGATCACGCCCTTGAACCGCACGCCGAACTCGCCTTCGCGCTTCGCCATTTTCGTCGTGATGGTGTCGGTGACGCCGGACTCTTTGGCGACGGTGGTGTCGAATTCGCTGCAGCTGCCGAACCGGTGCTCGAAGTAGTCGAACTGAAGTCCGTTGACCGCCGCCGCTTTGGCCTTGGTGGCCTCGGTGAGCTGTTCGCGGAGCAGGTAGGTGGCGACGCTGACGGCCTCGGCCTCGCTGAGTCCGGAGGCCGGCATCCGTCCGCCCGGATGGAACTTCAGCGGGTCGCGGAGGAAGCGGACGAGTTCTCCCGCCGGATACTTTTCGGCGAGGTTGCCGAGGGGAACCGACTTGGCCACCGCGCGGGCATAGGCGTCATCCGCGACGTCGGAGCGCGGCTCCAGCGGTGCATGACAGGCAACACAGCCGACCTCGTGATAGATCACTTTGCCGGCTTCGGCGCGGGCGGGGTCGGCGCTGATCCCGGCCGGTGCCTCCGTCGGTGCGACCGAAACGAGAAAATGCGTCAATGCCTCCGCGGCTTCCGTGCGGGCGCCGGCGGCGAGACCGTGCAGGGCGTGCGGCATCGCGGCGCCCGGTTTGGCCGCCGCCGGGTCCGTGAGCCAGCGCCGGAGCCACTGCGGGGTGACGCGAAGTCCGCTGGGGCCAAGGTTGGGGGCGCCGCGGGAGTTGAGGCGCGTGCGGATTGCCGGGGACGCGTCATGGCACGCGACGCAATTGAGTTCACCGAGGAGGATTTCGCCTTCGTCCACCTTATCCGCCAGCGGTGCCGGCTGAACGAATCCAGCGGCCAGCGCGGGCGCCGCGGTGGGCAGGGCAGCAAGGGCGACGGCAACGAGGAAGCGCTTCCAAGTCATGGCCGCAGGGCGACGATGGGACATGGGCGGAGTATTCAACGGGGCCTTCCTCAAGGCCAATGCCCAAGTTGCGAAACCCGCTTCGAAATGGCATCGAATGAAGGCTTCGGCCGGAAACGTCCCACTTCCCATGCGCCTGTTGCTGCCGATGCTTGCCGCCGTTTCCCTGTCCGCCGCGACGTTGCGGGTGGAGGTGGACGGCCGGGACACCGGCGACGGCAGCCGAAGGCGGCCGGTGGCGTCGGCTGGCGCGGCGCTGGATTTGGCCCGCAAGCTCAGGGCGGCCGACCCCACGGAGGCGGTGACCATTGAGTTCGGACCCGGCCGGTTCGAACTCGCGGAACCGCTGCGGCTCACGCCGGCAGACTCGGGAGTGACCCTGCGGGCGAAGTCTCCCGGGAAAACCACGCTGTCGGGCGGCGTCCGGCTGACCGGTTGGCGGGAGGATTCCATGCGGAAAGGACTCTGGACCGTGCAAGTGCCAGCGGTGGCGGACGGCAAGTGGTATTTCCACCAGTTGTTCGTGAACGGACAGCGGGCGCAGCGGGCGCGCACGCCCAACGAGGGCTACTTCCAGACAACGGGCAGGCTCGGTGAAAAGTCGCCCATCACGCTGCCCTTCAGGCCCGGGGACATCCGGCCGGAATGGGTGCAATTGCCGGATGCGCGGCTCATCATGCTGATGAAATGGACCGACCTCCAGGTGCCCATCCGCGCAGTGGATTCGGCCGCCCAAGTGGCGGAGTTGCCCGGCGGCCCGCGACCCTACTGGATGGATGAGCCGGATGCGCGCTACTGGGTCGAGAATGTGCCCGACGCATTGGATGCGCCGGGCGAGTGGTATCTGGACCGCAAGTCAGGCCAGTTCAGCTTCCTCGCGCCAAAAGGGGTGAATCCCAACCGGGCCACCGTGGTGGCGCCGCGATTGCGCGAGGTGGTCCTGGTTGAAGGGGACGTGAAGTCGGGCAAACCGGTCACGGGGCTCACCTTTGCCGGCCTTGCCTTCAGCGATGCCGACTATGACGTGCCGGCGGACGGCATGATCTCGCCCCAGTCCGCCGTGCCGATACGGGGTGGGTTCCGGGCCACCCATGCGGTGGATTGCCGGGTGGAGGACTGCACCTTTGCCAATCTGGCCGGTTACGGCGTGGACCTCGGACGCGGCACCCAGCGTTGGAAGTTCAGCGGCAATTCCGTGCGCGATATCGGGGCGGGCGGCATCCGTATCGGCGAACCGGGTGACCGGCAGCCCACGGCCGTCGACGCCTGCCACTCCCACGAGGTGACCGACAATGAAATCGTCCGGCTGGGCCGCATCTTCGCGCCGGGCTGCGGTGTGATCATCTTCCAAAGCGGCACGAATCACATCGCCCACAACCACATCGCGGACCTCTTTTACACGGGCATTTCCATCGGTTGGAACTGGGGCTACGAGGCCACGCCCTGCCGCGGCAACGTGATCGAGTTCAACCTGGTGGAACGCGTGGGGCAGGGGAAGCTCAGCGACATGGGCGGCTTCTACACGCTGGGACCGCAGCCCGGAACGGTCATCCGCAACAACCTGTTCCGCGACGTGCAGAGCTACCGATACGGCGGCTGGGCGCTTTACACCGACGAGGGCAGCTCCGGCATCGTGGTCGAGAACAACGTCGCCTACCGCTGCAAGGACGCGGGTTTCCACCAGCATTACGGGCGCGACAACGTGATCCGGAACAATCTGCTCGCGTGGAACGAGAACCATTCCGTGATGCGGACGCGCGTGGAGGAACACCGGTCGTTCTGGTTCACGAACAACGTGGTCATCACCCGCTCGGGCACGCTGTTGGGCAGCAATTGGGGCGGCACGACCAACCAGATCTGGAGCGATGCCAACGTGTGGTTCGACACCCGGGCGAGAACCGAGACGTCGAAATATCAGTTCGCCAACCAGCCTTGGGCCGCCTGGCAGGCGCGCGGTCAGGATCCCCACTCGGTCATCGCCGATCCCCAGTTGGTGGACCCCGAGCGCCCGGAACTCGGCCTGAAGCCGGACTCGCCGGCCTTCCGGCTCGGCTACCGGCAGATTGACCTGACCGGATTGGGACCGCGGCCCAAGAACCGCCGGCGCTGACTTTATGCCGGCGGTGCGTCAGCGGGCCCGTTTCAGTTCGTTCACGATGAACTTCCGGCGGTTTTTCAGTTGGTTGCGGAAGGACTCAATGTTCGCCTTGAACTCCGCCACCGCCCCGTCGCCGTCGCCCTGTGAAATCTGGCCGCGGTAGCGCACTTCCGGTTCCAGCCGGCGCTCCAAAGCGTCAATCACCGGCAGGAATTCCTTTTCCGTGAAGACGGTGTTCACGGCCTCGTTGAGCCGGGTCAGGAACCGCTGGCGGAACTGGGGATTGGCGAGCAGCGGACCGGAGAAGTAACCGGGCGGCCGTTCCCAGGTGCCGAAGCCGAAACCCATCTGGGCGCGGGGGCCGCGTTGTCCGGGGGCGTTGGCGCCGTAGTTCAGCGGCATCTCATACCAGTCATAGTCCCACGAGGCCCCATCGAAGTCGCCCCACGTCTTGTCGAGATCCCACTGGATCAGCTCCCACTTCCCGTCTTTGCCGGGCGCGTGGTAGGTGAAGTAGTTGTTGAAGAAGCCGTCCCAGTTCTGGATGCACATGCTGCCCACGTAGCAGTTCACGAAGGTCGGCACGTTGAAGTTCTGCTGGATGAATTCCCACTGGGCGTCGCCGGTGGTGCGGTTCAGGCCGTTGATGGCGGCAAGCAGGTCCTTGTGACCGGTCGCGGGATTGTTCTTCTTCTCGTGCTGTCCGACGATGCCCTGGCCATACCAGAGCAGCTTGTAGAAGTTGCCATCCGGATCGTAGCCCACCCGGCGCAGAAATGACGAGTTCGCCTGCTCGACCATCAGGTGGTAGCCGAGCGGCCGGCCGTTGTAGGAGACGCGAGCGTAATCGGTGTTCGGGGCCGGGGCGCCGAGCCGGCGGAAGAGTTCGTAACCCAGCGATTCACTGAGCGCCCAGCGGGGTTTGCCCTCGTAGAGGACGTTCCAGGTCGTGGCGTCGTTGAGCGGGGCATCCTTGGCCAGGCGCAGCTTCCAGCCGCCCTGACGTGGCGTGAGGCGGATGTGGTCAAAGGTCTGCGCCGGTCCGTTGGTGGGCAGGTAGAGCAGGGCCGCCTCGCCGCGGGCCGCTTCCGGGCCGCTCGGCCCACCCATCCGATAGCGGAGCGAATTGCCGCGGGACTCGCGTCCGCCAAAGGTCAGCAAGTGAAGCTGGGGCACGGACGCCCGGTTGGTGTTGGCGACAACGAACGTGGAATACGCCGGGTGCAGGTCATTCGCCGACGGGCTGATCCGGACGTTGCCACCCGCATCCGTTGCCTCGATCACGAAGCGCAGCAGTCGGCCGGAAGGCTGGGCCGGAATGGTTCCAGTGAACGTGCCCTCGTGCGCAGTCCCGGTGGTCCGCGTGAGTTCCACGGTCTGTTCGGCGACTTTCGGGTCCCGGTCAAGGGACCGGTAACGCAGTTGCACGGACTTGATCCCGTCGGCGTCGCGGACCTTGGCGGTCACTGTCACCGGCTTGCCCGGCGTCGCCGGCGACCACGTCACCGAGTCCGCGATCGGCGGCAGGTTGGCGGCGAAGACGGAATTGGTCATGCCCGGCGTGCCCGCGGGCTGCTTCACGGGCGGAAGGGCCGAGGCGGACCAATTGGCCGGTTCCTCGGCGGTCGCGGTCAGGCAGATGCGTTCCAGCGACGCGCCGGTGCCGTCGGGACTCACGGGCCAGGGAGCGCGGTCGGTGAACTTGACCGTATCGGCCACCTTGCCCGCGGCATCGCTCAGTTCGATCCGTTCCCCGCCGTGCTTCAGACGGCCTTCAAAGACTCCGGCCGGCGTCACCTGCGGATAGGCCTGGGCGAAGGTGGCGGCATCCCGGCAAATCACCGCGAAACCGCCCGGCGGCAGCGTGGTGTTGGCCGGGAAGGTGAATTTCACGCCTTTGGAAAACGACCAGCCCGACACGTCAGCCGGCTGGGGACCGGTGTTGGCGAGTTCGATGAACTGGAGTTCGTCCCGGTCGTTGGGCGGGTGATACATCACCTCGTTGATGACCACGTCTGCGAGTCCGGTGAGCGCGGCCAGGCCGGACCCGCAAGCCCACGCCACGAGGGAGGTTCGCATGGTCAGGGAGCGGTGGGTTTGGCCGGCGCGTTGCGCCATTGTTCGGTCACCGCCCAGAGGTTCACCGGGGCGATGGCCTGGCCGTTTTTCAGGGACCGCGCACTGCCGTCGGCGAAGGCGAAATTGGCGCCACCGGCGGCGGAACCGCTCATCTTGTGCCGGCCCATGTCAATCTGCTCCACGTCGTTACCGAGGGTTCCCTGGCTGAAGTCCATGTGGACGTGCCGCGAGCCCGCGCGCTTTTCGCCGAAGACGATGGTGTCGCTGGGCTGCGGAATTGCGGTGTCCTTCATGCCCTCCGGCCAGAGCCACAGCTTGAACTTGCGGTAGTCGTTGCTGGACAGGTTGGTCTCGAACCAGTCGTTGAAGCCGTTGATGACAAAGCTGCGGGCGGCGTCGGCTTTGGCCCCCGGCGAGGCGCTGGCGGGCACGAGGTTGCCCCGGTCGGAGGGACATCTCAGGACGTTGATGTCCTTGTAGTAGTTCAGCAGCGCGAAGGGCCAGGCCTCGTCCCGTTCGCGGCGGGGCGGGTAGTGGCCGCTGTGGTCACCCGCATACAGCGTCAGGGCGAGGCCGAGCTGCCGGATGTTGTTGAGGCACTTGATGGAGTTGCCCCGGGCCTTGGCGCCGCTGAGGGCCGGCATGAGCAGGCCGGCGAGGATCGCGATGATGGCGATGACGACCAGGAGTTCGATCAGGGTGAACGCGGGGCGCAGCGTTCGGGCGAGTCGGGCGGGCAGCTTCATGACGGAGTCGGCACTTTGACCGGTTGAACGGCGAAAGCGCACGGTTGGTTGGCGCTTTCGTTAGGTCAGACCCCTCCGGCTGTCCAAAAGTTTCACCCGGCGGGACATTTCACTGACCGGCGGGTCGGTCCGGCGTTCAACCTACGGCCGGACTCAGTCCCGGCCGAACCCGTTCGACCGCAGGCACGGGCGGAAGGGCCGGTAGCTGACCGCAGGCCGAGGTGCTTCATGGGCGAAGACCGCCTCGTGACAGAAGAGGCTGATCCATTCCTTGGCCTCCAGCCGGTCGTGGGCGGTCCCGCCGCGGAGTTCCCAGCGTCCCGAGGGATGCCGGAGCAGTTGGGCGTCGCCAAAGATGCGGACCAGCTCGGCGGATTCGCCCGAGCGGGCGGGAAGGAAATGCAGGTTCAGTTTCATCGCCAAGAGCATGGCCCCACCGGTCGGACAACCGCTGGGCAGCCACTCCAATACCGGTATCGGCAGAATCCCCGGCGACTCCATGGGCTAAACTTGGCTATCGCTTGCCCGCTCCGGCCGCCCCCTTACCCTGCGCCGCATGAGTTTTGTCGCCGAATTCAACGCCCTGCCGTTTGCCGAACTGCAGGAGCGCGCGCGCCGGGCCACGCCGGCCGACGTGGCCCGCGTGCTGGGGACCGGGGCGCGTTCGCTCGCGGACTTCGCGGTCCTCCTGTCCCCGGCGGCCGGCCAGCAGTTGGAAACCCTCTGCCGGGAGTCGCAGACCCTGACGCGGCAGCGCTTTGGCAAGGTGATCCGGCTGTTCGCGCCGCTCTACCTGAGCAACGAGTGCATCAACAACTGCGCCTACTGCGGCTTCTCCCGGGACAACCCGATCCTCCGCGTGACGCTGTCGGTGCCGGAAGTGCGCCGGGAAGCGGAAGCGCTGCTGGCGCAGGGGTTTCGCAACATCCTGCTCGTGGCCGGAGAGCATCCGAAGTTCGTCTCCAATGGCTATCTTGCCGACTGCACCGCGGCCCTGCACGGCCTCTCCCCGTCCGTCTCGCTGGAGGTCGGTCCGATGGAAGTCGCCGAATACGAACCGATCGTCCGGGCCGGGGCCGAGGGCCTGGTGGTATATCAGGAAACCTATGATCGCGAGGTCTATGCCCGGATGCACACGCTGGGGCCGAAGCGGAACTTCGACTGGCGCCTGGAGTGCCCCGAGCGGGCCTACGCCGCCGGCTTCCGCCGCCTGGGCATTGGCGCGCTGCATGGCTTGGCCGACTGGCGCTACGAGGCCCTCGCCACCGCCGCCCACGCGGCTTACCTGCTGCGGCATTGCTGGAAGGCCATGCTCACGATCTCGCTGCCGCGGCTGCGGCCGTGCGCCGGGGAATTTCAACCGCTGACGCATCTGGGCGACCGTGAGTTGGTCCAGTTGGTCGCGGCCTTCCGGCTGTTCCTGCCCGATGCTGGACTGGTGCTGTCCACCCGCGAGCCGGCCGCCTTGCGCGACGGCTTGCTGCCGCTCGGCATCACCCATGCCAGCGCGGGCAGCCATACCGAGCCGGGCGGCTACACGGGCGCCGGCCGCGAAAAGGTCCACCAGACCGTCCGGGGCCGGATCATGGACCTCGCCGCCGGCTCCAGCGAATGGTCTGCCCAGCCGGGCAAGGCCACCGGCGCCACCGGCCAGTTCGACATCGCCGACGAACGGTCGGCCGGCGAAATCGCGGACCTGATCCGTCGCCTGGGCTACGAACCGGTCTGGAAGGACTGGGACGCGGCGCTCAGTGCCTGATGCCAGGGGCGGCCCACGGGCAGTTGCCGGCACTTCCCATTATCGGGGAACACGCAAAAAACCTCGCGGGAATTCCGGCCAGCGTTGACGCTGCTTGGAACTTCGATGGAACGCATGTCCCGCTCGCTGCTTGTCATTTTGCCGGTCGCCGCCCTGGCTTTTTCCGCCTGCAAACCGAAATCCGCCGCTCCGGCCGCCGGCGGCGCCCCGGGCGGGTTTGCCGTGCAGGTGATTGCAGTGCCCGCCCGCCAGCAGCCGGTAGTAGAAACCATCGCCCTGGTCGGCAGCGTCGCGCCCAACGAGATGGTCGAGCTGAAGGCGGAATCCGACGGCATCGTCCGCGAAATCCGCTTCGACGAGGGGCAGAAGGTGCAGAAGGGCGACCTGCTGGTGGCGCTCGACGACACCAAGTTCGCGGCCCAGCTCGCGCAGGCCGAGGCCAACCTCCAGCTTGCGAAAACGTCGTTTGACCGGACCAAGCAACTGTTCACGGGCAAGCTCATCTCGCAGCAGGAATACGATCAGGCTTCTGCGACCTTCGACGCCAGCGAGGCTTCGGTGAACCTCATGCGGCGCCAGCTCAAGGACGCGAAAGTCGTCGCGCCGTTCACCGGCTACACCAGTGCCCGCCAGATCAGTCCCGGACAGGTCATCAGCAAGTCCACGCTCCTGACCGCGCTGGTGGATCTCGACACGGTGAAGGTTGAGGTCGGCGTTCCCGAGCGGTATCTCGGCGAGCTCTCGGTCGGCCAGAAGGTGGACTTCCAGGTCGCCGCCTTTCCCAAGGATGCGTTCACGGGGGAAATCTACTTCATCTCGCCGCAGCTCGACGCCAGCACCCGCACGGCGCTGGTGAAGGCCCGCATCGCCAATCCAGACCGGAAGCTCCGCGGCGGCATGTTCGCGAACCTCAACCTGACCCTGAAGCTCCGTGAATCCGCGCTGGTGATCCCCGAGCCGGCCATCGTGAACAACGGCGACCTGACCATGGTGTTCGCGGTGACACCGACCAACACGGCGTTCATGAAGCCGGTGAAAATCGGGTTGCGCCTGGCCGGCAAGGCGGAAGTCCTCGGCGGCCTCACGGCCGGTGAGACGGTCGTCGTCGAGGGGATACAGAAGCTGCGACCGGGCGCGCCGGTGAAGCTTTCGACGAACGTGCCGCCGGCCTACCTGAACTGAGGAGCTGCCATGATCCTTTCCCGCGTCTCCATCCAGCGTCCGATCCTCGCGACGATGCTGAATCTCACGCTGATCCTGTTCGGCGTGATCGGGCTCACCCGGCTGCCCGTCCGCGAGCTGCCCGACATTGACCCGCCGATCATCAGCGTTTCCACGGTCTATCCCGGCGCCAACGCCCAGGTGGTCGAGACCGAGGTCACGGAGCGGCTGGAGGAGGCCATCAACAACATCGAGGGCATCAAGACCCTGCGCTCCGAGAGCCGGGAGAACGTCTCGAACATTTCCATCGAGTTCGACCTGTCGCGTGACATCGACGTGGCCGCGCAGGACGTGCGGGACCGGGTGTCGCGGGTGCGCGGCGCGCTGCCGCTGGACATCCGCGAGCCGATTGTGGCCAAGCAGGATTCCGATGCGCAGCCGATCATCTGGGTTGCGATCAACAGCGACCGATATTCGCCGCTGGAACTGACCACGCTAGCCGAGCGCCAGATCAAGCCGCGCTTCCAGGGCGTCCCCGGAGTGTCCTCGATCACCATTGGCGGCGAAAAGCGCTTCGCCATGCGGCTGTGGCTGGATTCCGAGAAGATGGCCGCCCGGCAGGTGACCGTGCTCGACGTGCAGCGGGCGCTGCGCCAGCAGAACATCGAGCTGCCCAGCGGCCGGGTGGAGAACCTGGACCGCGAAATGACCATCCAGACCCGCGGCGAGCTGAAGTCTGCCGAGGAATTCAACAACCTCGTCGTCCGCAACGAGGGCGCGACGCTGGTGCGGTTGCGGGACATCGGCCGGGCCGAGATCGGGGCGGAGGATTACCGCACCATCGCCCGCGCCCGCGGCAAGCCGTGCATCTTTCTCGGCATCGTGAAGCAGGCGAAGGCCAACACCGTCGCCGTTGCCCAGGCCATCAAGGCCGAGATGGAGGCGGTGCGGCCCACGCTGCCGCAGGGCTGCGACATCTGGGTCGGCTACGACAGCTCGATCTTCGTCGAGAAATCCATCAGCGAGGTTTGGGAGACGCTCGCGATGGCGTTCGGACTGGTCGTGCTGATCATCCTGCTCTTCCTGCACAACTTCCGCTCCACGCTCATCCCGGCGGTCGCCATTCCGGTGTCCATCGTGGGCACCTTCGCGGTGCTCTACGCCTTCGGTTACTCGGTCAACATCCTGACGATGCTCGCGCTGGTGCTGGTCATCGGCATCGTGGTGGACGACGCCATTGTCGTGCTGGAGGCGATCTACCGGCACGTCGAGGAAGGCATGCCGCCGATGAAGGCGGCCTTCAAGGCGATGGAGGAGATCAGCTTCGCCGTCATCGCGATCACGATTTCGCTGGTGGCGGTGTTCACGCCGCTGGCCTTCCAGAAGAGCACCACGGGCCGGCTGTTCGTCGAGTTCGCCGTGGCCATCGCGGGCTCGGTCATCATCTCGGCGTTCGTGGCACTCACGCTGTCGCCCGCCCTGGCGGCCCGGGTGCTGAAGCCGGTGCACGAGGAGAAGCTGGGGGGCATTTTCGGGGTGTTCGAGGCGGTGCTGAAGTGGTTCACCCGAAACTATGTCGCGACCCTGCGCTGGTCGCTGCGGCACCGGGTGGTCGCCCTGTTGGTGACCGTCGGCACGGTGATCCTGATGGTGGTGGCCTACCGCAAGCTGGAGCAGGACTTCCTGCCGATGGAGGACAAGGGCCGGATGTTTGCGATGGTGATCACGCCGAACGGTTCGACCAGCGAGTTCACCGATCGCCAGCTCTACAAGGCCGAGGAGATCATCAAGTCGGTGCCCGAGGTTTCCAGCTACGGGGCGATGGTGGCGCCCGGATTCAGCGGGCCCGGCCAGGCGAGCTTCGGCATCGTGTTCGTCACCTTCACCGACCGCAGCGAGCGGGAGCGGTCGGTCCAGGAGATCGTCAATGCGCCCGGTGGAGTCGCGGACCGTATGTTTGCCGAGGTGGAGGGTGGCCTCGCCATCGCCAACCTGCCCAAGGCCATCGAGGTCAGCTTCAACAGCTCGCCGTTTGAGCTCGTGCTCCAGAACCAGGACCTCAACGCGTTGGCCGTGACGGCCAACGGGCTGGCGAACCGGCTTCGTGGTCTGACCAATGCCGCCGGCCAGCCGCTGTTGAAGAACGTGCGGGTCAGCTACGAGGTCAACAAACCCGAGCTCCGGGTGGGCATTGACCGGAACCGCGCCGCCGCGCTGGGCGTGAGCATCGAGGACATCTCGCGCACGATGCAGATCCTGTTCGGCGGCCTGGACCTCAGTCGCCTCAAGGTCGAGGGCAAGGAATACCTCGTGATGGGACAGCTGGAGCGCAACTCCCGCCTGACGCCGTCGGACTTGGACCGCATCTTCGTCCGCAACGCCCAGGGCGAACTCATCCAGCTCAGTTCGCTGGTGACCCGCAGCGAGGGCGCGGCGCCGAACTCGATCAGTCACTACGGCCGCCTGCGGTCGGCGAGCATCACCGCATCTCCGGGCGCGGTTCCGATCGGCACTGTGGTGAAGCTGGTCGAACCGCTGCTCGGCACGGAACTGCCGACCGGCTTCCTGTATGCGTGGGAAGGGGACGCCAAGAACCTGGCCGACGCCTCATCGGAGATCTGGTGGGTGCTCGGACTGGCGATGGTCATCGTTTACATGACCCTCGCAGCGCAGTTCGAAAGCCTGGTCCATCCGTTCACCGTGATTTTGGCGGTTCCGCTTGCGGCGGTGGGAGCCTTCGGTGCGCTCTGGCTGCTGGACAGCGGCGGGCGCATGGGCCTTTACCCGCCGATTCCTGCCATGAACGTCAACCTGTTCAGCCAGATCGGTCTGGTGCTGCTGATCGGCCTGGTCACCAAGAACTCGATCCTGCTGGTCGAATACGCCAACCAGCGCACGGCGGCCGGAGCCGATTCCCACTCCGCGATGGAGGAGGCCGGCCGGGTGCGTTTGCGGCCGATCCTGATGACGGCGTTCTCGACGATTGCCGGCATCTTGCCAATCGCTATCGGCTTCGGCGCGGGCGCGGAAAGCCGGCGTCCGATGGGCGTGGCGGTCGTGGGCGGCATGCTGAGCTCCACTTTCCTGACGCTCTACGTGATCCCGGTGGTTTACACGTTGCTCGACGACGTGGCGCGGAAGTTCCGGGGCAAGAAGTCCTCGCCGCCGGTGGCTCCTGTGCTGGGCAACGAACCGCTCCCGGTGAAGTAGGCGCTCCGTCGTCATTGCCCATCGGGCGTTGGTCATTTTCCCATCGTGCTTCCCGACATCCGTTCCCAAACCCGCGACGCCCTGGCCGAACAGTTCAAGGCCTGGAGCGAGCCCGCCTACCGCCTCGACCAGGTGCTCGGCTGGATCTATGCCAAGCGGGCGTCGGGCTGGGACGAGATGAGCAATCTCCCCCGTGGACTCCGCGAAAAGCTCGCCGCGGCGTTCACGCTCACACTGCCGTCGCTGGTCACGGTGCAGGGTGCGCGCGACACGACCCGCAAGTTCCTCTGGCGCCTCGGAGACGGCAGCCTGATCGAGAGTGTGCTGATTCCGGCGAACCCTGCGCTCTACGGCGAGCGCAGCGACCGCCACACGCTCTGCATCTCCACGCAGGTCGGTTGTGCCTACGGCTGCCGGTTCTGCGCCAGCGGACTCGACGGCTGGAAGCGCAACCTCGAACCCCACGAGATCGCCGGACAGATCCTTGCGGTGGAGCGCTGGAACACCGGCCTGCCCGCTGACCAGCGGGTCGAGGCGGACCGCGTGGTGAACAACATCGTGGTCATGGGCATGGGCGAACCCATGGCCAATTACGAGAACCTCACGGCCGCGCTGCGCTCGCTTAACGCCCCATGGGGCGCGGGCATCGGCGCGCGCAAGATCACCATTTCCACCAGCGGCGTCGTGCCCCGCATCCGCAATCTGGCGGATGAACCGGAGCAGTTCCGCCTCGCCATTTCGCTG
The DNA here is from genome assembly GCA_903910585.1 of uncultured Verrucomicrobiota bacterium. Classification (GTDB taxonomy): domain Bacteria; phylum Verrucomicrobiota; class Verrucomicrobiia; order Limisphaerales; family UBA9464; genus CAIWAH01. Next base: position 19,044 of record CAIWAH010000144.1, read on the forward strand.
CACGGCGCGACCGATGATGTCCGCGTCCAGATCATGCCCATCAACCGCAAGTATCCGCTGCGCGAGCTGACCGCCGCCTGCGAATACTACGTCGAGAAGAAGGGCAAAATGATCACCCTCGAATACATCCTAATCGCCGGCGTGAATGCCGGCCGGGAACAGGTGATCCCCTTGGCTTCACTCGCCCGTCGCCTCCACGCCAAGGTGAACCTGATTCCCTACAACACCGTCGAAGGACTCGCTTGGAAGCGTCCCGAGGAAGACGCCTGTCGAGCCTTCGCCGCCGCCGTGGAAGCCCAGGGTGTCACCACAACCCTGCGCCTGGAAAAAGGCCACGACATCGATGCCGCGTGCGGGCAGCTGCGGCTGAAGACGGAACGGGCGCTGGCGGAAACCGGCGGTTCGCCGGCCGCGGGCGGCCAATGATCCTCGCTGCCGGGACGGCCCCGATGCACCACCAAACTCGCCGGGACCAAGCGGTTGCTTGCCGCGCGGGAGTGCTTCCGTAACGTCGCGCCGTGGCGGTTCAGTTCACCATTCTCGGCAGCGGCAGCACGGGCAATTGCGCGTATCTCGAAGCCGGGGAAACGCGGCTGCTGATCGATGCCGGCTTCAGCGCGAAGCAGATCCGGGAACGCCTCGCCGGCATCGGCCGGGCGCCCGAGGGACTTTCGGGAATCCTGATCACCCACGAACACGGCGACCACATCTGCGGCCTCGGCACGCTGTGCGCGAAGCTGGAGATCCCCATCTACGCCAACCGATTTACCCGCGAGGCCATCGAGAAGGACTTTCCCAAGACCCGCTTCCAGTTCCGGACCTTTCAGACCGGGGCCGAATTTGCGCTCGGCGACGTCGGCGTGCAGACGTTCAGTGTGCCGCACGACGCGATGGATCCGGTGGGGTTCGTCCTGACCACCGCCGGCGGCACGCTGGGTTTCCTGACCGACCTCGGACACGTCACGAAGCTGATTTTGGAACGGGTGCGGCGCTCGCAGGTCCTGGTGCTGGAGGCGAATCACGACGTGAAGCTGCTGCAGGACGACACCAAACGTCCTTGGAGCACCAAGCAGCGCATCCTCAGCCGGCATGGGCACCTCTCGAACGACGCCGCGGCCGAAGTCGCCGCCGAACTCGTGGGCACCGATCTCCGCCGCATCTATCTCGGTCACCTGAGCCGCGATACCAACCGGCCGGAATTGGCGCTCAAGGCGGTGGGCAACCGCCTCAAGCAGCTCGGGGCAACCCAGATCGAGCTGCACAGCACCTCCCACGAGACGCCCAGCCCAACCCTTCCGATGACATTCGGCGGCGGCGCTGTTCCCGGCGAAACCCCCGCATTGCCGGGATTCGCCTGAGGCTCCCTCAGGAGGAGAGATTCCGTCCGCTTCGACAATTGAGTCCGGGAGCTGCGTGTGACCGATGCGGGAGGCGGTCCGGACAGAAGAAGCCGCCCTCAGTCGGCCACGAGCCGGTAATACCGGCCTTCGGTATCGGTCTCCTCGATCGTCAAGGAGGTGGAGCCGCCACCGGGGGCGGTCAGTGTGCGCAGGGTTTGCCAACCGTTGGGGGCCAACGAATCGGCCCGTTGGACCGCGATTGCGCGGCCGGCGGGGGCCGCCAGATGCAGCACCAGATTGCCGCGGGCGCCGCGGAGTGCGGTTGGCCGGAGGGCTTCGGTGGCGTCGTGCGGATCGGTGCCGTTCACAAACTCCATCCGGTTGGTGAAGCCGTCACCGTCGGGGTCGCCGTCGGAACCCGAAGCGCCGGTGGCGTCGTTGGGGTCAAGTTTCCAACTCGCTTCCCATGAGTCGGGCAACCCGTCCAAATCCTGATCGGCGAATCCCGGAGTGGGCCAGCCTGCGACCCACGAAGCCGGATCGCTGCCCCAATCCGAGAGCAGCAGATTGTCGGCAGGCAAGGGGACAGAACGGAGCAGCGCCTTGCCGGGCCGGGCCGCTTCGGCCGGCCAGGGTGCGGATGATTGATATGTCACCGTGTCCGAATCCACGAAGTAACCGTTGGTGGAACCATCTGGAAAGCCCTCGGCCGGCCGTTGCAGGCGAATGCTGTCCCCGTCGTTGGCAAGCCGTCCGCGCCACGGACCCAGAATGGGTGTGCCCGGGGCGGGTCGAAACCGCGCCTGAAATGCGTGGAGTTTCGCCGTCTCGGCCCCTGGATCGAAACCAACCACGACCAGGCTTCGACCCTCGGCCAGAGCTGTGCCGAAAGGGAAATCGAACTCGATGCCGCCCCGGATGCGCCAATTGCCGGGCCTGGAAGCATCCGGCGCCAGTTGCACCGCCAACGGGCCGCGGTTGAAGAGTTCGACAAACTCACCGTCAGGGGCGTCGTCGCTGCTCGCGTAGGCCACCGTGCGCAGGATCAGCGGGCCGATGGACGCCGCAGTGTTCCTGGTTCCGGGAGTGGAAGCGACTGACGGGACGAAGGCGTGCTCGGCGCCCGATTGGCGGAGGCTGGTCAACGAACGTCCGGGTTCGCTCGCCGGGTAACTTCCACCGGTGACCAAGCCGGTGAGCTCGCCCGCGGCATCGGCGCTGAACAGCCAGACTTCGTCACCCTGCGGATCGAGCCGGAAGCCGGCGCCGTTGGGCTGGTCCAGCTGGCTTTGGCGCACGACCACGCGGCTCGCGGCCGTGACGATGGAGCCGGCGGGCAGGCGAAACTTGCGCCAGTCATCGCGTTCGTTGCTCAACCACCACCCGGATACGTCCACGGTGTTGGCCGGACCGGTTCCCGTGAATTCCAGTTCGATGAAGTTCTGCTCGCCTGCGGTGGTGAGGAGTTCACCGATCTGGACCGGGGCGGCGCGATGCTGCGGCCATTCCGGCGTCGGGTCGGCTTCTCCGGGCGAACCGCCGAACCGGCCGCTGAGCTGCCATGACTCCGGCTGGACGGGGTCGTTGGCGACGGAGCCGTCGCCGGTGCGGGCGAGGGAAAAGCCGCTGCCGTCGGCGAGCAGTTGCCAGTGGTCGTTGAATTCGAAATCGAAGACCGGTTCCTGCAAGGGGCCGGTCAGAGCGAGCCGGGCGCCCCCATTGCCGAGGCGGCCGGAGTATTCGCCGGCGATGGGGCCGACGCCGGGATAGCGGGAAGCGAACGCGCCGGCGTTTGCAACCAGCAGGACCCGTCCGCCCGGGAGGAGTTCCGTGATGCCGCTGTTGGGCGTGAACAAATAGTCCGCGCCGCCGCTGAGGCGGTAGCCGGGCAGGGCCACCTTGTCGGCGGAGGTGTTGCGCAGCTCGAGGAACTCGAACTCATCTTCGTCTGGTCCGTCCGCCGTGGTTGGCTTGGCCGGATGAAACATGATCTCGGTGAGCGCGAGCGGCGGCGGAGTGACCGTGAAGGTGGCCGCGACGGCACCGGACCATGGCGTGCTGGTCAGGGGGCCGCCGGTTTGGCGTTTGTTCAGGTCCCGGGCCCGGGCGACCAGCCGGGCGTTGGCGTTGATGGTGATCGGTCCGATGTAGAGCAGGGCTCCGGGCGCGAGTTCGTTCGTGCCGTAACCCTTTCGCGGGTCCGTTCCGTCGAGGGTATAGAAGACGGTGGAGCCGGCGGCCCGGCTGATCGTGACCGTGTGGCCCGGTTCCACGCGGCCGCCGGATGAACTCAGGGCCGGTCGGGCAGCCATCTGGCTGTCGAAATGGGTCACGCGGTTCGAGAGCCAGTTCTTCATCAGGTTGACCTCGGCGGTGTAGGTGCCGCCGCGCGGCCGCATGAAGGACCACTTCTTGGACTCACGCGGCTGGATGGGTGCGACTTCGGCTGCCAATTCGTCGATCAGGCGGTTCATGTTGGTGCGTGACATCACACCCGCACGGAACTCCTGGTAGCGGTCCACCCACAGTTGCCAGGCCGTGGGGTCGCGAAGGATCCGGCCCCACCAGGTGGCGCTGAAGAACGGGCCGGTGGTCCAGTTTTTCGGGTTCACATCCCGGCCGTCGGTGGAGCCCAGCGCCCGGTCGAAGTCCCAGTGCGGGCCCCATTTCAGCGGCCCGCCGCGCTCCTTGTGGAAATAGGCGCTGAGGACGAGCGAGTCCACGTTGCCGCTGAGCACCTCCACGATGTGGTAATCCACCCAGTTGGTCAGGTCCAGGTAGGGCAGGTAGCCGGCGACCGGGTCGCGCCAGTTGACCGCAGTCTGCGCCCGGGAAAAGTCGCCGAGATACTTTTTGATGTAGGCCAGCTGGGGGGCGCGCTGGGGAGATTCCAGTTCCGGTTCCTTCGGGTCCACGGCGGCGGCGGTGCCGCTACCAAACGTGATGCCTCCGTCGGCGGGGTCGAGGCGGTCAAACTTCATCAGGTAGCCGCCGGTGACCTCCGGTTCGGCCACGTCCTCGGGCTGGAGTTTGTCGATCGCCAGCCGGTTGCCATCGATTGCGGGTTTCTCCTCGAGCACATAGATGCCCATCCACTGGTTGGTCGCCAGCAGGCCGGAGTTGCGCTGCACGTAGAGCTCCACGAACCGGGTGCGCGTCGAATACTGGCCGAGGTCGCGGCTGAGCTGATGGACGAACGGATTGTGCAGCATTCCCGGGTCGTATTGGTTCGGTGAGTAGAGCACCCATTCCGAATCCGCCGGCAGTCCGAGGATGCCCTCCTTGCGGTCCTCGTTGAACTCATCCCACCACTCGATGGCGTAAGGGGTCTTGGGCAGGCTGGCGGAACTGGACCCCCGGACCTTGGCCGCGCCCCGGCTCACGAAGGTCGGCGGCAGCAGGAGCGACGAGCGTCCGTCCACGGGTTCGTGCAGGCTGAACTGGACCATCGTGTTGCGGGTCTCCGCGATGGTGGCGGTCCGCAGCGTGCTCATCACCAGGATCGGCAGCGTGGAGGTGAATTGCGCCAGATGTGCCGGATCGTTGGTCAGCCGGATGTAACCCGCGCTTTGGACCGGGCCGGGCAACAGGCCGTCGGCGAAGGCGCGGGCCCGGACCTCAATGGAGCCGGTGAGGATCAGCGGCTCGGTGTAGGCCGGCGACGTGTTGGTCGGCACCGCGCCGTTCAGCGTGTAGCGGATCACCGTGTTGGTGCCGGGCGCCGTCAGTTTCAGCCGGAACTCATGCAGGTAGGTGCCACTGGGCGCGGAGAAGGTGACCTCCGGGGCGAAGCCCACGCCGCTGCTGGCGTTGCGGGCGTTTGGAGTCGGCACGGCGAAATAGCCGGTCTGGCCCGGCGCGTCCGGCAGACGGCCGAAGGCGACATCCACCCCGAGGGCGGGGAACTTCGGCGCGAACTGGGAGATGACTTCGCCGTCCGGCGCGACCAGCGCGAGGTATTCGCCCTCGTTGGCCAGCTTGAAGTTCGTGTGCAGGCGCGTCCGCGCGGTGACGTTGGTCTTGTTCTTCTGCGAGGCATACACCACGAGGTAACCGCGGGCGCCGATGGACGCCGTGCCGAAGCGCCACTTGAACGGCTGTGATGGGTCGTCGGTCAGGGCCCAGCCGCGCAGGTCCACCGGGCTGTCGCCGAGGTTCGCCAGTTCGATCCAGTCGGGGTAATCCCGGTCCTCGTCCACCAGCGAGCGGTAGTTGTCCGCCACCACTTCGGAAAGGACCACGGCGTGGCGGTTCACGGACGGATCCACCGTCACGCTCCACGCGGCCGGCGCGAGGGCGTTGGGAGCGGCAAGGCCGTCATCAATGCCGTGACCGGCCTCGAAGCTGAGCACCGCCGCGCCGGTGGCGGCCGGAGCAAAGTCGAACCGGTAATGTCCGGGCGCGATCTGGACGACATTGGTTGCCGGCACGCCGTTCACCTTCAGGTCGGCCGCCTCCACGCCGGTCACGTCTTCACTGAAGATCACTTCGCTGAAGACGAAGGAATCCACGGTGGAACCGGCCGGCGGAATCTGGGCGACGATCACGGGCGCGGTGTTGTCCACGGTCGCCGCCAGGGTGGCATTCCAGAAGCAGTCAGCGTCGCCCACGGGTTGGGCGGTGAAGAGCTGCACCGCCAGCACGTTGGCGCCATTCACCAGCCGCTGTGAAGGCGAGGCCACGGCGAAGGTTTCTTCCGTGAGCGGGCTGGCGGCCGGATTCAGCGCAAGGTCGGCGGAACCGAGGGTGCCCTCGGGGACGTTGTGCCGCGCCACTTCCTGGCCGTTCAGCCACATCACAAATCCGTCCTCGGCCAGCACCCGCACCAGCAGTTCGCCGATCTTGGGGGCGTTGGCGGCGGTGAACGTGTGCCGAAGAAGAACGCTGCGGGAATTGGCCGCCACGCCGGCAAGGTGGGAACCTTCGCTGCGGAAGTCGCTGTGGAGCGGCTGATTCCCCGCGGCCCAGTTCGAATCATCGAATGCCGCGTTCTGCCAGTTGGCCGGGGTCGGTATTTCGGCGCCCTGCCAGCGCCATCGGCCATCGGAGGAAACCTGGGCCAGCGCCGGCAGGAACAGCAGCAGGCCAATCAGGCGGAACAGCGGGCGAGGGAACTTCATGCGAGGAAATTCCCCGGACGCTACGGAGGGGGGGGCGAATGCCAAGCCCTCGTTCCGGTCAGCC
>CAIWAH010000145.1 GCA_903910585.1 uncultured Verrucomicrobiota bacterium
CGGTTTGGCACCTCGATGTCGGCTCATCGCATCCTGGGGCTGGAGAAGGTCCCAAGGGTCCGGCTGTTCGCCGGTTAAAGCGGTACGCGAGCTGGGTTCAGAACGTCGTGAGACAGTTCGGTCCTTATCCACTGTGGGCGCAAGAAACTTGAGAAAATTCAATTCTAGTACGAGAGGACCGAATTGAACGTGCTTCTGGTGTGGCAGTTGTCGTTTCAACGGCATCGCTGCGTAGCCATGCACGGACAGGATAAGCGCTGAAAGCATCTAAGCGCCAAGCCAATTTCAAGATAAGGTTTCTCCAAAATTCCCAGCAGACAACTGGGTCGATAGGTCACATGTGTAAGTGTAGTAATACATTAAGCAAAGTGATACTAATCAATTGTTCGGCTTGAATTATTAGCGTAATCTTCAGAGAATTTAGCGGTGATTTCAAAAGGTGGCCCGACCCGATCCCATCTCGAACTCGGACGTCAAACGCCTTACTGCCGATGGTAGTGCATGTTTAGCTTGCGCGAGAGTAGGTAATTGCCGCGACTTTACGCCGGACTTGGTTCCCCCCAAGTCCGGCATTTTCGTTTCTTCCTGTCGCTGTGTGCCATGAATCCGATTTCAGATTCGCGGACTCTGCTCTTTGATCGCCTGATCAAAGCTGCCTTGGGCAAAGTCCATGGAGACCGTGAAGTGGGAATCCATTTCCTCCGGGCCGATTCTTCCGGGGCCGCCTCCCTGCGGAAAGCCGTGGCGCACGTTCCAGTGACCGCCAGTCCGGCAGCCACTGGGGCCCAGGCGGGGCTGACGGACGTTGAGTCCCCTGATTCTCCAACTCAGACTGCCCGTCATCCGTTGGCTTCCCTGCAAAATTCAAACTGGAGCCGCCTGATCCCTTCGCCCATGTCCCCGCCCGAACCCACCGTTCAATTCCCGATGCCGGCACCGCTCGACCGCCCGGCCCGCGAGGCGGCCGTGGCCGCACTGCGCGCCAAGGTAATCGCCTGCACCCGGTGCCCCAACCTTGTCTCTGCCCGCAAATCCGTCGTCTTCGGGGTCGGGGACATCCACGCCCGCCTCATGTTCGTCGGGGAGGCTCCCGGAGCCGACGAGGATGCCCAGGGGGAGCCCTTCGTCGGCAAGGCCGGCGAACTCCTCACCAAGATCATCATCGCCATGGGATTCAGCCGCGAACAGGTGTTCATCGCCAACATCCTCAAGTGCCGTCCGGACACCCCGGGGCAGTCCGCCGGCAACCGCAAACCCACCCCGGCGGAAATGGCCACCTGCATCCCCTGGCTCCACGAACAGATCGCCCTCATCCGGCCCGAGGCCATGGTCGCCCTCGGCGCCACCGCCGTGGAGGGCCTCCTCGGCAAAACCGAGGGCATCACCCGCCTCCGCGGCCATTGGCAGTCCTACCGCGGAATCCCCCTCATGCCCACCTTTCACCCCGCCTACCTCCTCCGCAACCAGGCCCCCGCCGAAAAACGCAAGCTCTGGGAGGACATGCTCGCCGTCCTCCGCCTCCTCCGCCTACCCATCTCCCCAAAACAGCAGGACTACTTCCTCCCCAAACCCTGACCCAACCCCTCACACCGCCTCCACCGGACACTTCGGAATCGCCCCAAGAAACTCCCGCCCGTAGCGCTTCGTGAGCACCCGGTTGTCGAGCACGACCACGATCCCGGAATCGCTCGCCGTGCGGATCAACCGGCCGACGCCCTGACGGAACTTCAGCACGGCTTCGGGCAGGCTGAATTCGAAGAACGGATTTCCGCCCTGGGCTTCGATGCGCTCCAGCCGGGCCTCGATCAGCGGATGGTCCGGCACGGCGAAGGGGAGCCGGGTGATGATGACGTTGCTGAGAGCTTCCCCGGGCACATCCACACCCTGCCAGAACGAGTCGGTGCCAAAGAGCACGGAGTTCACGTTCTCCTTGAACTTTTCGAGCATCGCCGAGCGCGGGGTGCCGGTGCCCTGCACGTAGCATTCGACTCCCAGCCGGGCGAAGAAGCGTTCCATCCGACCGCCGATCTGCTGCATCAGCCGCGTGTTGGTGAACAGCACGAAGGCCTTGCCGTGGGTTTGCCGGATGAAGTGTTCGATCCAGTGCACGAGCGCGTCCTCGTAACCGGCATCGCGCGGGTCCGGCATCTTGCCGGCGACGTAGAGCCGCATCTGGCGCTCATAGTCGAAGGGCGAGCCGACCTGCAATTTGCGCGCCTGTTCCCCGCCCACCCGTTTCGCCACGTAATCGAGGGGCGAGTTCCTTGGTTCGGGTCTGGGACTGCGGAGCCCTCGTCCGGTGGAAACTTCCGAGGCGTCCGTTGGCGCGGGCGGCTCGGCGGCTTTCACGGCCAGGGTGGCGCTGGTCATGATCACGCTGGTCTGTTTGCCGAACAGCCGCTCGCGCAGGTAATCCGCGACGTCCACCGGGGCGGCGTTCAGCGACAGGTTGCGCTGGGTTCGTCCGCCGCGTTCGACCCAGTAAACGTGGTCTTCCGCTTCCTGCTTCAGGAAGGTTTGCACCGCGAGGCGCAGCTCTCCGAGGCGGCGATTGCACTCCAGCAGCTCCTCACCCGTCTCCTTGTCGTCGGTGGCGCCGACCAGTTCCACGATCTCTTCCCGCAACCGGGCAAGGGCCAGCGTCACGTTGTCATCTACCAGGTCCGGGCGCCGGATGCGGAGCTCCTTCCAATCTCGCCCCTCCGGCTTGGCGGCGCGGGCCGGCACCGGATCGCCCTCCGTCAGCCGCGTCTCCGCTTCCGCTTTCGCGCCCTCGGCAATCGCTTCGCAGGCGGCTTCGACCTTGTGGAAAAAATCGTCGCTCTGCTTCAGCACGTCGGCGACCGCCTTCACGGGTTCACCCTTGCGCAGCACGGACAGCAGTCCCTTTTCCGTGCGGGGATTCCACAGGCGGTTCAGCGCGTAGCGCACACCGCCGCTGCTGACGCTCACGCCGATGTGCCGGGCGGCGACCTGCTCGACCGTGTGGGCCTCGTCGAAGATGACGAAGTCGTTTTTGAACAGCACGCCGCCTTCCTGATCGTCGTCCACGCCGTTGAGCAGGGTGAAGAACAGCGTGTGATTCAGCACCAGCACGTCGGCGCCGAGGATACGTTGCCGCGCCCGCTGGAAAAAACAGGCGTGGCCATCCTTGGCGAGGTCGCTGGCGGCGCCGCATTTCTTGGGTGTGCACAGGCCGCGTTCGGAACAGACATGTTCCCAGACCTTGGGATCGGGTTCCTCGCCGAAATCACTGAGCGAGCCGTCGGTGGTCTCCTGCGACCACTCCCAGATGCGTTTCAGCTCGGCGACTTCGGGCGAGGTGAATAGCGAGTCCGCCTGCTGCATCGCTTTCCTCAGCCGGCGGGTGCAGAGGTAGTTCTGCCGACCCTTGAGCATCGTGTATTCGAACGACACCGGCAGCACCCGCGCGAGCAGGGGCAGATCCTTTTCCACCAACTGCTCCTGCAGGTTGATCGTGTGGGTGCAGATGACCGCCTTCTTTTTCCGCGCGACCGCGAACAGGATCGCCGGCACCAGATAGGCGAAACTCTTGCCCACGCCTGTGCCGGCCTCGACGAGCAAATGGTCCTGCTCCACCAGCGACTTGGCGACCGCCACAGCCATTTCCTGCTGCTGGGGGCGGAACTCAAAGTTCTTCGCCTGCGAGAAGACTCCGGTCGGGGAAAAGATGTCGCTGACCTGGCGGATCAGGTCGGCGGAGGGGGCGGCGGCGTCTTCGGCCAGCGAAATCACGGGCGGAGTAAACGGTGCAATCTGGAGCGGCGCCAGTGCGGTGATGGTGCAGTTGTCAGCGGATGACTGGGCCACGGCTGAAGGATTCTTGCCGAAGGCGGGCGACTTGCCACTTTCGCCCCATGAGTTTGCTGCCGTTCGGAGACTTGCCCGTCCATTCCCCGCGCCGGTTTGTGCCGCGGGAGATTGATCTGGGAGACTGGGCGCAAGTCGCCCCGCTCTTCGACGCATTGGTCACCAGGGCGGCGCAGTGTGCGACCCTAGCGGATTTCGAGGCCTGGCTGCTGGACGGCGGGGAACTCGCCGCGGCCCTCGATGAGGAAGGCGCGAAGCGTTACATCGCGATGACCTGCCACACCGAATCGAAGGAGGCGGAGGCGGCCTACCTGCATTTTGTCGAGAAACTGGAGCCCGAGCTGAAGCCGCGCCGGTTTGAGCTGGCGAAGCTCTACCTCAGCCATCCATTGCGCTCCCAGCTTCCGAAGGCGCGCTACGAAGTGTTCGACCGTGATCAGGCTCTGCTCGTCGAACTTTACCGCCCTGAAAACGTGCCGTTGGAAACCGACGACGCGAAACTCGGCAACGAGTTCAACAAGCTCAGCGGCTCCCTCACGGTGAATTTCCGAGGCGAGGAGAAGACGCTCGTCCAGATGGGACGCTTTCAGGAGGAACCCGATCGCAGCTTGCGCGAAGAGGCCTGGAAGCGGGTCGCGGAACGGCGCCTGAAGGAAGCCGACCGCTTCGACGAGCTGATGGATGGGCTGGTGAAGCTGCGGCACCAGATGGCGCTGAACGCCGGCTTTGCCAACTATCGTGACTACGCTTTCCGAGCCCGCGGCCGCTTCGATTACACGCCGGCGGATTGTGAACGCTTTCACGACGCCATCGCGGCCGAAGTGATGCCGGTCTTCCGCGACCTGCAACGGAATCGGCGCGAACAGCTCGGCGTCGGCAGCCTGCGGCCGTGGGACTTGGCAGTGGACCCGCTGAACCGTCCGCCGCTCAAACCCTTCGCCGACACCGCGGCCATGGAACGCGGATCGCAGGTCATCTTTGACCGGCTTGATTCTGAACTGGCCCGCGGTTTTGCCACTATGCGCGAGCTGCGGCTGCTGGACTTGGACAACCGCAAGGGCAAGGCCCCCGGTGGCTACCAGAGCACCCTCAGCGAATCGCGGCTGCCGTTCATCTTCATGAATGCCGTTGGGCTCCAGCGGGACGTCGAGACCATCCTGCACGAGGCTGGCCATGCGTTCCACGCGCTCGCGACCCGCGGGGAGGAGCTCTACGCCTACCGCGGGGCGCCGATTGAATTCTGCGAAGTCGCGTCCATGGCGATGGAGTTGCTCGCGGCCCCGCAGCTCGATGTCTTCTACAGCGAGGCTGACGCGAAGCGGGCTCGCCGGGTCCATTTGGAGGGCATCGTCGGGGTGTTCCCGTGGATTGCGACGGTGGATGCCTTCCAGCACTGGATTTACACCCACCCGGAACATACCCGGGCCGAACGCCGCGCCGCGTGGCTCGCCCTGATGGACCGCTTCGGCGGCGATGTGGACTGGACCGGTTTCGAGTCGGCCCGGGCCAACCTCTGGCACAAGCAGCTCCACATCTTCCTCTACCCGTTTTATTACGTGGAATATGGGATCGCGCAGTTGGGCGCATTGCAGGTGTGGGCCAATTCGCGGGCGGACCAGCCGAAGGCGTTGGCCGCCTACAAGGCCGGACTGGCGCTGGGCGGCTCCCGGCCATTGCCTGAACTGTTTGCGGCCGCCGGTTGCCGGTTTGATTTCAGCCGCGAAACGCTCCGGCCGCTGACCGAACTGGTCCGGGCGGAGCTCGCCAAACTTTCGTGAATGCCCGTTGAGCACCGCCTCCCAGAACGACCGCACGCCGGCCTCGCCGATCACCACGGCGCTGATCGTGGTCAACGTCCTGATCTTTGTGTGGGAATCGCGGCTGGGTTATTCCCAGCGGCAATCCCTGATTCACCATTACGCGCTGAACCTGGCCACGGTGAAGCAGGGCATGTGGTGGCAGTTTTTGTCCTATCAGTTCCTGCATGGCGGCCTGCTGCATCTGCTGTTCAACCTGCTCTTCCTGCACTCGATCGGGCCGTTGCTGGAACTGACGCTGGGCGCCCGGCGATACTTGGTGCTCTACCTACTCAGCGGCGTGGGCGGGGGCGCCCTGCACATCCTGGTGGCCTGGTTGTCACCGACTCACTTCGGCTCCGCCGTGGTCGGAGCCTCCGCCGGCCTGTGCGGCGTGCTGGCGGCCGTGTGTGCGCTGTATGCGGAGGAAAAGGTGGACGTGAAGCTGTTCTATGTCTTCCCACTCCGGATGCGGGCGAAATTTCTGCTGCTCGCCGTGGCTTTGGTCACGATGGGGGGCGCCTTGTTCCCTTTTGGCAACGTCGCCCATCTGGCCCACCTGGGTGGATTGGTGGGCGGTCTGGTGGCCCTGAATTTCATGGACGCCAAGCCACTGCCGCCGGCCGATGACGAGCCGAAAGCGCAATCCCGCCTTTGAATTGGCCGTCCACGTCAATAGCTTGCCGCCGTGCTGACTGACCGCGATTACATGAGGGATTCCGACGGGCGACCGCCGCTGACCATGACGGTCAAGCTGATGATCGCCTTGGTGGCGTCCTTCGCGTTGCTGCAGATCGCCCTCGTGTATTTCTCCTCCGAGTGGCTGGGCTTGCTGCCGCTGAGCTTTGAGGGAGTGAAGCGTGGCTACGTGTGGCAGTTGGTCACGTTTCAGTTTGTCCACGTCGGGCTGTTCCACCTCGCCGGCAATCTGCTCGGTCTCTGGTTTTGTGGTCGGTTTGTGGAGCAGGTGCTCGGAGCGCGGCGGTTCCTGTTGTTTTATCTGGGGTCGGGAATCGCCGGTGGGCTGTTACATCTGGTCTTGGCGGCGGCGGTGCCCAAGGTGTTTGGGGTGCCTGTGTTTGGAGCCTCGGCGGGCGTGATGGCGCTCGTCGCCCTGTTCTGTCTGCTTCAGCCGGAGGCCGAGTTCCTCGTGATGTTTGTCGTCCCGATCAAAGCGAAGATTCTGCTCCTCGCGGAAACGTCCATCGCCCTGTTCTTCACGCTGGTGCCTTCGGACCCGGAAATTGCCCACGCCGCGCATCTGGGGGGGATCGCCGCTGCGTATCTGTTCTTCCGTCGCCGCTGGCACGATGAGTTGATGGCCATTCCGGGAACCGCTTGGTGGAATCAGGTCGCGAAGTTGTTTCGGCGGCGAGCGGATCGCCCCGCAAAACCGGCCCGAGCGGTCCGGCGAAATGCGCCCACGGCCGTTCCGATGGAAGCTCCACGGGAATCGTCACCCGACGAGTTCATGGCCCGCGAAGTGGACCCCATCCTCGAAAAGATCGCGGCCCATGGAATTCACAGCCTCACGGCGAAGGAAAAGGAAACCCTGGAGCGGGCGCGGTCCCGGATGGGCAAACGGTAAGGTCTACGCGACCGGTTTCGCCTCGCCGCAAAAACCAGCGTGAGGCCGCATAGCAGCGCGGTGCCCCCCGCCAGCCAGCGCAGTGGTCCCTCGCCGGCCGGATGATACGTGAGGCGCAACGTGCCGCTGTCGGAAGGGAGCGTAGCCCGCGAAAAGAGCCGCTTGAATCGCTCCAAGGTCACGGGCCCACCGTTGAAGTCGGCCCGCCAGCCGGGCGCATACGTGTCGGTCCAGATGAACTCGACCGGTCCACTGCCGTGGCCGGACAGAACCAGTTCGAGGGTGTTCCAGGACTCGCGCACGGCGGCAATGGCGCTGGTCTGGGGAACTCCGACATGCCGCACGATCCACCGAGCGGAATATCCGGCTTCGAGCCGCTGAAGTTTGCCGGCATCCGATAGCGCGGCGTCGGTCAACGGACGGCCACCAAGCAGGTTCGGGCCGTTGGTGGTGGTGAGGAGATGCGGCGGACGCAGGGCCGCGTAGCCGTGCAGGGTTTGGACGCCGTAAAGCTGCGAGAAGCAGTTGGGGAAGACCTGCTGGTGTAGGCCGGCCAGCGTGTCCTCGAATCGCACCGCGCCCATTTTCCCGGCCGGGCGAAGCTCGTTTTGCAGCGGTCCCCCGGCCAGCAGGCGATCCCACAGTTCACGCGGATGGCTCGGTGCAAAGCGGACGTGAAAGGCCACCAGAGGAAGCAAGCCGAGGATGCCCACGGCCGCGAATTGCCACGGTTGCCGCTGCTCGGCGGGCCGGCGGCAATACCAACCGAGTGCCAGCACGCTGGCCAGGCCGAGGAGCAGTTCCGGATTCGCGGGCGAAAGTTCCTCTGCGAGCCGGCGGGCTTGTGCCCGGCGCAACTCCGGCGCGTTGTCCATTTGGGTTCCTTCTGCGCCGCGGCGGAGCAGGGCCGCTTCCAGCTTGGGTTCAAGCCGGGGCAGAATCGCGAAACCGGCCAAGACCGCGGCGACGAGCAAGCCCCATCCGCCGCGCCACAGCAGGCGGCCAAGCCGGGGCATCGGTTCGCGCTCCAGGCGGGGAAAGAACTCGGCGGCAAGGACGACGAGCGCCAGCGTCATCATCGGGGCGATCCGGGTGTAGAGGAACAGCACCGCGGGCGTGGCGAGAATGGCGAGGTAGCCGAGCAGCAGGAGGCCGGCGATTCGAGGTGTGGCCGCGCGGGACGGCTCGTTGGCCGGTGTTTCCCTCGATGCGCGGAATCCGGTCAAGATGGTTGCCAATGCAGCAATGGCCGCGGGAATGCCGACAAACAGCTGGAATCCCAGCGTGGACTGACCGAACAGCTTGCTCAGGTCCACGGTGCGGAAGGTTCCGAGTGCCCAAGGGAACAGGAACGTGAACGAAGCCGGTGCCGCACCGGCGTGGATCAGCCTGAAACTCATCGCCGGCAGGCGTTGGGCTTGCCGATAGAGGTCCAATTCCACCGCCAGCGCGGGGCTGGCGATCGTTGCCCCGAGAATACCGGACAGGGCGATCATCGGCAGCAGTCGCCGCCATTGACTTGGGCTCTTCCAACAGGTTCCCACGAGCCAGGCGCCGGCGAACAGGGGCAGGTAAGCGTGCGATTGCAGATTGCCGCCGAGCAATGCCCAGGCTGCAGCTAGCGAAGCGCCCGCCAATGCCGGCCAGGAAGTGCCTTGGGCGAGGCGGTTCCAAGCGAGCCATAGAAACGGGTAGGCGACGAAGGCGGACTGAATCCACGGGTGCCCGAAGTAGAGCGTCATCGGGCCCGAGAACTGCCAGGTCAGCGCCAAGAGACCGGCGATGAGCGGGCGGCTTCCGAGGCTGCGCAGCAGGCAAAATGCCCCCAATCCGGCCAGCACGGAATGGAGCAGGAGGTTCCAGTTGTAGGCCGCTTCAAATGGTAGCACGCGGTAAAGCAGCAGGCGAAGCGGGTCGAAGCCGTTGATGTGGGCATCGGCGAGGAGGGGGCGTCCGCCCAGGTCGAGCGGAGTCCACCACGGCAGTTGGCCTTGCTGGACGGCAGCGTGGATCTGCCGTTGGAGCGGCAGATCGTAGGTCAACTGGTCAATGATGTAGTGGTTTTCCGGGACGCCGGTGTGGCCCGGTTGAACCCACGCATAATGCTTGAAAAGAGCCGGTGCCAAGTCGAGCGGAGCCAGCAAATGCGTGCCGAGCATGGCCCGGAAAAACAGGGCCGCGAGCAGTCCAAACGACATCGCAAGGAACAGCAGGGCCGGGCGCGAACGCATGGCTCAGGGCTTGGCAAAGGCCATCAGGCTCTGGCCGATGGGCGGCGCCACGAGATTCGTTTCCAGCCAATGGCCAACCGGGAAAATCCAGCGGTCAAACAGTTTGACCGAACCGGTCTTGAACTGGCGGCTGCCGAGGACGCGGAAGACCAGCCACCAG
>CAIWAH010000146.1 GCA_903910585.1 uncultured Verrucomicrobiota bacterium
CGCCATCGGCACAGTTGGCCGTCCGAGCGAGTAAGTAGCATCTTCACCGACAACCGGTTCATCGCCGATCCCGATGGCTGACCTTTGGGCGCAGCCTGCGCCGAGTCCGAAACAGACCAGCGCGAAGGCGATCGAAACCAATATCGCTTGGGTGATGATTGTTTTGATACAAGCTAGCATGATCTGGCGGCAGAAATGTGACCGTTAGAAGATGGATTCAGAATGTCCGTTCAACTTGAACACTGAATTCGGCCCGCCAACGGGCCGTTTCATCCAGAGCTGGCCATGCTTTGAGTGCGTTTGCTCCAGTGCTTTCCGTCCTCATCCCCAGCAGTTAGTCTGCCTGCATGGACAAGGACCAGGTCGCGGCCGTTCTCGTGGAGATCGGCACGCTGCTCGAACTCAAGGGCGAGAATCCCTTCAAGACCCGCGCCTATACCAACGCCGCGCGCGTGCTTGAAGGTCTCACCGAGCCGCTCGACCGCATCGTCGCCGAGAAGCGTTTGGGCGAACTAAAGGGCTTCGGGGAAGCGCTGCAGGACAAGGTCACCACGCTCGTCACCACGGGCCGGCTGCCCTACTACGAGGAGCTGAAGGCGTCGCTCCCGGCTGGCTTGCTGCACCTGCTCGGACTTCAGGGGGTCGGCCCCAAGAAGGTGAAGAAGCTGTATGACGCGCTGGGGGTGGATTCGTTGGAGAAGCTGGAGGCGGCCTGCCAGTCCAACCAGGTCGCCGAACTCGACGGCTTCGGGGAGAGGTCGCAGGCGAAAATCCTCGAAGCCATCGCCTTCAAACGGCAGTTCGCTTCGCGGCATCTGCTCAAGGATGCCCTGGTCGTCGCCGAGCCGATGCTCGACGCGCTCCGGGAGCATCCCGACGTGATCCGCTGTTCCACGGCCGGCAGCCTGCGGCGCTGGAAGGAGGTCATCGGTGACATTGATTTCCTCGCCTCGTCGAAACGCCCCGCGGAGGTCATCGCCTACTTCGTCCAGCAACCCGGCATCCAGACCGTGCTCGCGCAGGGAGAAACCAAGGCGAGCGTCATCCTGGGTGACGGCATCCAGGCCGACCTGCGCGTGGTGAGCGATGCGGAGTATCCCTACGCGCTGGCCTATTTCACCGGCTCAAAGGAGCACAACATCGTCATGCGGCAGCGGGCCATCGCCCGTGGCCTGCGGCTGAACGAATACGGACTGTTCCGCAGCACCGAGGAAACCCGCGATCCGGCCCTCCGAGTGCCCTGCCATGACGAGGCCGATATCTTCCGGGAACTCGGCCTGGACTACGTGCCGCCTGAGCTGCGCGAGGATCGCGGGGAATTCGCCGCCGGCGAAAACCACACGCTGCCGCGCCTACTCGAATGGACCGATCTGCGGGGCTCGCTGCACAACCACAGCGAATGGTCGGACGGCCGCAACACGCTCGCCGACATCGCCGCGCACATGGAGGAACTCGGCCTGAGTTACTGGGCCATCACGGACCATTCGCGGGCCAGCTTCCAGGCCAACGGCCTGGATCCGCACCGGCTCCGGCGGCAGTTGAAGGAAATCGCCGAACTCAACCGCCAGCTCGCGGACCGGAGGTCCGACTTCCGCCTGCTGACCGGTAGCGAGGTGGACATTCTCAAGGACGGTCTCGACTTCGACGACGATCTGCTCGCGGAACTCGATGTGGTCGTCGCCAGCCTGCATGTGCCGGCGAGCGACGAGGGGGAAAACACCAAACGCTTCATCCGGGCTGCGGAGAATCCGCACGTCCACATGCTCGGCCATCTCAGCGGCCGCCTGCTGCTGGAGCGCGACGCCTACAAGCTCAACCAGCAGGCCGTCATTGATGCCTGCGCTGCGACCGGCACCTGGATCGAGCTGAACGCCTCTCCTTACCGCTTCGATCTCGACTGGCGGCTCTGGCAATACGCCAAGTCCAAGGGCGTGAAATGCGTCGTCAACTGCGACGCCCACAAGCTGGAACACGCCAACTGGATCCGTCTCGGCGCTGGCCTCGCCCGCAAAGGCTGGCTGACCAAGGCGGACGTGATCAACACGCTGCCCCTCGCCGAGCTGCGCGCCGAACTGAAACGGAAGCGCAGCCGTTCGTGACCCCAGCGACGTCGTCGTGAAACCGCTTCATGTCCGTCTGCTGCTCACGCTCTGGCTGGCCCTGTGGCCGGCCGTGGCTGAGCATTTCACGGTCTGGCCAAATGCCGTCAGCGGGGCCAATGGCGATCCGTGGCTGGGCGAACATCACGACCGGCTCCGCCAGATGCGGCCGCGTTTGCTGGTGCTGAACTTCGACAATCACTCGCCGCGCGCCCGGCTGGACGCCTTGGTGGCCCAGATCATCGCGGGCGTGCGGGAAGGCAGCCGCTGGCATGGCTACCGCGACGAAGTCGCACCACCGTTCCTGGATTACCGGGTGTGGCGCTTGGTGGATTTCCGGGAGACGAACGCGCCGAAAGACCGGCTCAACGCGGCGTCATTTCCGCTGAAGCGTGGCGTCACGAACGATTTCAACGTCGAGCACAATGCCTTCTTCGGAGAAGCCCTCGCCCGCGCCATCGGCGAACCGGCGCCGGATGCCCCGGGGCGGTTCCTGCGCCTGGAGGAACTGGTGGACCTTGGCCTCGTCCACGAGCTGTGGGTCATCACCAACGGCGACGCCCGGGCGATCAAGGCCTTCGAGTGCGTCGAGCTGAAACCGCGGTATGACGAGCAGTTCCGTCGGGTTGGCGACGGCTTTGTGCAGGCCGGAAACGGTGGTGATCCCGAG
>CAIWAH010000147.1 GCA_903910585.1 uncultured Verrucomicrobiota bacterium
CGTCTCGCGGACCTGCTCCTTGACCTGGGCCGGCTCAAACGGTTTGACGAGGTAGCGGCAGACGTTGAGTTCCGCCGCCCGCAACACCGTGTCCCGTTCCGTGCTGGCGGTGCAGAGCATCACGTCCACCTGCGCCAGCGTGGGCGTCGCGCGAATTTCCTTCACCAGTGTGAGGCCATCCATTTCGGGCATCGCCACGTCGGAAATGATCAGGTCGGGCGGCGGTCCCTGGGCCAGCACCGCGAGGGCTTCCCGCCCCGAGTTGGCCTCCGAGACCCGGCAGCCCGGCAGCTGTTCGAGCGTCCGGCGCAACATCAGCCGGGAGACCAGCGTGTCCTCCACAATGAGGATGTGCGCGTTGAGGGGCGCCTCCACGGCCTTCACAGACGGCGGGACGTAGGGCGTATAGTCGCAACCCGCCTGCAGGATCGGCTCCAGCTCGGCATACGTCTGCGCGTCGAAGGCGATCGAAAGGCCGAGGTGGTAATCGGAGAATCCCGTGGCGACCACCTTGCCGGGAAGCAGCTTGAGCAGCCTGGCAACCGTCTCGGCGAGATTCGTCTCGCGCACCACCACCGCCGGTTCGGCCCGGGTGGGAACCGACTCGACCCGCGGAATGCTCCCGGGGCGCTCGGGACTGACCGCCGTGAAATCCGCCTGCGGCGCTCCGTCGAGCACAGGTGTGGCGATCTCCTGGGTGACTAATGCGATGGCCGGAATCGCCTCAGTGGTTGTTTCGGCATGGAGTTGCATAGAGTTGTCCGGTTACGCACCAATTGGCCATCGGCTGTGCGTTGCATTACTTGAGCGGGGCCCGATTCCCCAGGTGAGCTTCCGCCCTCCCGAAAGGATTTGGTTACCGATTGGCTACCGAAATGGCGTCCATTGAACCCGTTGCCGAGCGATCCCTGCTCGACCTGACCTTTGCCTCCCTGGAAGGGGTCCTGGTTGCTGCCGGCCTGCCCGCGGTTCATGCGCGCGCGCTCTGGCGGGCATTGCATCACGACCTCGCGGAGAATCTTTCGGGCCGGGCGGATTTCGTTCCTCCGCTCCGGAGGTGGCTGCACGAAGCCATGGGGCCCGCAAAGGCTTACGAACTCGCGTTCCCCACGCCGGTCGCCGACATCGCCTCCGCCGACGGCTTGACCCGCAAGTTCCTGCTCCGGCTGGCGGATGGGCAGACCGTGGAAACCGTTCTCATGGCCTACGACGGCCGGCACACGGCCTGTCTCAGCACCCAGGCCGGCTGCGCCATGGGCTGTGTCTTCTGTGCCACGGGCCAGATGGGTTTCGTGCGCCACCTGACGCCCGGCGAGATCGTCGCCCAAGTCCGGCACGTCCAACTCGCCCAGCGCGTCGCCGGCAAACCCGGCCTGCGGAATCTGGTGCTCATGGGCATGGGCGAGCCGCTGCACAACTACGATTCCGTGATGACCGCGCTGGAGATCATCACCGATCGCCGCGGCCTGAACCTCGGCCCCAGCAAGATCACGATCAGCACCGTGGGCGTGGTGCCGGGCATTCTGCGGCTGGCCGCCGAGAACCAGCCCTACCAGCTGGCGGTAAGCCTTCACGGGGCCACGGAGGAGGAACGGTCCGCCTTGGTGCCCGCGAGCCGCCGCTGGCCGCTGGCCGAACTGATGGCGGCGTGCCGGACCTATTTCGCCCAGAC
This sequence comes from uncultured Verrucomicrobiota bacterium, assembly GCA_903910585.1. Classification (GTDB taxonomy): domain Bacteria; phylum Verrucomicrobiota; class Verrucomicrobiia; order Limisphaerales; family UBA9464; genus CAIWAH01. Next base: position 1,673 of record CAIWAH010000147.1, read on the forward strand.
CGGCCGGCGCATCTTCTTTGAGTGGACCCTGATCGCCGGCGTGAACGATTCCGTCGGACATGCTGCGCGTCTGGCGGACCTGCTTGCCGGCCTCGACGCGCATGTGAACCTCATTCCCCTGAACCCCACGGGCGGATTTTCGGGCGGACCCACCCAGCAGGCGGCGGCCAAGGCGTTTCAGGCGGTGCTCAAGCAGGCGGGCTTTCCCAGCACCATCCGGCAGCGGCGGGGAATCGACGTGGCGGCCGGTTGCGGCCAGCTCCGCGCGGAAAAATCCCGGCGTTCCGCAGTGACCGCGAGGGGGTGAACCCGTTTTGAGAACGGCCGTGCGGTTGCATCGGGTCATCGTGTCCGATGCGGGGGCGCCGCAAAGTGCTGCCGGCATCTTGCCGGCAGCGGCGGCACGGGGCGGCCACGAATTGGGATCGGCCGACGGGTCGGGCCGAAAGCTTCCGGGCGCAGCCCACATTTCGAGCAGTGGCCTTCGGCCAGAGCGGAAGCCCGCACCGTGCGTTCGCCTCGGTCAGTCTGTGCCGATTCACGGGGTCCGCCGGTTGGAAACCGGCAGCACTCTCGGGGCAGTCCATGACGGCCGCACACGGGGTCCAGATCCGCCCGGGCCGCGGTTGTCCGGTGATTCCGGCTCGCGATGCCTGCGGCCGTGCGGAATGCTCCAGCGCACGCGTGACCGGCTCGTTCCTCAGGACTGTTGCCTGGAAAGTCAGCGCCACCCTCTCGGGCGCGCTGGCCGGCATGCTGATGCTCCGGTTGCTGGACGCTTACCTCCTGCCCGCCCGCTATGGCGTGGTCGCCGTGGCGCTTCAGGCGATGCTCTATCTGCCGCTGCTGGACTTCGGATTCCGCACCACGCTGAACCGCCGCCTGCTGGTGGAGCACGATCCGGCGGAGCGCCGACGACTGCTTCACTTTGGTCAGGCGCTCTATCTGCGGCTGGGCGCGCTCGTCTGGGGCGTCGCCGTGGTCGGCATGGTCGCCTACGGTTTTTCCCCCACCGCCCGGCTGGCGCAGGAGCCGCCCCTGTTTTTCGTCGCATTGGGGACGGCCGGCGCCTTTTCCGTGCTCGCACTGGCGCAGGTCAATTTGCTCATCGGTTTGGGCGAACAGCAGCGGGTCTTCCGGCTCAACACCGTCGGTTCTTGGATCAACTTGCTGGCGCTTTGGATCGGCCTGAAATCCGGCTGGGATCTCTGGGCGTTCCCGTGGGCGACCGCGTGGCTTGGGATCGTGCAGTTGGTGCCGGCGTGGCTGTGGTGCCAGGCCAAGGAGCCGGGACTGAGCTGGACCGGCCGGATCTCGGCCGGGGAATTTCGGGAGCTGTTCCTCCGGCTGCGGACCGATGCGTTTGCCTGCTTGCGCAGCCAGTTCGCCATTCTGCTGCTGTTCACGGTGGATGTGGTGCTCGTGGGTTTTCTGGCCGGCGATCCGGTGGTGGCTGCCATTTACGCCACGTCAGCCCGCATTTTTGGCATCGTGCGCGGCGCGCTTCAGTCAGGCAGCGAAGCTCTGTGGCCGCTGGTGGCGAAGGCCAGCGCGGAGGGGACGGATCCCGGCCAGGGCGACTGGCTCCTGCGGGTCAACGCGTGGCTCTACGGCGGCGCGATGGGCGCGATGGCGGTCACGCTGGCCCCGTTCACGGAATGGTTCATGCAGAAGTGGGGCGGACCCGACCCGGTGGTCGTCGCGCTGCTGGCGGCCCGCTTTATGGTCACGGGCCTGACCTCGCCGGCCGCCTACTTCCTGCTGGGCCTCGGCGACTTCCGGTCGCTGGCCCGTTACTGCGAACGCGAACTGGCCTGCGGCGTCTTGCTGTCGCTGCCGCTGGGCTGGAAGTTCGGCGCCCGGGGTGTGGCGCTCGCCTTTCTGGTCGGCACGTTGTTCGGCACTTTCACGCCGATCTTCTGGCAATGGGCCCGGCTGCGATCACTGCCGGCGGGACGCCTGTTCGCCACGACGTGGGCACGGGGCGGACTGGCCGCTGGCCTGAGTGTCGGTGTTGGCTCGGTGGGCATGCACTTCGGTGCGACCGGGCCGTGGACCGTTCCGGTCGGCGCCGTCGCGCTGCTGGTCGCGATGCTGGCGGGCACGGGCTTTGCCTTCGCACGGCGTCGCAGGGCGGGCTTGTCCGGCTCCAAACTGGCCGACATGCTGCGGCACTACTGACCGCATCGCATGGGCTGCCTCGCCAATTTCATCAACGGCCTCCTGAAACCCGCCGGCATCGAGCTCGTTCGCCTGCCGCGCCGGCAGGTGATGCCCGCGGAACTGCCCGATCCCGCGCTCTACACCGGGCCGGAGGATTATCACCGGCTGTTCCGCCCTTGGCGCGGCGCCGAGTTCGACCGCTGGTTCACGCCGGCGGTGACGGACAACACGATGCTCTCGCGTCAGAAGCTCTACTTCCTCCTCCGCATGGTGCAGCAGACGCTCGGCGTGCC
>CAIWAH010000148.1 GCA_903910585.1 uncultured Verrucomicrobiota bacterium
GGGCCTTGTAATTGCCGAAGCACAGGTGCGTGCAGACGCGGGTCTTGCCGGTGACGGTTTCCACGGTGCGGTTGAAGAGGTCCACGAAACGCCGGGTGTCTTCCTTGTAGGCGTAGCAGCTCATGCTGGGCTCATCCACGCTCAGCTCGGTGCAGCCGGCGGCGACGAGGTCCTCGAGGTCCTTCCGCACGAGCGGCAGGAGGGCTTCGGTCAGTGCCCAGCGATCGGCGTAACCGAGTTCCGCATTGGGCAGCAGCCGGCCGGAAAGCGTGTAGGGGCCGGGGACGGACGCCTTGAGGGTGATTGCGGATTGCGGATTGCGAATTGCGGATTGGGCGACCCGCTGAAGGCGCTTGAATTCCTCGACGGCGCCGAGGCCGCGCGGGGCGGTCAGCGGGGCGACGACCTTGTGTTTGCCGCGTTGATCGTGGGCCGGCGGCCCGAAGCGACGGGGCGGCGACGATTCGAGATCGATGCCCTGGATGTAGCCGTAGAACGACAGGTTGAAGTCGAGCCGGGTCTGTTCGCCGTCGGTGATGACGTCGAGGCCGGCCGCGAGTTGGTCATGCACGGCGGCGATGACGGCGTCTTCCTGCACTTCGGCGAGGTCGTCCGGGCCGAAGCGGTCGAGCTGGGTGGCGGCGAGTTCCAGCCAGCCGGGAAACGGATAGCTGCCGATCACGGAGGTGCGCAGCGGACAGGAGTTCATCGCCGGTGAAATTGCCACGGCGGCGGCACGGAGACGAACAGGAAGTTGCCGCGGGGACTTTTGCCGGACCACGTTTCGGCGAACCAATTCCCCTCGCCCGTCGTTCCACACCCGGCCGCCCACGCCGACAGATTGCCGGAATCCAGTTTGAAACATTCGCCGCCGTCCGGTGTCCTACCACGCCAGCAGCCCATCAAATCCCGTCATGCCCGCCCCCGCCGTTCCCATCACCGTCGAAGCCGTCCAACGCCTCGCCACGCAGCGCCAGGTCCTGCTCACGGAGCTCGCCAAGGCCGTCGTCGGCCAGAAGGAGGTAATCGAGAATGTCCTGCTCACCGTCTTTTGCGGCGGCCATGGGCTGATTGAAGGCGTGCCCGGGCTGGCCAAGACGTTGCTCATCCGTTCGCTCGGGCGGGTGCTCGACCTGCGCTTCAGCCGCGTTCAGTTCACGCCGGACCTGATGCCCAGCGACATCACCGGCACCGACGTGCTGGAGGAAGACCACGAAACGGGCCGCCGCAAGCAGGTGTTCCTGCCCGGACCGGTTTTCGCCAACCTGATCCTCGCCGACGAGATCAACCGCACCCCGCCCAAGACGCAGGCCGCGATGCTCCAAGTCATGCAGGAGCGCGAGGTGACGGTCGGCAACAAGACCTATCCCCTGCCCCACCCGTTCCACGTCTTCGCGACGCAGAACCCGCTGGAGCAGGAAGGCACCTACGTCCTGCCGGAGGCGCAGGCGGACCGGTTCATGTTCCACATCCGCACGACGTATCCAACGCGAGCGGAGGAGGAGTTGGTCGTGCGCTCCACCACCGGCAACCAGGCCGCGGACCTGAAGCCGGTGGTGACGGCGGACGAGATCGTCGAAATCCAGAAACTGGTCCGCGCCATGCCGGTGAGCGACGAGGTCATTCGTTACGCAGTGCGCCTGGTCGCCTCGACCCGGCCCGAGGAATCCATCGCGCCGGCCTACGTGAAGGAATTCATCCGCTGGGGCGCCAGCCCGCGGGCCTCGCAATACCTGATCCTCGGGGCCAAGGCCCGCGCCGCGGTGGCTGGCAAGCTGTGCGCGGACTACGAAGGCGTCCGGTCCGTGGCCAGGCAGGTGCTCCGTCACCGGTTGCTGGCCAATTTCAACGCCCGCGCCCAGAAGGTCAGTGTGAACGACCTGATCGAACGGCTGCTCAAGGACGTGCCGGTGGACGGGAAGTAACCGTCCGCGAACGACACGAATGAAGGCGAATTCACCCAGACCGGAACGACGGCGGTCCGTCGGCGCTCCCCGCGCCGTTAGTGGGACAGGCGCCCTCGCCTGTCTTGGTGGTCCGGGCGCCCACGCCCGGACACAGTGCCAGTGCGCGGGCCCGCAGAGCCGGAGTTTTCCCACGAGCCCTCCAACCGGCAACCTGGCAGGCGGGGGCGCCTGCCGCACCTTTCACCGGCGAGGGCGCCGCTGCCACTTACCACCGCCGGGATTCGGCTGCGCCGCCTCTGCGTTTCCGCAAGCTCGTCCCTGACCATGCCAGCGACCCTCGCCCTCAACGCCCGCGTGCTCGCGGCGACGGAAGACCTGCCGTTGCTGGCGAACACCATCGTGGAAGGTTTTCTCGACGGCCTGCATCGGAGCCCGTTCCTGGGCTACAGCACCGAGTTCAGCGCCTACCGGGCCTACACGCAGGGCGACAATCTCCGGCATATCGACTGGAAGGTCTGGGCGCGGACCGACGAGCTCTACGTGAAGCAGTTCGAGGACGACACCAACCTCCGCTGCCAGCTCTACCTCGACACCAGCGCCTCGATGGATTTCGGCGCGGGCGACCACAACAAGTTTCTCTACGGCCGCCTGCTCAGTGCCGCGCTCGCCCAGCTCATGGTGAAGCAGCGGGATGCGCCCGGCCTCGTCCTGTTCGGCCCCGAATCCCGGCTGGCGCTGCCGGCCCAGTCCACCCGGCATCAGGCGGTGGAGGTGCTCACGTTGCTAGCCCAGACGCACGCCGTCGGCTCGACCGCCGTGGGACAGGATCTGTTCCAGGTCGTGGACACCTTCACGCGGCGCGGACTCGCGGTGGTGATCTCCGATTTCTTCACCGCCGATGATACGTCCTTCGAACTGCTCCGCCGGTTGCACGCCCAGCGTCAGGAGGTGCTGGTCTTCCACGTCCTGGCACCCGAGGAACTCGACCTGCCATTCGAGGGCGAATACATCATGGAGGACGTTGAATCCGCCGAGGAAGTCGTCGTCCACGCCGAGGATTTCAGGGCCGAATACCAGCGCCGGCTGAAGTTCTTCTGCGACCGGTTGCGCGACGAATGCATCAAGCTGGAGCTCGACTACCAGCAGGTCCGCACCGACGAACCGCTGGACCACGCCCTGATCGCCTACCTGGAGAAAAGGATGTCGCTGTGAAGGCATCGAATTGGGAAAGCAGGAAGGCAGGAAAAGAACGGCCGACGATTCTTCCTGCCTTCGTGTCTTCCAGATTTATTCCCCTTGCCGCTTCCCGCTTCCCGCTTCCCCGCTGATGCCGTTTCTGTTCACCAATGCCGCTCTGCTCGCCGCCCTCGCCGGGCTGGGAATTCCCGTGCTGCTGCACCTGCTGCTCAAGCGGAAGAGCCAGCGACTGCGCTTCAGCACCGTCCGCTTCTTCGCGAAACAGGACGAACAGGCTTCGTCCAAACGCAAGCTCCGCAACCTGCTCCTGCTACTGCTCCGGTTGCTGATCTTCGCCCTGATCGTGCTCGCCTTCGCCCGGCCCTACCTGCCGCTCACGACGCCCAATACCGCCGGCCGCCAGCGCCGGCAGGTCGTGCTGGTCCTCGACCGTTCGCTGAGCCTTCAGGCGGCCGATACCGGGGGCGCCCGCTGGCCCCGGTTGCAAGCCGCCGCTCGCAAACTCCTCCGCGAACTCAAGGCCGATGATCAGGCCGCGCTCGTGGTATGCTCGGACCGCGCAACCATTGCGTCGGGTTTCGCCTCCGCCCAGGTCATCGCCAAGACGATCGCTGATCTTTCTCCCGGCACCGGCACCGCCGACCTTACGGAAGGCTTCCGCGAGGCCGCCAAGCTCCTCGCCACCGCCGATCCGAAGGCCGATCCTTCCGTCGCGGTCCTAAGCGATCTCCAGCGCGCCAGCTCCGCAAATCTTGCCACCGCCCCTCTGCCGGAGGGCATCGCGGTGGAAATCCTGCCCACCGGTGACCTCGCCGCGCCCAACCTCGCGGTCGCCGACCTCAGTCTCGAAGCGACCGACGACGTTTTGCCGCACGCCATGGTGGCGCACCACGGCGACGAGGAAATCGCGGCGCTGGAAACCGAACTGCTCCTCGACGGCAAATCGGTTTCCGTGAAGACGGTTCCCCTCAAAGCCGGTGCGACCACGAACCTCGATTTGCGTTTGCCCACGCTGACGCCCGGCTGGCACCAGGCCGAGTTCCGTTTGCGCGCACAGGACTCGCTTGCTGCCGACGACCGGCGGTTTCAGTCGGTGTTCGTTCCCCAGCCGGTTTCCGTCCTGCTGGTCGAAGGCCGGCCGCGCCCGCGCTCGTTTGAGGAGCAGACCTTCTTTGTCGCCGCCGCCTTGGATCCGTCCTTCGGGACCTCGAACCGGGCGCCGGCGCGTTTTTCCCTGAACAAGGCGTCGCCGGCGGAAATGGTAGCCCGTCTGACCGCCGCCCCGACGAATCGCCCTGCGGTCGTCGTGTTGCCCTCCCAAGGCGGGTTGTCCGGAACCGCCCGCACCGCGCTGCTTGCGCACGTCCAGTCGGGTGGCGGCCTGCTCCTCTTCGGCGGCGCCGAGACCACCGCCAGCGCCTTCAACACCGACTTCGCCGACCTCGCGCCTGTCGTGCTCAAGGGCGATCAGACCGCGGACGACGAATTCGGCTGGCATGTGGCCGAGGCGGACAAAGCCGGCCCACTGTTTGCGCCGTTCCGCCCGGCCAACTCCGGCAATCTCGCCTTGCCGACCTTCCTGCGCCGTCACACGGTCGCCATGGTTAACCCCAGTTCCGTGCACGCCCGCCTTGAAGATGGAACGCCGTTGGTCGCCAGCCGTGAGGTCGGCCGCGGCCGCGTCGCTTTCGTGAACACCACGGCGGACACCGCCTGGGGCGACTGGCCCAAGCATCGGACTTACCTGCCGTGGCTCCAGAACGCCGTTCAATGGCTGGCCGGCCGCGAAGGCGAGCCCAGCCTGCGAGCCGGAGCGAATCTCGTCGCCGGCTCGGAGGAGGAACTGGAACTTGGTGGCGGCTTCGCCCAGGCCAAACTCACGTTGACCGATCCCGCCGGGAAGGCACAGGTGCAGACCGCCGATGCCCAAGGCCGCGTGACGTTCACTCCCGCTCAAGCCGGCTTCTACCGTCTGGCCGATGCGCAAGGCCGCGAGGTGCGCCGCTTCAGCGCGAATGTGGCCACCGCCGAAGCCGATCTCGCCGCTTGGCGGCCCGGCGATCTCCAGGCGCAGATCGCCCGCGTCGGCAATGAGCAAACCAGCCTCGCCTCCGGTCTGTTCGGCGGCGAACGGAGTCAGCGCGAGTTCTGGCGGGTCCTGCTCATGGGCGTGCTGGTGCTGCTATTCGTCGAAACTCTCGTCGCCAACCGGTCGTATGCGTGAAGGCAGATTGAGTCTGGAAATCAGGAAGGCAGGAAACCGCAACCACGGAGTCTATCGTCGCGTCAGCGTCTTGGAGTGCGCGAGCCCTCTCGCGCTTTGGCTACGGGCGATGCGGTTGGCTGGAGTTGGTCACCTCGGCGAACGCGGCAGAGGACTGCCGCAGTCCAAAACGCGGTCGCGGCTGCCACGGTCTCCTGTTCCCGTTTTCGTGCCTTCCTGTTTTCCCGATTCACGCTGAACCACCCATCCGCTCATGAAGACCTCCCCCGCTCAGGCCCCCCTCGCTGCCACTGCCCGGCAGCGCGACCGTTCAGCGCGCACCGTGACGATTCTCATCGCCGGGGGCCTCGCCCTGTTTGCACTGCTGGCCACGGCGTCGCTCGATTACTGGCTCACGCTCCCGGCCTCCGTCCGGTGGATTGGTTTCACCGCGCTCGCCACCGTGGTGCTGTTCGGCGTAGTGCGGCTGCTTCGGCTGTGGCGTCGGCCGACTTCGCTGAAGGAAGCCGCGCTCGAGGTGGAGCAACGCCAGCCCAACGCGGGTTGCGAGATCTCCACGGCCGCCGAATACCTCACGGGCGAACGTCAGGCCGGCCAGGACTACGAGCGCGAGCTGGCCGCGGCATTGCAGCAGCGGGCCGCGGAGACGGTGGCGCGCAATCCGGTCAACTTCACCCGGCGCCTGCTGGTCCCGGTGCTGGGTGTCGGTGCCGCGGTGGCCCTGCTGGCGGCGTTCACGGTCACGTTTCCGGCCGCCGGCACCGCCTTGAAACGCGCCGCCGCGCCCTGGAGCAAGGCGGCCTTTTCCCAGATCGAGGTGAAGCCCGGCGCCGTGGAAGTTCCGGTCGGCAAGCCGTTTGAACTGACCGCGGCCTTTCACGGACGCGTTCCCGTCTCCGCGACATTGCAGGTGCAGGCGGAAGGGCAGACCGCCTGGACTGACGTTCGTCTCGAGGGCGCCACCAACGGGACGTTCCGCCAAACGCTGCCGGCGATCGCCACGTCCTTCCGCTATCGGGTAGCCGGCAGCGATGCGGTGTCCGACGAATTTCAGGTCACGGCCTACGTGCCACCCGCGGTGAAGGATCTCCGCGTGAAGCTGGAGCCGCCCGCCTACACGCGGCTGCCGGTGACCGAACAGGCCGCGGCCGACATCGCCATCATCCGGGGCACTAAGGCCACTTTCCAAATCGCGCCCAACGTCACCCTATCCCGGGCTCGCCTTGCCTTCACCAACGGCACCGCGTCGGAACTCAAACGCGACGCGCAGGGGCTCTGGACCGCCGAAGTGCCGGTGACCAAGGACAACGAGTTCCGCTTCGAGCTGTTCGATGCGAAGGGCCGCAAGGGCGGCGACGAAACCGCGCACCGGCTGGTGGCCATTCCTGACGCGTCGCCCAAGGTGGACTTTGAACTGCCCGGCGGCGACATCCGCGCGGCGGCGACGAACCGCGTTCCGCTGAAGCTCGCCGCGAGCGACGACTTCGGCATCGCCGGAATGAAGCTCGTCTTCCATCGCCTCGGCGGACCGGAACAGGAATTGCCCATCGCGAAGTGGACCGCCACGGGCAAAGACGCCGTGGCCGAGGTGGAGCTCGACCTCGCCCCACTCAAGCTGCGGCAGTTCGAACTCGTCGCCTACCACGCCGAGGTGCGCGACAACAACACCCTCGATGGTCCCGACGTCGGGCGTTCGCCCACCTACTTCATCGAGATCACCGACATCGAGGGCGGAAAGTGCCTGTCCCAAAAGCAGGGGCAGAAGGTGAACCTGCTCACCATCCAGAAGCAGATCATCGCGGACACGGCGAGCCTCGCCGCAGCCAGTCCCAAGGAGAAGTTCGACGAACTGGCCCTGCGCCAACGCGACGCCCTCGAGTTCGGCAAACTGTATCAGAAGGGCCTCAGTGAGACCGGCGCGCCCCTGCCCGTGCAGGGTGCGATGAACGCCGCGGTCACCGCGATGACCCAGGCGGCCGGCACGCTGGAGCAAGGTCGCCGCGACGCTGCGTTGCCCCCGGAAGAAACGGCCCTCGCGCGCCTTTACGAAGTGCTCAAGCTGATGCCGGAACTGAAGGATCTGCCGACGCAGTTGCCGCCGCTGGCCCAGCAACCGAAAGAAGCGCCACCCCAGCAACCGCCGGCGGTGAAAGTGGTGCTGGAGGCGCTGAAAAAGCAGAAGAAAGAGGACCCCAAACAGCAGGAACTGGCGAAGGTGCTCGAACAGATCCAGCAACTCGCCCGGCAGCAGGCCGGCATCAGTTCCGCCTGCGAAAACCCGGGCAGCAGCCCCAGCGGCGCCGCGGCCACCGAAGCGCCCCGCTCAGCCCAAACGCAAGCTCCCAAGGACGGCAGCAATCCCCCGCCGACCGCGAAGAGCGGCGACCCGAAGCCGGCTCCGTCCGCCGGCCAGAAACCCGGAAGACAGTCCGGCAAAGGCAAAGGCTCAGGCCAAGGACAGGGCGAAGGCGAACCCAAGGACGAACTCGCCAAGAAAGATTCCGACGCCAAACCCGGAGACGCAGCCGGCCAGAAACCGGGCCAAGGAAGAAAGCCGGGCGAGGGCAAAGCCGGCAAAGCCGACCAAACTGAGCCGAAAGAAGCGAAGGAACTCGCGCAGTTGGCTCCGAAGCAGGAATCCCTGAGTCAGGAAGCGAAGGAACTCGCCGAACGCCTCGCGCGCATTGCCGGCAAAGGTTCCCGCCAGGGCAAGGCGGCCGGCGGACAGCTCAGCCAGGCCGCCGCCAAGATGTCCGAAGCCGCCCAGGCGATGCGCAGCGGCAACGGCTCCGGCGCGGGCGCCAAGGGCAACGAAAGCAGCGGGGCCTTGGGCAACGCGGCCGCGCTCGTGGAAGCCCTGCTCGCTGGCCGGCCCGAAATTGGCGACATGGCGTCCGAGGATGCTCCGAAGCAATACGAAGGCGCCCTGGCCGACTACTTCAAGCGGCTGTCCCACGCGCAGTGATCCGGCTACGGCGAGTGCGAGGCGTGATGGCGAACGCTCGATTCTCAAGTTAAATCAACGAATCATGATTCGTTGATTTCTATCTTGTTTCCAGAGGTTTCTTCCGCATTCTTGCCGTCGTGATCCAGTTCATCACCGATCTGCACCGCCAATCCAGGGCCGCCGGCCGGCCGGCGCTTTCCATCGAGTTTTTTCCGCCCAAGACCGAGGAAGGCGAACGGAACTTGTTCGAGCGAACGCTGCCCGAACTGCTGACCGTGAAGCCGCTCTACTGCTCGGTGACCTACGGCGCGGGCGGCACCACCCGCGACAAGACGCTCGGAATCGTCGAACGCATCCAGCGGGACTTCGACCTCACGGCGATGATGCACCTGACCTGCGTCAACGCGACCAAGACCGAGTTGCGGACGGTGATTGACGATGCCCGCCAGCGCGGCGTGAAGAACATCCTTGCCCTGCGCGGCGATCCTCCCGGCGGCACCGGCGAATGGGTCCAGACCGAAGGTGGCTTCCGCTACTCGACCGAACTGGTCGCCTACCTGCGTGAACTCGGCGGCTTCAACATCGGCACTGCGGGATTTCCTGAGGGTCACATTGCCCAGACCGCCGGCAAGCTCGTGGACTGGGGTCATCTCGCCGACAAGATCCGCGCCGGTGCGGACTTCGTGGTCACCCAGCTCTTCTTCAACAACGACGATTACTACGCCTTCCGCGATCACCTCGCGAAGTTGGGCGTCACGGTCCCCCTGGTTCCCGGTCTCCTCCCGGTGCTTTCCGCACGGCAGACGAAGAAGTTCACGGAACTGTGCGGCGCTAAGCTGCCCGCCCCGTTCCTGGCCAAGCTCGACCAGATCGGGGATGACGACGCGGCGGCGACGGAATTCGGGATCGAATACTGCTCCCGCCAGATCGAGGACCTGCTCCGGAACGGCGCCCCGGGTGTCCACTTCTACACGCTGAACAAGGCCCACTCCACGGTCCGGATCATCAAAAACCTCGGCTTCGCCTGAACTGATCTCCGACGGCGAGGATGTCACCCCAAAGAAGGTTCTGCCGCGTCGCGGCGCCTTCAGCCGTCTGGTTGTGATTTGGGCGGACCGCCCCCGGAAACCGCCCCGGGATGCGTCGGTGATTGTTTTATTCATCGCCTTCCAAGTCACCCAACCGGTGATTCGGGCGAACGACGCGTCGGCGAAGCAGACCATCGGGAATTCGTAGCCCCGCACTGCTCGACAATCGGGTTCCTCTGCAAAGTGCTTTTGGGCGGACTCAGGCCGGCAGCGACACCGCGAAGGTGGTCCCGGCCACAGGGTCGCTCTGGACTTCGATCTGCCCGCCGTGGGCCCTGACAATGGATTCCGCAATCGCCAAACCGAGGCCGCAATGCCCGGGATCGCTGCGCGATTTGTCGCCGCGGTGGAAGCGTTCGAAGACCAACGGCAGTTCGGCGGCGGGAATGCCCGGGCCGGTGTTCCAGACAACCAAGGTCACGAGTTCACCGGCGGCCCGGGTCGTGACCCGGATGTCGCCGCCGGGATGGTTGTATTCGATGGCGTTGGCCAACAGGTTCGAGGCCACCTGCGCCATGCGATCGGCGTCACCGCGGCACGGCGTGGCCGCCAGTTCGGCTTGGAGGCGGATTCCGCGCTGCGCCGCCAGCGGTTGGAGCAGCGCCAGGCAATCCCCCACGACGGCGGCGAGGTCGAACTCGGCCCGCTGGAGCGGTGCCTGGCCGGATTCGAACCGCGCCAGCTCCAGCAACGATCCGATGAGCCGGCGCATGCGCTGGGCAGCCCGTTGGATCGCCTCAAAGGCCTCACGGTGTTCCGCGGCGGGGCAGGGGCTGGCGAGGCCATTCTGGGCATGGGTGAGCACAATCGTCACCGGCGTCCGCAGCTCGTGGGCGGCATCGGCGGTGAACCGGGCCTGCTGCGTGAAGGCCGCGTCCAGCCGGGCGAAGGTGGAGTTCAGGACCGCGGCCAACTGGTCGAGTTCGCTCCCGGAACCGCCGATGCTGATGCGTTGGGTGAGGTCACCGGTGGCGATCCGCTGCGCCGCGTCGCTGATGTTCCGGATGGGGCGCAGCGCGCGGCTGACTAACCCGGCGCCGACCACCAGGCCGACGCACAGCACCGCCGTCCCCACGGCCGTCAGGCCCCAGGCAAACTGGCGCAAGCCGATCCGGTCGGCCATGACCGAACGCCCGACCAGCACCACGTCACCGGGCCCAGGAAACAGGAACGTCTCGCGCCAGACGCCGCGCTGACGGGTGGTCGGCTCGCCGGCTTTGGGCTGGGGCACGTCGCGCGGCGCGGTCGGCGAGTAGGTCACGGGCCGGTCACTGTGACGAAGCCAGACCACATAGTAGGCGGAGTCCTCGCCGGGCCGATCAAACCGGGCGGCATCCCGCGGCGGCAGGTCAAATTCACGCCGATCGCGGTCGCCGCGCACCGGGTGCTGGGCAGACACGAGGACGGGCAGCAACCGGCGCAGCTCCTCGTCCACCCGCCGAACTTGTCGCCCAGCCTCCAGATGGTAGGCGGTGGCCCCGAAGCCGGTCAGGATCACGAGGAGCAGCAGCCCATACCAGAGCTGGAGTCGCCAGCGGATGGATTGAAAGCGCCTCATTCGATGCAATAGCCGTGGCCACGCCGGGTAACGATGAGCTCCGGTCCCAGCTTGCGGCGGAGGTTGAAGACGTGGACGTCGAGGATGTTGGACAACGTGGATTCCTGCTCGTCGAACAGGTGTTCGTAGAGCGCGGTGCGGGTGACGACCTCGCCACGGTGCAGCGCCAGATATTCGAGCAGGACGTATTCCCGGGCCGTCAGGGTCACCGCCTTGCCCGCGCGCGTCACCAGGCGGGCTGCCGTATCAATGCGGACGTCGCCGATCTCCAACGTCGCCCGCGCCTGGCCTGAGCCCCGGCGGATCAACGCCCGCAGACGGGCAAACAGCTCGGCGTTGTCGAACGGCTTCACCAGGTAATCGTCCGCCCCCGCGTCCAAGCCCCGGACGCGGTCCGCCGTCCGGTCTCGCGCCGTCAGCATGAGCACCGGCGTTGCCTTCGTTTCGCGGAGGCGGGCGAGGACTTCCCACCCGTCGACCCGGGGCAGCATGACGTCGAGCACGATGGCGTCGTAATCCGAGGACTGAGCCTTGTGGAGCCCGTCCTCGCCCTCGGCGGCGGCATCCACGGCGTAGCCCTGCCCGCGCAGGGCGCGAACCAAGCCATCGCGCAGATCCGGTTCATCCTCTACCACGAGAAGTCTCATTGCCCCGAACAGAAGTTCCCACCGTGCCCGGCCGCGAGTCCAACCGTCTCACGGACCGGCGCCCGCGAACTTCGCTGATCGCAGATTAACGGGAGATGAATCGCAGACCGGTTCGGCCTCAAGTGAAAGCGCGGAAATCGTCCCCTTCATCGGGCGTTAATCTGCCCTGGCGTAAGGTGCGCCCATGAAGAATCCCTGCTCGCAATGGCTCGGACGCCCGCTCGTGATGGTCTTGGCGCTCCTGTTCTCGGGCCAAGCCACCTCGGGGCATGACCTGGCGGGTGATCCGGCCCATCCCCACTACGACTGGTCGGTCAAACCACCGGAAGCGCTCATGCCCAGGTGGTTCGTTGCCCGGGCCGACACCCCGGCGTCCCGCGCCACGACCGCTCCGGCCGCCATCCGCGACGCCCGCCCGCCGCAGGCGGCCCCGTTCGCGGCGTTCGGGCCGAAGGTCGTGGTCCGGTCAGACGATCGTTTCCTCTACGTCGAGTCCGACGGCCTGCCGACCCACCCGATGATGATCGGCATCACCGCCTGGCAACAGCAGGTGCCCCTGCCCCAGAGCTACACCGGCGCCAATGCCTGGCGCCTTCCGCTTGCCCCGACGCCGGCGAAGGAACCCGCGTCGGTCAGGAACCGGTTCCTGCGCGGCGCCATCGCGCTCGCCGCGAATGGAATTCCGATCTTCAACCCGCAGAACAATCGGGGCGAAGTTTCCGCGGACATCGGCGAACTGGACCAGTGGGGCGGCCACTGCGGGCGGGCCGACGACTACCATTACCACACCGCCCCGCTGCACCTTCAGGCGGTGCTTGGAACGGCCCTGCCGATCGCCTACGCCCTCGACGGCTACGCCATCTTCGGCCTGAAGGAGCCGGACGGCTCGACGCCAGCGGGACTCGACGCGTTCAATGGCCATGCCACCCCGACGCTGGGCTATCACTATCACGCGTCCACCCGGTATCCGTTCGTGAACGGCGGTTTCCATGGCGAAGTCACCGAAGCCGAAGGCCAGGTGGATCCACAGCCCCGGGCCCGTCCGGTGCGCGAATCGCTGACCGCGCTGCGCGGAGCCAAGATCACGGGATTCGAGGCGGTCGGCTCCAACGCCCACCGGCTGACCTACACGGTGAATGGCGAGACCCGGTCGGTGCTGTTTGCGGTCAACGCAGACGGCTCCTTCCCGTTCGAATTTCAGGACGGCCGGGGCGGGACGGTGAAACAGGTTTACACGGCCCGGGAAGGCGGTGGCCGCCGGGACAATGGCGGCCCGCCACCCGATGGCGAACGCGCCCGGCCGCGGCAACGGGACGAGCAATCGCCCAAACGGCGCGGCCAACCGCGGGCTGAGGGCGCCGCGGAAGAGACGGTTCCCGGGTCCTGGAACGCCCTCAAGCGGCCTGACCCGGCCTTTGTCCTCACGAGCCCGGAAGTCACCGATGGCGGCAAACTGCCCGCCGAATTCACGGGCGACGGTGCCGGTGTCACCCCACCGCTCGCCTGGCGCGGCGCCCCTCCGGGCACCCAAGGCTATGTCCTCATCATGGACCACCTCGCCCCGGGCAATGAGGTGAAGAGCTGCTGGACACTGTGGGACATTCCCGCCGAGGTGACGGCGCTGCCGAAAAACACCGCCGGCATCGGCCGGAGCGGCACCAGCTTCAAGGGGAAGACGGGCTACGAGCCGCCGCGTTCGCAGGGTCCCGGCGCCAAGACCTACGTGCTCACCGTTTACGCGCTTTCCGAACCGATTCGGCCCTCGGGCGAAGTGAGCCGTGAAACGCTGCTCAGCGCCATGAAGGGCAAGGTCCTCGCGAGCGCCTCCCTGAATGTCGTCTACACCCGGGACACCACCGCGGAGGCATCAGAGGAACCGCGCCGGAACGGCGAAGCGAAGCGGGACCGCCCGCCCGGTAAATCCGACCGGGCGTCCTCCGGAACGACCTCGCCGGCCGGCACCGATCCCAAGGGCCTGATCAAGCCCACCCTGGCGATGACGACCCGGGCGAACATCTACGCCGACAACTGGTTTGTCCTCTACCTCAACGGCAAACTGACAGCCGTGGACAGCATCGACTTCCTGCCCCACAACGTCGTCTCCGTGGACGTGCTTCCCGAGTATCCGCTGACCATCGCGGTCCTGGCCAAGGACAACGCGGATCCGAAGACCGGCCTCGAATACGGCGACCACATCGGCGACGGCGGGTTTATCCTCAAGTTCGCCGACGGGACGGTCACCGACGCCACCTGGAAGGCGAAGTGTTTCTTCAAAGGGCCCCTCGCCCGCGACGCCCGAAATCCGCAGGCTGAACATCTTCCCCTGCCCGATCAGTGGTGGGCCGTGGATTTCGACGACCGTCAGTGGGCCCAAGCGACCGAATACTCCGAAGACCGCGTGAACCCCAAGGCGCCGTATTACGACGCGGACTTCAAGGGCGCGAAGTTCATCTGGACCGCCGACCTCGACCTCGACAACACCGTCATCTTCCGCACCCGGATCGAACGTCCGGGCTGGACCCAGCGTTGGAACACCAAGCCGGACCTCGATGTGACCGGAGCACCGGCGAAATGATTCCCGCCGCATTCCATCGCCCATGAAAATCTGTCTCCTCGCCGCCGCCCTGCTCCTGCCCGGCTTTGCCGCGCTGGCCGGGGCCGCGACCAACTTCGTCGTCATCCTCGCGGAAGCCCAGGGCTGGGCCAACACCTCGGTCGCCATGGACGACCGGAATCCCTCCTCACGGAGCCGGGTCTTCTCCACCCCGGCAGTCGAGCGCCTGGCGCGGGAAGGCCTGCGCTTCGCCTACGGTTACGCAGCATCGCCCCGGTGCACGCCGACGCGGGCGGCGCTGTTCACCGGCCGGAGTCCCGCTTCGCTGCACATGACCTACGTCGGCGCGGGCCGGAACCTCACCAGCCAACGCACGGCGCTGCTGCCGCCGGACCCGATCCTCGAACTGCCCACCACGGAGGTCACGGTCGCCGAACTGCTCCGCGACGCCGGTTATGCCACGGCGCACTTCGGCAAGTGGCACGTCGGCCGGGCGGATCCCGCCCGGCACGGCTTCCAGGAAAGCGACGGTCCGACCGGCAACGGCGGACCAGACAACGTCGCCAGTCCCAATCCGAAGGAGGCCATAGGCATGACCGACCGGGGCATTGCCTTCCTCTCCCGGGCTCAGCAGGCGGGCCGGCCGTTCTATCTCCAGCTTTCCCACTATCCCAACCAGGAACGCAAGGAAGGTGGCCGCCCGAACCGGACCGACGCCCAGACGGAGGCCGATGAAATCGACCGCAACGTCTCGCGGTTGCTGGACGCGCTCGATCGCCTGGGACTCGCCGGCTCAACCTACGTTTTCTACACGGCCGATCACGGCGCCCAAGGTCGGGTGGGAAATGCGCCGTTGTCCGGGGGCAAGGGGGCGGTGACCGAAGGCGGCCTGCGCGTCCCGTTTCTCGTCCGCGGGCCCGGCATTTTCGCCGGCGTCTGCTCCCGGGTTCCGGTCACCGTTTGCGACCTTTTCCCGACCGTGCTACGGCTGACGGGCTTCGTGACACCGGTCCCTGCCGGCGTCGAAGGTGGCAGCCTCGTTCCCGTGCTTCACGATCCGCAGGGACGCGGCGTCATCATCCGACCGCGCGAGGAGCTGGTGTTCCATTTCCCCCATTACGATCTCAACAACGGCGGTCCGGCGACCGCCATTCTCGTTGGCAACCACAAGCTCGTCCGGAACTACGAGCGCAACTCGATCCGGCTTTTCGATCTCGAAACCGATCCGACCGAGACCCACGACCTTTCCGCGCAGCAACCCGACCGGGCCAAGGATTTGGACACCCGCCTGAATGCCTATCTCCGGGACGTGGGTGCCCAGATGCCTACGCCAAATCCCAACTACGATTCAAACGCACCCCCACCGGCCCAGCCGGAAGGACGGCGCGGCGGTCAGGGCGGCCAGAAAGGTCGGAACCGGCCGTGAATTCACGCTTTCGCCGATGAACTACTCCCCCCTCGCTTCGCGGCTCCTCCTGGCCGGACTGCTGCTGGCCGCAACGTCCAGCGCCTGGCCGCAGACACCTGCGCCGGCGGAAATCCAGCCCCGGCGGCGTGGCGGCAACGGCGAGGTGCGGATGCCCACGCCGGCCTTCCGCACCGAAGTGCCGCGCCAAGCCTACGACCTGATCCTGGGCCGGCCCACCCGGTCATCGGTAACGCTGAGTGTCCTCTCCTATGAGGCGCGCGAAGGCTACCTCGCCTATGGCCCGCAACCCGGCCGCCCCGAGCACCAGACCCCGGTCCGCACCCTTTCCGCGGGAGCGCCGGACGAGTGGGAGCTCACCGGGCTGAACGCGAACACCCGCTACCACTATGTGTTCCGGTCACGGCCGGCCGGCGCCCTCGAGTTTGAGGTGGGCACCAGGGGAACTTTCACCACCGCCCGACCGCCCGGCAGTCCGTTCACCTTCACGGTGCAAGCCGATCCTCATCTGGATTTCGGCACCGATCCGGAGGTTTACCGGAAGTCCCTGACCAACGCGCTCGCCGCCCGGCCCGATTTCCACCTCGACCTCGGCGACACGTTTATGACCGACAAATATCTGAACTTTACCGAGGCCGCCCCCCAATATCTGGCCCAGCGCTTCTACTTTGGACTGCTCGGACACAGCGCCCCGGTGTTCCTAGTGCTCGGCAACCACGACGGCGAACAGCCGGCCCGCGGCGGCGCCGGCCCGGATTCCATGGCGGTCTGGTCGAACACCATGCGGAAGCGGTATTTCCCGAACCCGTATCCGGACGGATTCTATTCGGGCAACGCAAACCGGGAACCCCACGTCGGCCTGCTGGAAAACTACTACGCCTGGGAATGGGGTGACGCCCTTTTCGTGGTCCTCGATCCGTTCTGGTTTTCGGCCCGGCAACGCCGCGACGCGGGCGACAACTGGGGCAGGACCCTCGGCGAAGCGCAATATCGCTGGCTGGCCCGCACGCTGGAATCCAGCACCGCCCGCTTCAAGTTCCTCTTCATTCATCACCTCGCCGGCGGCGAAACCCCGGAGGGCCGGGGCGGAGCGGCGGTGTCGCATCTGTTCGAATGGGGCGGCCGGGAACTCGACGGCCGCAACACCTTCGCCCAGCGGCGGCCGGGTTGGCCGGCTCCGATCCACGACCTGCTGGTGAAGCACGGCGCCAGCATCGTTTTCCACGGCCACGACCACCTCTACGTCCGGGAGGAGCGCGACGGCATCGTCTATCAGGAGGTGCCCCAGCCCGGGCACTCGCGCTCCGACAACACGCGCAGCGCCGCGGAATACGGCTACTCGGGCGGCGTCCTCCAGGGCAATTCCGGAATCCTCCGCGTCTCCGTCGGCCCCACGAACACGCTGGTGGAATATGTTCGCGCCTACCCGGCAGCCGTGAAGGACACCACCCACAAGGACGGTGCCGTCACCCATCGCTATTCGCTCGCCCCGAGAACGCCCCGGTAAGAAGCCGTTCGCGGACCAACTGCGGAACGGCGCTCCCGGCGTCCACCTCTACACGCTCAACAAGGCCCACTCCACGGTCAGGATCATCCGAAGCCTCGCCTTCGCCTGAAGTGTCGCCCGCCACGACCGCCGGAGTCCCGGTTCAATCCACGAATCGCTTCGTGAGATTGCCGTAGGCGTCGATCCGCCGATCGCGGAGGAACGGCCAGTGGGTGCGGGTCACATCAACCTTGGTGAGGTCCACTGGCACGATGAGGTTTTCGGCCTTGTCCACAGAGCCCTTGGCCAGGATCTGGCCGGACGTTCCCGCCACAAAGGTCTGGCCCCAAAACTCGATGCCGTCGCCGCCGATGGGTTGCTCCACGCCGATCCGGTTGACCGCTGCCACGTAACAGCCGTTCGCCACCGCATGGCTGCGCTGGATCGTTTCCCAAGCCAGGTGCTGGTTGGTGCCGTATTCGGCCTTCTCGGACGGATGCCAGCCGATGGCGGTCGGGTAGAAGAGAATCTCGGCACCGTTCATCGCGGTGAGCCGGGCGCCCTCCGGATACCACTGATCCCAGCAGATCAACACGCCAATGCGGCCGAACTTCGTGTCCCACGCCCGAAAGCCGAGGTCGCCCGGCGTGAAGTAGAATTTCTCGTAGTAGAGCGGGTCATCCGGGATGTGCATCTTCCGGTAGATGCCCAGGAGCGAACCGTCGGCATCGATGATGGCGGCCGTGTTGTGGTAGAGCCCTTCGGCCCGTTTCTCGAACAGGGAGGCAATGACCACCACGCCGTGTTTCCGGGCGAGCTTCTGGAACTTCTCGGTGCTCGGTCCGGGGATGCGCTCGGCCAGGTCGAAGTATTTGTGATCCTCGCTTTGGCAGAAGTATTGGGAGCGGAACAGCTCCTGGGTGCAGATGATCTGGGCCCCGTCCTTGGCGGCGCGTTCCGCGGCCTTGAGGCAGGTCGCGAGGTTGTGGTCGGGGTCCGGCGTGCAGGCGTGCTGCAGGAGGCCGAGGCGGACGGTGCGGCCTTTCAGGGCGGGGCGGCTCATTGAAACTTCGATTTGATCCGTTCGAGCAGGCTGCTCTTGCGGGTGCGGATCGTCTTGCTGGTCGTGCGGCTGGTGCGGGCGGTCATGCCCGAGTCGGCCTTGGTGGTGCGGGTGGAGCGACCGGTCCGGCTTGTGCGAACGGTGTTGGCGGACGCGGCGCGTTTGCGCGGGGCGAGCTCGTCCTTGAAGAGTTCCCGGATGAACTTGCCCAAGGTCTCGTTGGTCGGCCCGTAGCCCTTGTGGTAGATGAAGTGCTCGAGCTCGAAGAGCATCTCGTCGGCGGTCTGGTAACGGGCCGCAAGGTCACGGCTCAGGGCCCGCTGCAGGATCTCGTTCAGGCGGACCGGAATCTCGATGCCGTGCTGGGCTCCGAACTCGACGAAGTTGGGGATTGTGGCCGTCATCACGCGCTGACGGGAATCCTCCGGCGTGATGGCCTTGAAGATGTTCCGGCCGGTCAGCAGCTGCGAGAGGACGATGCCGGCGGAGAAGAGGTCGGAGCGCTTGTCGGTGATCTGGAAATCGGCCTGCTCCGGACTCATGTATTCGGGTTTGCCAGCGACCTCCTCCCCTTCCTTGTCGGTGAGGAACCCGCGCGCCTTGGCGACGCCGAAATCGGTCACCTTCACGTCGCCTTCCCAGGCGATCATGATGTTCTTCGGATTGATGTCGCGGTGGACGATGCCGAGCACATTGCCCTCGGCGTCGGTCTTCGAATGGGCGTAGGCCAGACCGCGGGCGATGCGGCTGACAATGAACACCGCCAGCTCCTGCGGCAGCGTCCGTTTGGCATCCGCGAGGCGCTGGAGGAACTGCTCCAGGTTCACTCCCCGGATCAGCTCCATGCAGATGAAGGCCGTTTCCTGAAACTCGCCGAGGTGGTAGGTCTGGACGATGTTGGTGTGGATGAGATCCGCCACCAGCTTGGCCTCGCCGACGAAGTTCTCGATGAACTCGCGGTTGTTGCCGTAGCGCTCGCGCACCACCTTGATCGCGACGCGTTTCACGAAGCCGCGCGCGCCGTGCTGTTGGGCCTCGTAAACAATCCCCATGCCGCCCTCGTAGATTTTGCGGACGATTTCGTAGCGGAAATCGTGGGTGATGGAGCGGAGTTCTGCCACGGCACGATGTTGGGAAGGCGGGCGGGCAAGTCAAGGAAGGCACCCGGTTTTGGCAAATGCCGACCGGAACCCTAATTTTACGGGGATTTTCCCTTGCCGTGCCTTGCCGCCTTGCGGTAACTCGCCAGCAGTTCGGCACGCGGATGCGCCTGCTGAGCCGTTCAACACATCACTCCACAATTCATCTCACCATGGCTAAAGCCCTGACCAAGTCCCAGATCGCCGCAACGCTCGCCGAGAAGGCGGAAATCTCCAAGAAGCAGGCCGTCTCGGTTCTCGAGGAACTCGCCGCGCTCGCCTACAAGAACGCGAAGAACACCTTCACCTTCCCCGGCGTCGGCAAGCTGGTGCTCGTCAACCGCAAGGCCCGCATCGGCCGCAATCCCGCCACGGGCGCCGAGATCAAGATCCCGGCCAAGAAGGTCGTGAAGTTCCGCGTCGCCAAGGCCGCGAAGGACGCGATCCTCGGTGCGAAGTAATCGGGGTTTTTCCTCCACACGGCACCCTTCCGGGGGTGCCGTTTTCTTTTTTGCATGAACATCACCGTCGTCGGCTGCGGCGCGCTGGGCAGCTACTACGGCGCCTGCCTGCAACGGGCGGGGCACACCGTGACGTTCCTGCTCCGCTCGGATTTCGAGGCGGTGCGGGCCCAGGGCGTGCGGATCCGGAGTTTGAACGGCGATTTCACAGTTCACCCGCGCTGTGTCCGCTCACCGGAAGAGGCGGGCATCGCTGAGCTGGTGCTCATCGGCCTCAAGACCACAGCCAACGACCAGTTCCCTCGGCTGTTGCCGCCCCTGGTGGGACCGCACACCGCGGTGCTGACGCTGCAAAACGGCTTGGGCAATGAGGAGGCCTTGGCAGCGCTGTTTCCCGCCGACCAGATCCTCGGCGGCCTTTGCTTCGTCTGCCTGAACCGGATTGCTCCCGGAGTCGTCCAGCACACCGCGCACGGTCGCATTCTCCTCGGTGAATTCGCCGGCCCTGCTGCCGCGCGAACAAACGCGATCGCCTCGGCGTTCCACACCGCGGGCGTGCCCTGCGAGGTCACCGATAATCTTGCCGAAGCGCATTGGCAGAAGCTGGTGTGGAACATCGCGTTTAACGGCCTAGGAGTTGCCAGCGCGGCAGGACATGCTCCATGGATCTCGGCGGGTCCGACGCCGATTTCGGCCCAGGGAATCTGCCTGACCACCGACCGGTTGCTGGCCGACGCGGATTGGACCGCCCGGGCGAGCGCCCTCATGGGCGAGGTGATTGCCGCAGCGGAAGCCAAGGGGCACCGAATGCCCCGGGCCTACGCGGCGCTCCAGATTTCACGGACCCGCGAGATGGGAGCCTACCGGCCTTCGACGCTGATCGATTTCGAGCAGGGACTTCCCCTTGAGCTGGAAAGCCTGTTCCTCGAACCGCTGCGTCAGGCCCGCGCGGCCGGCGTGCCGACGCCGCACCTGGAACGCCTCTGCGTCATCCTCAGTCGCCTGGCCGGAGTTCGGCCGGATTCGGGTTGAACCCAGGGGTCAATCCACGCGGTCGTGGGCCCACGGATACTTCGCCGAGATGTAGAACTCCCGGCGCTCCCAATCTGGCGGGAGCTTCCAGTCCAGAAGGGCCGGATCGAACGACGCACCGGCTTCCTTGAGCACCAGTTCGAGGTGGGGATGCCCAAAGGTGACGCCCGGAAACACCAGCTCATCGCGGTTCACATCCAGCACGCGGGTGGTGTCCCGCTCGACATAGACCCACCGCAGCAGGCTCAGCTGGGTGGCCTGCTCCCGGAGGAACCGCCGCAGCTCCGGCTCGGTGCCGCCCTCGAATTGAAATGTCCGTTTCGCCATCGGCGGCGCCAACATGCCTCACGGCGGCGGACGCATCCAGCGGACTTTGCCCGCGGACGGACGCGCCTTCGCCATTGACGAACGGCGGTTTTTTCAGCTGTTTCCGGGTGACGTGCGCAGCCGGTTCGAAAACACCTTTGTGGCTTGGTCCGTGCCCCAGCCGGCCATGGACGAACTGTGGGCCGGCGCCTGGTGGTTTCTCGGCACGACCTTCTTCCGGCAGTCCATCCTTCCGTGGAACGGCCGCATGGAACCCCTGCTCCACCTCCGGGTCCGGCTGGACGAGTTCGCCCCGTCCAGGAGCCAGTCGCGGGTCCTGCGCCGCAACCGGGACCTGAGCCTGCACCTGCGTCCCGCCCGGATCGGCGACGAGCAGCGGGAGCTGTTCCACCGGCACAAGGTCCGCTTCCTCGACGGCGTTCCCGAGCAGCTGGATGATTTCCTGGGACCGGCCCCGGAAGCCCACCCGGTGCCGATCATGGAATTCGCCCTCTACGACCGCGAACGGTTCGTGGCGGCAAGTTACCTCGCCCTAGGCGCCACGGCGGTCGCCAGTCTCTACGGCATCTTTGATCCGGAGTTTTCCGACCGCAGCCTCGGCACCTTCACCCTGCTGCTGGAGCTCGAATATGCGCGGCAGCAGGGCTACCGGCTCTACTATCCCGGCTACACTTTGGAGAACCCTTCGCCGATGGACTACAAGAAGCGGCTCCATGGTCTCGAATACTACGAGTGGAACCAGACCTGGTTCCCGTTCGAGCGCCAAACGTCCTTCAGCCGGCCGACCAGCCTCGCGGCCCCGTGGTCCAAGCCGGCTCCCGAAAACACGTTGTCAGTCAAACTCGAACCGGCCCCGGCCACTGCCTGAACATGGAAGCCCAAGTCTCCGACCTCATCGGGTGGTTGCCCGGCAAAATCCTCTGGAAAGCCGGCGAACCCGTGGTCGTGTGGCGGCAGCTGGACCCGGGGGAGATCCGCGAACCCTACTTCGACGAGACCCTCAAGGCCTCGGTGGGCGACGCGGAGATCGAGGGCAGGTGCTTTCACACACCGATCGGCATGCTGCGGGAGGTCGCCGAAGCGCCGCCCGCGGATACCGCCGTGGTGCCGGCCCCGGCAGGTTTCCTGTTCCACTGGTCGCGCAGCGGGGCCCGGATGGTGGCACAGATGCTGGCCGCCGATTACGGCCATCTCGTCCTTAACGAGTTTCAGCCCGTTGACGCTCTCCTTCGCTGCCAGCTCTGGGATGCCCGCGCCACCGCGGAATGGCGGCAGGAACAGCTGCGCTGGCTGATCCTCGCCGTCGCCAAGGCCCTGCCGCACCGGACCCGGCTGTTCGTGCGCTTCGAGCATTGGCAGATCCTGCAATTGCCCGTGGTGCAGGCAGCGTTTCCCCTCGTGCCGTGGGCGTTTCTCTATCGCGAGCCGCTGGAGGTCCTCGCCTCGCACGAGCACCGGTGCGGA
>CAIWAH010000149.1 GCA_903910585.1 uncultured Verrucomicrobiota bacterium
CACGAATTCTTCGATGTCCGCGTCGGTATGGGCAAGCGACAGGTAGAGCTTGGTGCCCATCGGGTTCAGGAACACGCCGCGGGCCAGCAGTTCCAGCATCACCGCCCGGCCGCGGGCCCGGTTGCTCGCGAGCCAG
Source organism: uncultured Verrucomicrobiota bacterium (assembly GCA_903910585.1). Classification (GTDB taxonomy): domain Bacteria; phylum Verrucomicrobiota; class Verrucomicrobiia; order Limisphaerales; family UBA9464; genus CAIWAH01. The sequence continues at coordinate 137 of CAIWAH010000149.1, forward strand.
CCCTGCTGGTCTCGGATGGCCGTGTCCGAAAACGCGACCTGCGCCAGCGGTCCGTCACCGAGAATCTGCACGGCTTCGCCCTGTTCCCGGGCGACGGCCGCCATGGCTTCGCGGAGTTTCCGGCCGGCGGCATGCAGGCCCGGATAAATGCCCGGCGCGGAAAACAGGTCGATGGCCACCAGCGCGGCGGCGCACGAAACCGGATTACCGCCGGTCGTCGAGGCGGACCACGCGTAATGGGGCCCGGGCAGGCGGTGTTCGTTGACGGCTTCCATCAGGTCCGAGCGACCGGCGTAGGCCCCGAGCGGAAAGCCGCCGCCAAGCGCCTTGCCGTAAGCCACGAGATCCGGCTGGACGCCGTAGTATTCCTGGGCGCCGCCGAGCGCGAAGCGGAAGCCGGTCACCACCTCGTCGAAGATCAGCACGACACCATGACGTCGGGTCACTTCGCGGAGCCCCTCCAGGAATCCCTGCACCGGCGAAAGACAGCGATGGAACGGCTCGACGATCACCGCGGCCAGTTCGGCGGCATGGGCGGCGATGATCTCCGCGGTGCGGGCCAAGTCGTTGAAGGGCGCCACCAAGACATCGTTTTCTACCCACGGAGCCCCGGCGCCGGCGGGGTCGCAGGTCGGCAGATTCGTCGGCCGGCTGTGGATCATGCCGGCGATGCCGACGGGATGCTGGCCGTGGTAGGCGCCCTCGAACCGCAGCACCTTCGGCCGGCCGGTGGCGGCGTGGGCAACGCGCAGGCAAAGCATCGTGGCTTCGGTGCCGGACGCGACGAAGCGGATGCGTTCCGCGCAGGGGCTCAGCGCGCAGATGCGTTCGGCCAGTTCCACGCTCCGGCGGTTCACCGCGGCGTAGTTGGTGCCCTCGATCGCGGCCTTCGTTGCGGCTTCGACGACCTTCGGATGCGCGTGGCCGACCAGGGTCGAACCCCACGCCATCGTCAGGTCAAGAAACTCGCGTCCCTCGGTGTCCCACACGCGGCAGCCGGAGCCGCGCTCGATCACCGGGACCGTTTCGTCCGGCATGCCGAATTCGCCATTGGAGCCGGCGGGGAAACAGGCCCGAGCGCGTTGGTTCCAAGAAAGGGCGTTGGCGGTCATGGCTTGGGGGGATGGGCGGCCGTGAGAAAGGCGGCCAACTCGGCCAGCTTGTCGGTGTTGATGAAGTCCACGCCGGCGTCGAACTGTTCGCGCCAGATGTAGGGCTGATCCTGCGCTCCCCAGAAGCGGATCTTGCGTCCCTCGCCGTGGGCTCGGGCGACCAGCGCTCCGAGCTTGGTGCGGTCGGCCTCCGCCAGTTGGCCGTCCTTGGCCCAGTCGAAGTGCGTCTTCCAACTGTCGCTCACGAGCGGGACCAGGTGCCGCGACGGGTTGTTGGTGAGTTCCACGAAGCGCCCGTCAATGCCGCACCAGCGCACCGGTTCGGCGGCGACCTGTTCCGTCGGACGGTTGCCGGACAGGATGACGGTGATGGCGCCCGGCGTGGTGTTGGTCGGGGTGAAGCGGGTCAACATCGCCGTGTGGCTGGACAGCTCTGCGCGCAGGACGGCGTAGGTCGCGGCGGCGTTGTCCTTGATGTCCACGAGCAATGTGAAGCCGTGGCCGCCGGCGTGGACCTGGCCGCCGTTCTTTGCCACCCGCGCGGCGAGCGGTTCCAGATACAGCGCCTGCAGCGTGCGTTCCGGCTTCAGATCCTTCCGGTCATGCGCAACGAGCAGCTTGCCCTCCACGAGGTAGATGTCGGCCTCGACGGACGTGAAGCCCTGATCCAACGCGTCGAGC
>CAIWAH010000150.1 GCA_903910585.1 uncultured Verrucomicrobiota bacterium
AGATTGGTGTTCAGGGCGCCGCAGAGGCCCTTGTCGGTCGTGACAAGGATCAGGGCCTTCCGCTTCACTGGACGCTTCTCGAGCAGCGGATGCGAGAATTCCCCGGCTCCGGCCGTGGCGGCCGCGAGGACCTCGTTCATCAGCTGCGCATAGGGACGACCCGCCAGGGCCGCGAGCTGGGCCTTCCGCATCTTCGCCGAGGCCACCATCTGCATGGCCTTGGTGATCTGCGCCGTGTTCTTGACCGACTTGATCCGTCGGCGGAGGTCGCGGGTGCTCGGCATAGGTGAGGCGGTTCGTCAGGAAACCCGGGTTCCGTCAGCGGTAGCCCTGCTTGAACTCCACGATGGCGGCCTTGAGCTCCCCAGCCAGAGCGTCGCTGAAGGCCTTCTCGGTCCGGACCTTGTCGAGGACCGCAGCCTTCCGGGTTGCCAGGAAGTCCATGAGCTTGGTCTGGAAGTCCTTCACCTTCTCGACCGCCACGTCATCAAGGAAGTTGTTCTGCATCGTCCAGAGGACGGCCGACTGAACCTCGACCGGAATCGGGTTGTATTGGCTCTGCTTGAACAGCTCAACGATGCGCTTGCCGCGCTCCAAGGTGGCCTGGGTCTTCGCATCAAGGTCGGAACCGAACTGGGCGAACGCCGCGAGTTCGCGGAACTGCGCGAGCTCAAGCTTGATCTTCCCGGCCACCTGCTTCATCGCCTTGATCTGCGCTGCCGAGCCGACGCGCGACACCGACAGACCGACGGAAATCGCCGGACGGATGCCCTGGTAGAAGAGGTCGGTTTCGAGGTAAATCTGACCGTCCGTGATCGAAATGACATTCGTCGGGATGTAAGCCGAGACGTCACCGGCCTGGGTCTCAATGATCGGCAAAGCGGTCAGCGAGCCGTTACCGCTCTTCTCGTTCACGCGTGCCGAACGTTCGAGCAGTCGGCTGTGCAGGTAGAAGACGTCGCCCGGATACGCTTCGCGACCGGAGGGACGCTTCAGGACCAGCGAAACCTGGCGATAGGCAACGGCCTGCTTGGACAGATCATCATAAATGATCAGGGCGTCCATGCCGTTGTCCATGAACCACTCACCCATCGCGGCGCCGGCGAAGGGCGCAAGATACTGGGCGGAGGCGGGGGCGTCGGCACCGGCGGCCACCACGATGGTGTCTTCCAGTGCACCGGCCTTTTCGAGCTCGGCGATGACGCGGGCGATGTTCGACTGCTTCTGGCCGACGGCGACGTAGATGTTGTAAACCGGACGAAAACTCGGATCACCGGAGGCACGACCCACTTTGTTGATGCGCGCCTGGTTGATCATCGTGTCCACGCCGATCGTGGTCTTGCCGGTAGAACGGTCGCCGATGATCAGCTCACGCTGGCCACGTCCCACGGGAATCATGGCGTCGATCGCCATGATGCCGGTCTGCAGCGGCTGGCTCACCGATTTCCGTTTGACGATGCCGGGCGCGATCTTCTCGACGGGATAGGCGGTGTCGGAGGCGATGGCGCCCTTGCCGTCAACCGGGCGACCGAGCGTGTCCACCACGCGGCCGAGCAGCCCCTTGCCCACCGGCACGGAAAGCAGCTTGCCGGTCGTCCTGACTTCGGCGCCTTCCTTGATGCTCAGGTAATCACCCAGCACGATGGCGCCGACTTCGGTCTCTTCGAGGTTCAGGGCGATGCCGGTGACCCCGCCGCCGAAATCAATCATCTCGTTGAGCATCACGTCGGTAAGGCCTTCGATCTTGGCCACGCCGTCGGAGATTTCGCGGACGACGCCGACGTTCTGCTTGCTGACCGACGTCTTTACGCCGGCGATCTGCGCTTCGATTTCCTGAAGGATGTTGCTCATCGCGGAATCTGGAGTTGAAAAGATGAAATGGAGAAATTGGAACTAAATGGCAGAGTCCAGGGCGGCCAACCGCCCGGCCACGCTGCCGTCGAAAATGTCACTGCCAACCTTGATACGAAGACCGCCGATCAGGGCGGGATCCACCCAAAATGAAAGGTTCAACCCCGGACCATAGCGGCGGGCGAGGTTTTCCTGAATGGCCTTCATCTGCTCCGGGGTGGTCTGAACCGCGTTGACAACGGTCGCGGAGCGACGGTCGAGGTCGAGTTTCACCAGCCGCTGGAAATGCGAGAGGGTGGCCAGGAAACCACGGGGTTTGCGGGCCAGCACTTCCGACACAACCTGACGCACGCGCCCCTCGTCCAGCAATCCGTTGACGCGGCAGGCGTTGAACAGCGCCTTGCCATCGCGGCGTGCCTGTTTGGTGATTTTCATGGCTCGCTCAGCAGGGATGGCTCAGGCGGTCAATTGCCGGACCGATTCGTCGGCAATCCGGGTCTTCTGGTCACCGGTGAGCACGTCGCCGGTAGAGCGGGCCGCAGCTTGGACGACCAAGCGGCCGAATTCTTTGCGAAGCTCACCCTTGAGCCGGGCCAACTCGGCCTCGCCGGCTTCACGGGCTTTGGAGAGAATGTTCTGTGCGTCCGCCACGGCCTTCTGCCGCTCCTGCTCGCCCACGGCCGCCGCTGCAGCGCGGGCTTCCTCGATGATACGGTTCGCCTGCTGGCCGGCTTGGGCGATCACTTCCTGGGCCTTGGCCTGGGCGTTGGCAAGTTCCGCCTTGGTCTTGTCCGCCGCAGCGAGGCCGTCGGCGATCTTCTGGCGGCGGTCTTCGAGGACCTTGAGAATGGGTTTGTAGGCGAACTTGTTCAGCAGGAACGCGACCGCAAGGAAGCTGATCACCTGCGAGATGAACAGCGTGCCATTCCAGCCGAAGGTCTCGGAAATCTGCTGGGGAATGCTTTTCTCCCCGGGGGCCGCAGCCGCCAACATTAACCAAGTCGTCATAAATTCTTTGCGTGCTCGTCGAAAGGAAGCTCCGGGGCCGTCGCCGGCCCCGGAACAATTTGATTAGCCTTTCACCAAGAAGATGGCGAAGAAGATGATACCTTCCGCCAAGGCCGAGCTGATGATGGCCTGGGTCAGGATCTGGCCGGAAGCGCCAGGATTGCGCCCCACGGCTTCCGCCGCCTTCATACCGATGATACCGACGCCGATGGCCGAGCCGATGGCCGCCAAACCGACGTGCAGGCTGCCGCTGATTTCTGCGAGCATAGTTGTTACCTTTCTGTGTGTTGCCGCCCGCCCCCGCAGTCTGGCCACGGTCCGACGGGCGAAAGTGATCAGTGTCCCGCGTGCTCCTTGTGCCCGTGGTCGCCGTGCTCCTCATGCCCGCCGTGCGAGCACATCAGGGAGGTGAAGATGGCCGTCAGCAGCATGAACACGAGCGCCTGCACGAGGCCGACGATGAGCTCCATGAAGTAGAACGGCAGCGGCACCAGCCAGCCGAACCACTTGCCACCCATCAGCGCCATCGCCTCCAGCAGGTTCTCACCTGCGAAGATGTTGCCAAAGAGACGGAACGAAAGGGACACCGGACGGAAGGCAATGGAGATGACCTCCAGCAGACCGACGGCGAGGAAGACGAGCATCAGGAAAGCCTTCATGCCCCCCTTGGCATCACCTGAATAGCCGAAGATGTGCTTCACAAAGCCACCGATTCCAAGCGAACCGATGGACCAAGCCAGCCAGCAGACGAAGAAAGTCATCGCCATGGCCGAAGTCATGTTCAGGTCCGCATTGCCACCCCGAAGAAGGGGTCGGGAGAGATGGTGCAGATGCCCCGTGGCATCCGGAGTGCCCCAGCCCACGGTGCCCACGCCCGGAATCAGGCCGAACCAGTTGGTGAACAGGATGAAAATGAAGATGGTCGCGAAGAACCAAAACGTCTTTTTCACCAACTGCTCACCCACGATGCCCGCCAAGAAGCCGTGAAGACTTTCGACCAGCCATTCCCAAAAATTCTGAAGTCCGGCGGGCACCGACTGGAGGTTGCTGGTCGCAGCCTTGGCCAAACCGATCACCAGCAAGGCCACCACCCAAGTGATGATCATCGAATTGTTGACCTTGAAAAATCCGAGGTCGAACACGACCGGAGCCGCCGGAGGCAGGCCGCCATGGCTTTCGCCGTGAGCCGCATCTGCAGCATGTGCGACCGCATCATGGGCCGCCGCCGCGTGATCGGCCGCAAATCCGAAAAGAGGAAGGGCCAAGCCCAACATCAACGTCAAAATGGTGCGCCAGCAACGCATGTATCGGAGCGGGATCCCGGGGAATGGGCAGAAAAATACCGCCCTGTTCACCCATTGATGCCCGAAAGAGGTGCGGAGTTTGTTGTGTGTGAAATTTTTCACAAGAGGTTTTTCCGGGGGAATCGTTTTTTTGCGGCGCTCGAATTTTCACCGCGCCGGAACCGGTCATGGCACCCTATTGCGTCACGTAGCCATTCGCTTCAAACCACGCGATCGCATCGGCCAATGCGGCGGTTGGAGGCGTCTGGGGCAGCTCCAATTCGCGGATGGCCTTCGCCGGATTGAACCACATTTTGTAGGCGGCCATCCGCACTCCGGCAACCGGTGCCTTGGGGGGCTTACCGGTCAGCCGGGCAACGGCTTCGTTCAGGTGAGCCGCCAGCAGCGCGACCGAGTGCGGGACCTGGAAACGTGGTGCCCGCAGGCCGGTGATTTGCGCCAGCAGCCCGAACGCTTCCTTCATCGAAAGGTTGCCGCCTTGGTGGCCCAGGATGTATCGCTCGCCGACCCGCCCGCGCTCAGCTGCCAGGATATGCCCCTGCACCACGTCCCGGACATGAACAAAATTCAGCCCAGTATCGAGGTAGGCCGGCATCCTGCGATTCCGGAAATCCAGCAGCATCTGGCCCGTCGGGGTTGGTTTGACGTCACGGGGACCGACCGGTGCGGTGGGATTGACGATCACCACGGGTGCCCCTTCGCGGGCGAGTTCCCGAACCGCCACCTCGGCCTGCCACTTGGACAGCTTGTAGGGATTGGTCATCTGGGATTCCGATACGGGCGTCGCCTCGTCGGCGGGCGTAACCTTTCCGTCAGCCGAGGTCTTCGGGAGTCCGATGCAACCCACCGTGCTGGTATAAACGATGCGCGAGCAGCCGGCCTTGACTGCCGCGCGGACAACCTTTTGCGACCCGAGCACATTCGCGGCGAACATGGGCCGATAATCCGGCAACCAGAGGGCATAGCTGGCGGCCACATGGAAGCACCAGTCGCAGCCGTCCATCTTTTCCGCCAAAGAATCGGATTTCTCGGTGATGTCGCCGGTGACCGCATCGAATTTTGCCCCCTGCAGGCCCCGGAGATCAGCCCCCGGGCGGAGCAGCGCACGCACCTGATGGCCAGCCCGATTCAGTTCGTGAACCAAGTTGGCGCCGACGAATCCGGAAGCACCGGTGACGAAGCATTTCACCGGCCGCGTTTTACGGAATCAGCCGGCCTGCCGCAAAGCTTTCACTGTGCCGATCCGCGGCGGGGCCAGCGTTGCCGAGGGCGAGCTCCGGCGGCGGTGCCAAACCGGAATCTATCCGGAATTCGTCGGAGAATTGGGCCCGTGATTCACGGCTACAAAGGCAACTTCCGCCATTTGACCCTCACGTGACAATTTTGCGATTGAAGGCACCGGGTTGCCGGATAGAAGTGATTACGTTGGTTCGCGAGCCGAACACCGTGATTGCAACGATCACAGGATCGGCTCCTGCCGGCACCGACGCCGGCAAAGGAGGTTTAGTTTGGTTGTTTGGGTTAGGCGGGCACCGAAAGGTGCCCGCTTTTTGCTTTCAACCGTCAAACTCCAGACATTGCAGAAAAGCAAAAGGCGGCCGCATGGCGGCCGCCTCTCCTCAACTCTTATCCGTCAGCAATTCAGAGGCTCTTTTTCTGCACATAAACGCTGTCACCCGGGAAAAGGCGCACGTTCATGCTCGGATCACGGATCGCCTTTTTCACGTTCACCATGATCTGCTGTTTATTGCTGGCACGGGTAACAATCACTTCGGCACGGTCTGCAAACGGTGTAAATCCACCCGCCGCATCAATCGCGGAAAGCACCGTCAAATCACCGCGATGCACAATGGAGCTGGGTGAACGGACCTCTCCGCCGATCGAGATGAAGGTCGCCTGCTTCTCGATAACTACCGTCATCCGCGTGTAGATTTTGCGGTCCTGAGTATAGATCTTGGCAATGTCCTTTTCGGCCTCGGCGCGCTTCTTGCCGGCAAACTTGTATTGGACATTCATGTGCAACGTCAGCACGCCGTCCTCCGGAATCACCTGCTCCACCGCGGGCGGAGGCGTCGGGATGTCGAACAGGATAACCCGGATCCGGTCGCCCACCCTCAGTGCATCGGGTTCGTCAGCCACCCCCGAACCATTGGCCACCGGCGGGGCAACCCTCACGGGATCACAGGCCGTCAACAGCATCATCACCGTAATCCAAAGAAAACTCAGAATTCTCATACTGCTTTGTCGTTACTATCCGTTGGGACAATCAGGCCTTCGCCGCCGGCTCACCTTTGGAGCGCGACTTGGAACCGGACTTCTCGTCTGACGGCTTGCTGTCGTCGTTCTTGGAGTAGTAGTCGTAGTAGTAGCCGCTGTAGTAATAGTAGTAGCTGTCCTGGGAGATGTTGATGTTGTTCAACACCACACCCAAGAGGCGACCGCCCACCTTTTCCACCATCTGCTTCGCCCGTAGCGTCATCTGCTGGGGATACTTCCGATACTGGACAACGAGAATGGCCATGTCCACCTCGCTGGCCAAGATCGAGGCGTCGCTCACGCCCATGATCGGCGGAGAGTCGAAGAACACAAAGTCGTAGCGGCTCTTCGCTTCCTCGATGAAAGCGCGCATCTGGGTGGAGTTGAGGATGCCGATTGAGCTGCTCGGCAGCTTACCTGACGGCAGGAAGTCCAAGGATGGCACAGGCGTCGTCTGGATCACCTCGTCCATCGTGTTCTGCTTCATCAGGTAGTTGGTCAGACCGAGGCCATTCGAGACTGCCAGAATCTTGTGAAGGCTGGGACGGCGAAGGTCGGAGTCAACCAACAGAACCCGGCTGCCCTGTTGGGCAAAGGTGGTCGCGAGATTGAAGATCGTCGTGGACTTGCCTTCGCCGGCACCGCCGCTGACCACCGTCATGGTGCGGAAGCCCTGCTCCTTGCGGGAAAAGAGCACATTGGTTCGCAACACGCGGTAGGATTCGGCGTGCGGACTGTCGGGTCCTTCACGCATGAGGATGCCGACGTTTTGGGGAATGACTCCAAGCACGGGAGCCCCAAGGGCCTGCTCCACGTCGTCAATCGTCTTCACGCTGGTATCCAGATACTCGATGAAGAATGCCAGACCGACGCCCAAGATCACACCGGCGATCGCACCCAAGACGATGTTCAACGTCTTCCGGGGCTTGATTGGCTTGAGACCAGGCTGGGCTTCATCAATGACCTCAACCGAGGATTTTTTGGAGATGGCACCGTCAATTTCCTCCTGCGTGATCTTGGTCATCATGATCTCGCGCAACCGGACCAAAGTCTCCAAGTCACGCTTTTCCTTCATGTAGGGACGGAACTCCTTGGTGAGTCGGGCTTCATCGACCTTTGCTGAATCAAGCTTCCGGTCGATTTCCTCAATCGCCTTGCGATCGGCATCCACCTGAAGCTTTAACGCACCAAGGATTTCCACGACCATCGAGTCAATTTGCCCGTTGATCTTGGCGATGATGGCATTGACCCGTTCCACGTCCGGATGGTTGGCGCCAAAATCGGGACTGAGGCGGGTCTTCGCCTGTTCAGCCACCTGGAGGTCTCCCAACAGCTGCTGCAATTGGGGATTCGGCCGGGTGACGCTGAGGGAAATTCGAAGGCTGTCGGCCGGCTTGTTGGCGAGGCTCTTGAGCATTTCGTCATTGATGGCCAACCGGGTCACGATCTCGGTCTTGTTGGCAAGGAGACGACGGAGTTCCTCAATCTGAATAGACTGGAACGGAGCCGTATCAACCGACTGGTCGGGAATCTTCAGGTCTGCTCGAAGCTGATCCACGATCGATTGCTTGGCCTTAACCTGCGCATCCAGTTCTTCCAGCTTCAACTTGAGCACCGCCAGCCCGCGCTCATTCCGGCCGGTTCGGGTTGAATTGCGATATTCCTCGTAAACCCGAGCCACCGTGTTGGCAATATCGGCAGCCAATTGCTTGTCATTGTGGTCGGCCGAAATCTCGATGATGCTGGTATTGCGGTATTGTTTCACCTCTACCAGATCCTGAAGCCGCTCGAACGACTGCGCAGGCTGCAACGGCTGATCCAGCTTCAGTTCCTTTGCGAACGTGTCATTCAGGTCCAGCACCTCCACCACCTTGTCCAAGATGCGGTGGGATTTGAGGACTTCGAATTCGGTCTGAAGGAAGTAGGGATCGTAAGTCTGATTCCCGCTGGCGTATCCGAGTAGCTGAATGTCCGGCGTGTCCTTTTCCACCTTGATCCGCGCCATGCTGGAGAAAACCTCCGGAAGCACGAAAGTAACTCCCGTCACCGTGATCAGAACCAGCAGGAAGACCGCAATGATGATGACCTTGCGGATCCGGATGATCCTCCAGTAATCAAGGAAGTGCAGCTTGCTGTCGGGCTGCGGCGATGATTTCGAGAGTTCCATAAAAAAAAAGGGGCCAGACAGTATCCAGCCCCTGAAGACCGCAATCTAGACTAAATGATCAAAATTTGGCGGTAACCCCGAGGAAAATGCGGTTACGGCCATAGCCACGGTCAAAGCCGAGCGCCACCGGATCCGAATTCAGGCTGTCGTGGAAGTAGGAGAGATCCACGGAGACATTGTGCGATACCGCATAGGCTACCGTCGTGCCCAAGGTCCAGAAGGTTTCCGTCGCTCCGTCAGCGGCACCACCGTTGAACGTGGAGTTCTGGAACTGGGCCATGGCGGTTCCCTTGATACGGGCCGTAAAGGCATGCCCCCATGCCACCCGGAACAGGGTCGTCTGCTGGTTGGCCGCAAGCAATCCACCGGCGCCGGTCAGGTAAACGTCGGTGGCATTGACCTGATGACGGACGTTGAAGGTGATGTCGCTGCTAGCGGCATACTGATAAACCAATTTGCCGTCCAAGTAGGGCGACGTCGTCGAATCAACACCCACCAGATCGTAGTCAGTCACCTGCGCACCAGCATTCAAAGAGCCGAAGAAGCTCTGAGAGAAACTATGCTTCAGGCCGCCATAAATGCTGTGGATGTTGAAGTCGCGCGCAGCATCGAAATCGAAAATGCCGAACTGATATCCGAACGTGGCGCTCGTGGTCTCGGAGAGCAGGTAGGAAAGCTCCAGCGCCGGAAGGTGCTCGACCCGGTTCAGCGAAGTGGCGAACGCGGCATTGTCATAGTCGAACAGGTTGTTCCGGTAGCTCGCAGTAGCCACAATCGTGTCGGTGGCAGCCAACTCAGCGGAAGCGGAGGCCGAGTTGCTGATGTTGTCGCCTTCCGCACGCAGCACCAGGCCGGAACCGGGAGCAAACTGACCGGGGTCCTGCGCCGAAACAAACACGTCGGAAACGCTCACCTTGGCCCGCGGCGAGAAGATGTGGTTCAGGTTGACGGAAGCATTGTGGTTCTGGTCCCAGCTGCTGCCGGGGCGGTTTTCGAACCAGCGGGCCAAGTAGGTGTAGCCCAGATCGAAGGACGTATTGTCCATCGTGCGCCCGTAGGTAACGGACGGGGAAATGTCGAACCCAATGCTGTCAATCTTCGCGACACCACCCAGCGCACTCGAATTGGCGGTGAAGATGTTGTCATCGTAGAACCCACGCAGGGACGCGGAGGCAGTCCAAGGCTTGTCACCACCTTCGGCAGCGACGGCGGTGTGGGTGAGCGCCATGCTGGCAGCCCCGAGAGACAGTGCGCCGGCGGCGCGGATGAGGTTCTTCATACTCAATGACGTTAAAAAATCTCGAACCAAAGTTTAGCGTGTTGGCCTCAGGTTTGTAGGAAGGTGGCTGCGGAGTGTCAACCAGATTTCCCGACGCAAATGGTTTCGCTTGGGCCTTGAATTTCAAGTTTTTGCATCGGTTTGGCCAATCCCGGCGGTCTCCGGAACGTCATTCGGACTGGATGGCAAAGGCTGGCAGCGTTTAGCCGATAGGCGGGCCTCTGCCTTGAGTTTGCGGAGAGCGCCTGCTTCAATGGCCCCCATGAAGCGGTCATTTTGGAGGAGGCAGGCGGCAGTGGTAACGATTTGCGGCGGCGCGCTAATGCTGTTGTTGGGAGCAGGCTGCGGGACGGTCGCGGAAACCGGCCGGCGCCAATTCAACTTCATGTCACCCGGCCAGGAGATGCAGCTGGGTTTCTCGGAGTTCGAGAAGATGAAGCAGCAGGTCCCGATTTCCAAGGACCCGGGCGCCAACGCCTTGGTCCAGAAGGTGGGCAAACGGGTGGCGGCGGTCGCCGACCTACCCAATGCTCAGTGGGAATTCGTGGTCTTCGAAAGCAAGGAAGCCAATGCGTTCTGCCTCCCCGGCGGCAAAGTCGGTGTTTACACGGGGATTCTTCCAATCACCAAGGATGAGGCCGGTCTGGCTACGGTGATCGGCCACGAGGTTGCTCATGCGGTAGCACGCCACGGCGGCGAGCGCATGAGCGTGGCGATGGGGCTCCAAACGGCGGGAGCGGTCGCCGGAGCCGTCATCGGCAACTCGAAATACGCCAACTACGGCCCTGCGTTCACGCAGGTTTACGGCGTCGGCTCCCAACTGGGGGCGTCGCTACCCCACAGCCGCATGCAGGAAGCCGAGGCGGACGAGATCGGGCTCATCTACATGGCCCGTGCCGGCTACAATCCGGAGGCAGCGGTCGGGTTTTGGCAGCGGTTCGGTGAATTCAACCGGGCCGCCGGGGCCAACACCCCTTGGTTTCTCCGCACCCACCCCACTGACAACCAAAGGGTCGAGAATCTGAAGGCGCTGATGCCGAAGGCCAAAGCCCAGTTCCGCGCCCAATGAACCGGACCGCTGCAGCACCGGCGGCCATCGCCATTTTGATCATCGTCCTCGCCGCGGGTTGCTCGCACCGCGCCCCGTTGCCCGGAAGGCCGGAATACGTCACGCCCCTTCCCGCGACTTATCCGGCCCCGTCGACGACTGACACAATGGTGACCAGTGGCCCAAGTGCTCCGCAAAATGGGGTGGACGGCGGGCAGTCGGCAACCCAGGCGGTGTCCGTGTGGAAACAGGCGGCGCAGCCGTGGTTGGGGACGCCGTATCGGATTGGCGGCCTCTCCCGTGACGGAATTGATTGTTCCGGATTCACGCTGACCCTTCATCGCGAGGTTGCCCAGCGGACCCTCGCCCGCACCTCGCAGGAACAATGGAGCCGTTCGGTGCCAGTCAGCCCGAATCAGGTCCGGGCGGGCGATTTGGTGTTCTTCAACACCACCGGCAAGGGCGTGTCCCACGTCGGCGTCTTCCTTGCCGACCAGGAATTTGTCCACGCCAGCACTTCCAAAGGGGTCATCTTCTCCCAACTGACCGATCCCTATTGGTCAACCCGATATCTGGGCGCGCGCCGACCACGTTGAGGCATCGCCGCACGGCGCAGTCAGGGCGCATCGGCCCTGAAGACCGCAGGCAGAACCTTCCACGCCCACACCGTCAGCCCCACGGCCCAAATCACGGCGCCGTAGCTGTAGTGGGTCACGAGAATCTTTGGCAGCAGGTCTCCGGTGATCCGGGTCAAGGCGGCCATGATCACCACGGAAAACGCCACCGACAGCCACACATTGCGGGCGCCCAATCGCTGCGGTTGACCGCTGTGCCCAAACAGCACCCGCATCCCCACCGTCAACGTGATCAACGTCATTCCGACGGCGAGGGCCAGGTGGAGCCAGGCAACCCGCACGCCCGGAAACAAAGCCACCGTCGCCAAACCCGCCACAAGCAGGATTGCCGCAGCCCGGAGCCACCGGGCCGCCGCCGTCTTCTTCCCGCCTCCGGCTTCGAGGACCCACTGGCGCCTCAAATAGCCGCCGGCCGCGAGGCACCGCAGTCCATACGCCACCCTGACCCAGCCGCGGATTTCGAGCCAAAAGCTGAAAAGCACCAGGCTGCCGGCGAGGGCCGCTTCACCGGCCAGATACCACCAGCGGGCGTTCGGCACGCGCATCTCCGGCAAGTCGTGCCGGTTCGAAACGCCCAGCAACCCCGGGAGAATGTAGGCTCCCACTCCGAGGATCGGCAGGAGCAGGAACCCCTGATAAACGAGGCGGTTTTGCCAAATCAGTCGTGTAGCCGCAGTTTCGTCGTCGGCCGCCCCCAGACCCATCGGGATGCCCACCATGGCGCAGAGCACCCCGAGAAGTGCCAGCACCAATCCCGGCGGCGGCAAATCGGAGCGACCGCGAAACCGCCCCGCCAAGTTTGCTACCAAGACGAGCAAACCGGCCCAAAAGAGGCCGTCCGCAGCGTCATTCCAGCCGATCAAATGCCCCCCAATCGACAGAATCTGCAAGCCCAGCAGGCCCGCGACACCCGGAGCCGCGAGGGGACCGGTTCCGAGCATCCGCGGCACCGCCGTGGCGAGAAATCCCAAGACAAAACTCCCGAGAAAGCCGTGGGCCATGATGCGGGCATGCCCGACTCCGGGATAGCCTCCAAGGCCGAGGAAATGCAAAGGCCAGAGCATCACGCCAAGAATCCCGGCCGCAACGCCCAACGGGAAAAAGAGCCGGAACGGTTCCCGGGCCATTCCCTGCCACCGGACGCCGCGTGAATCCTCGTTTAACCTGACGTTGGCCACTTGGATGCGGTTCACGGGACAAACATGCGAAAACTGTCGGCGCACGCCTTGACCCGGGTCAAACTGGGGTCCGGAACCCTCACGGCCTACGCCACCCCGGCCATCAGCCGCATGAACGCAGCCTGCCCGAACTGGGCCCGGCCCAGTTCACCGGCCACCTGTCCCTGGCGCATCACCAGCACCCGCCGGCTCAGGTTCATCACCTCCGGCAGTTCGCTCGAAATCACCAGCACCGCCACGCCCTGGCAGGCCAGTTCATCCAGCAATCGGTGGATCTCCGCCTTGGCGCCGACATCCACGCCCCGGGTCGGTTCGTCCACGATGAGAACGGAACACTCCCGGGCCAGCCACTTCGCCAGCGCGACTTTCTGCTGGTTGCCCCCGCTCAGCCCGGCGATGCCGGTCTCGATGGACGGAGCCTTCAGCCGGAGCCGGTCCGCGAATTTCTGAGCGACACTGCGCTCGGCCGGCCGGTCCACCCAGCCATACGAGGACAGCCGGTCGAGCGCGGCCAGCGAGGTGTTCTCGCGGCAGTTCATGGTGAGCACCAGGCCGAGCCGCTTCCGGTCCTCCGGCAGGAAGCCCATTCCGGCCGCCAACGCCGCCGCCACGGAATGACGCCGAAGTTCAACGCCCCGGACGAACACCTTGCCGGTTGCGTGCGGATCCAGGCCAAACACCGCCTGGGCGACTTCGCTCCGGCCCGCGCCGATCAGCCCGGCGAATCCCAGCACTTCGCCAGCCCGCAGCGAGAAACTGACATCTCTGAACTTGCCCGGAGACGACAGCCCCTCGACCCGGAGCACTTCGTCACCGAGGGCGCGCTGAAGGTGGTCCGGCTCGTGATGGTCCACGTCGCGGCCGATCATCTGGTGGATCACCCGTTCCTGGTCGGTCTCGGCGATGCGTTCCGTCGCCACATGCCGGCCGTCGCGCAGCACGGTGATGGCATCGCACAGGCGGAAGATCTCCTCCATGCGATGCGACACGTAGATGACCGTGATGCCACGCTGTTTCAGGTGCGCCAGCAGCTCGAACAGATGTTCGCTTTCCGCGACCGACAGCGAGCTGGTCGGCTCGTCGAAGACAATCACCCGCGCGCCGGTGCCGACCGCCGCGGCGATCTGCACGAGCTGCTCCTGGCCCGTGGTCAGCTCGCCGATCGGCCGGTCCACGTCGAATTCCGTGCCGATCTCCGTGAGCATCGCCCGGGCCCGCGACCGCATCGTTTCCCGGTCGAGCCAGCCGGCCTTGGACGGCATTTCGCCCAGGCACAGGTTTTCCGCGATGGAGAGGTTCGGGCAAAACGCCAGTTCCTGGTGCACCATCGCAATGCCAAGGCGGCGCGCGTGCAGCGGATCCGTCGGGTGGATCGGCTGGCCCTCCAGGCGCAGTTCACCGGCATCGGCCCGGTAAACGCCCGCAAGAATCTTTCCCAGCGTGCTCTTGCCGGCGCCGTTCTCGCCCATCAGCGCGTGGCAACTGCCCCGCTCCACCGCAAAACTCACGTCCTCCAGCGCCTGCACTCCGGGAAAGTGCTTGGCGATGCCGTGGAACGTGAGGAAGGACATGGCCGGAAGCATTCCTGAGCCGCCCGCGGACGACAATCCCCCGCCGCGGCTAACTCACCTGCCGCCGCCGGGCTCGGGATGATTTCCCGTCCGCGTGCTGGCATCTGGCGCCGGTTCGGCTACTTCTCCGCGCTCAGATTCGCTGACTCATGCTTTCGATCCGAGACCTCAAGATGTCCGTGGCCGGCCGCACGCTGTTTGAAAACGCGTCGCTCCAGGTCAACTACGGCGACCGCGTGGCCCTCGTCGGTCCCAACGGCGCCGGCAAGTCCACGCTGTTCTCCCTGATCCTCAAACGGAACGTCCCCGACGAGGGTTCGCTGGAACGCGATGCCTGGACCACGGTCGGTTACCTGCCCCAGGAAGCCGAGGCCATCGGCGAAGAAACCGTCATGGACGTCGCCACCGGCCGCGTCACCGAACTGCCGAAACTGGAAGCCCGCCTGCACGAACTCGAAAAGGCCGGCACCGTGGACTGTCCGGAATACCTCGAGGCCCACGCCAAACATGACGCACTGAACGACCCGCAGGTCGAGGCCAAGGCGAAGAAGATGCTCAAGGGCCTCGGCTACAAGGAGGGCGATTTCGACCGGAAGGCGAAGGAGATGTCGGGCGGCTGGGTCATGCGCGCCCATCTCGCCCGCCTGCTGGTCATGGAGCCGGACCTGCTGCTGCTCGACGAGCCGACCAACCACCTGGACCTACTCTCGCTGCTCTGGCTCCAGAATTACCTGAAGAACTATTCGGGCGCCCTGCTGCTGATCTCCCACGACCGGCAGTTCATGGACGAGATCATCACGGAGGTTTACGAGATCGCCGACCGGAAGCTCATCGCCTACACCGGCAATTACTCGGAATACCTGCGGCAGCGCGAGGAGCGTTATGAGCAGCAGCTCGCCGCCTACAAGAACCAGCAGAAGGAAATCCAGGCGCTCCAGGAATTCGCCGACCGTTTCCGCTCCGTCGCGTCCAAGGCCTCGCAGGCCATGTCCAAGCTCAAGCAGATCGAGCGCATGGAGCTGATCGAAAAGCCCACGCCGCCGCGCAAGCCGTTCCGCTTCCAGATTCCCGCGCCGCCGCGCGGCGGTCAGCGCGCGATTTCGCTCAAGGGGATCCACATGGCCTACGGCTCCCACGTCGTCTATTCCGGCCTGGACCTCACGGTCGAACGCGGCGAACGCACGGTGCTCGTCGGCCCGAACGGCGCCGGCAAGTCCACGCTGCTGAAGATCGTCGCCGGCGTGGTCGAATTTCAGAAAGGCGAGCGCGACCTCGGCCACAACGCCAAGCTCGGCTACTTCAGCCAGCACCGCGCCGGCACGCTGGATCCGAACAAGAACGTGCTGGAGGAACTGCTCGCCTGCGCCCCGGCGCTCCGCGAGGACGAAGCCCGCGGCATCCTCGGGTCGTTCATGTTCCGCAAGGAGGAGATCTACAAGCCCACCACCGTGCTGAGCGGCGGCGAGAAAAGCCGGCTGAACCTCGTCAAATTCCTCGTGGACCCGCCGAACCTGCTGCTCATGGACGAGCCCACGACGCACCTCGACATCACCACGGTGGAATCGCTCACGCTCGCGCTGGAACGTTACGAGGGCACGCTGGTGTTCATCTCCCACGACGTGCATTTCATCCGCCGGCTCGCGACCAAGGTGCTGCACGTCAGCAACGGCACGATCCGCGCCTACCCCGGCAGCTACGACTACTTCCTCGAAAAGACCGGCGCAGCCGACGACGCCCGGGCGGCCCTCACGGCGGGGTGACGGAGGTGATCCGCAGATTGCGCGGATTTCGCAGATGAGAAGCAGGCAAAGTTCGCCTCAAGGGTGAATCCGCATGCACGCCAAAGAATCTGCGCAATCTGTGTAATCTGCGGATGCCCCACTGCGGATAACTTTTCCCACAAACGGTTTGCCCGCGGCCCGTTCCAGCACGACAACCGCCGCCCAGTTTTCGCCGTCCCTGCCATGAAAGCCACCGGTCTCAACGACGCCCAATTCCTCGACCTGCTCCAGAAGGTGTTGCCCGAAGCCACTTCCGACACCCGCCTCGCCGCGAAAATTTACGATCGCGTCGCGCAGGAAGTCCGGCTCATCAACAACCTCAAGTCCCTCGAAAAACTCTGCACCGAGGGCGCGCTGCCCAACCTCGAACCCGACACCGTCGCCGAACTGCAAAGCCGGCTGGAGACCAACTTCGGCCAGGCCAACGTCGTCGTGAAGCCGTCCGAAAAGGGTGACGCGGCGTCCGTCGAGATCGTCCTGCCCGACCGCACCATCACGAACCGCGTCAAGGTGCAGCCGCCCGGCGAGGAAGGCGACGACGAGGCCAAGGTGCCCTTCGTGCCCTTCCCGGTGGCCTTGCCGGAAGACCCCGATCTGCTCTGGGTGCTCGCCCGCCGCGAAGACCTGGCGCCGGAGGAAGCCACCCGCGCCTTGGTGCTGCTGGAGGAGGAGTTCTGGGAAACCAAGGCCGGCCAAAAGCTGCTGCGCGACAAGGTGGAGAAGAACTTCGCCGAATTCATCGCCCGCGTGCCCGCCGCCGCCCTCGCCGATCATGGCCTGAAGCGCCACTACAAGGCGCCCGAGCCCCGGCAGACGCTGCGCCGGCTGGTGCCCGCCGAACAGGCGGAGCTGTCGGCGTTGTCCTAGCCGCGCCTCGCCGCGGACGAAACCCATTTGTCACCGCAAGGTCACTTCGACGCCACCGGGCGGCGGGAGTGTCGAGAGGCATCTGTCACTGCCTGAGGGCAAATTGCTCAGATGCCCAAAACGACAATTCCAAAATGAAATCACATCCCTTAATCGCCGTGGCCGCCGGCCTCGCCTTGACCGCTGCGCCGTCACTCCGCGCTCAGGTGTTCACCCAATGGGACTTCAACTCCCCAACGGGTGACGCCACCACCACGACAGGCACGCTGGAACCGAGTGTCGGTTCCGGCTCCATCGCATTGATCGGGGGCGTCACCAGCTCGTTTGCCAGCGGCGCCTCGAATGGCGGTTCGACCGACCCGAACACCACCGACGACTCAGGATTGGGCGTCACCACCTGGGCCGCCCAGGGCAACGAAAACAAAACCCGCGGCGTGCAGTTCAACGTCAGCACCGTCGGTGTGCAGGACATCACCGTCTCTTGGGACCAGCGCCACAGCAACTCGTCGTCGGAATACGTCGTGTTCCAATACAGCACCGACGGCACGACCTTCAGCGATTTTGTCACCTTCCAAGGCCAGACCGGGGACACCTGGTTCAACGGCCGCTCGGCCGACCTGAGCGCGATCGCCGACGTGGACGACAATCCCAACTTCGCGTTCCGCATCGTGCAGTCGTTCGGTGCAGACAATCTGAACTACGAGGCCTCGAACCAGACGGCCGCCTACGCCACCACCGGCACCTGGCGCTTTGACATGGTAACCGTCAACGCCACGCCGGTGCCTGAACCCGAGGAATACGCGGCGATGGCTGCCGGCGGCCTGCTGGCCTTCGCAATCTGGCGTCGGCGTCAGTCCCGGTAATCGCATCGTGATCCGCCAAGGCCCGGCCGCTTCGGTGGCCGGGTCTTTGTTTTGGCCCATACCAACCGGCCGGGTCAGTTCGGATCGTTCTCCGGATCGGTGGTCCAGATGACCTCGGTCTGGGGATAAAACGCCCGGCCCTCGGTCGGGGAACCGGCCTTGGTGTCCAGCACCCGGTTGCCGCGCATTCCCTGGGCATGGCCATCGGCGAAAATGAGATTTCCATTGCCGCCGTGCCGGGCGCTGAAGCGGTTGGCAAACGCATGGGGCTGGCCCGTGTAACTGGCCTGCCGGGCATGGAACTTCGGTTCACCCGGCAATCCGGCCTCCGTAAACGCCACCGTGTCCACCGGCCGCTGGATCTGGGGCACCCGGACCTGGGCCCCGTTCTGGATGAGCTTCGAGTTCATCGCCAACGAGAAGTGCGGGTAGTTGGCCAGCTTGTCCTTGGGCAGCACCGCCGCCGGGCAGGTGAACAGGGCGGACTTCGCGTAGAACACGAGCTTGTTGGCGTTGGTGGCGTGGCTGGCGACCGGCTGGAGGCCGATCTTCAGGGGCAGGGCGTTGGCCCACAGGTCGGCGTTGCCCGGATCAATCGCTCCCCGCCAGCCCAGAATGTCCTGGCCGAGAAAATCCTTCTCGCGGGGCAGGAACTCCCGGTTGTCGTCGGTGTAAAGCGTCAGGGCGAGCCCCCATTGCTTGAGCTGGTTCAGGCAGGCGATGCCCGTGGCCTTGCTCTTCGCCTTGCTCAGCGCCGGCAGCAGCATGCCGGCCAGAATCGCAATGATGGCGATGACCACCAGGAGCTCGATCAACGTAAAACCGGACCGTCGGCCAGAGCCGCGGACCGGTTGTGCGGTCTTCCCGAAGGCGCCTGCGGGTTGACGGGTCATTCGGCGAGGATGCGGTAAAGTTGTGCCGCGACCGCACCGGGCTGCGGCTTGACGAAAGTAACCGGACCCGCCTGCACCGGCGTCTGGACATCACCGGTCGGGGTCCAGACCGATTCATTGAGGTCCGCCTTCACCTCCAGCCGGTAGGTGCGTCCGGCCTGGGCGGTGAAGGTAAGCGTGACCTGGTCGTTGGCCACAATGGCCACCAGCTTGGGAGTGACCAGCGGCGGCAGCACATTGCCCGCGCGGATGCGGCCCGGAGAACCCAGGTTCTTGTAGGTGGTGTTGAGTTCGGCATCGATGCTTCCGGGGGCCTGATACACCCCGTTCACGCCGGCTACGCTCAGCCCGCCGAACACCGCGGTGTCCGGATCGTAATTAAAGGACACGCCGGGATCGCCCGCCGGAAAATCCACCTTGGCGACGGTGTTCGCGTCCACCGTCGCAGCGGCATCCCACAGGCGCACGCCGTCGCCGGCCGAGCTCAACCCGAGCCCGGAGCCGGAGTAGGTGATCAGTTTGAGTCCCGCGGGAAGTTCGTTGGTGCCCCACCAGGCCTGAAACTGCTCGAACGTAAGCCGCTCGACGAAAACCACGGTCTCGCCAGGATTGATCGCGACGTCATTGGTAACCGTGTAGGAGTTGGCCAAGCGGCCGCTGCCGTCGTCCAAGCGCCACCCTTTCAGGGACACCGGCTCCGCTTCAAACGAGGTCACTTCCCACCAATCCTGCTGGGGAAAGGACAGTGCGGTCACCCGTGCGGCTTCCGGCGTGGCGCAACCGCACTCGGACTGCGCCCGCAAAGTGCCCATGCGTCGGGCGAAATCCACGTCCACCGTCTCCGTCGAGGCGCTGTGAACCTCCGTGATGCGGAGGTCCGGCTTGTCCTTCACGGTAAGCACCAAGGCCAGCGTCACGGCGCCGCTCGCGTTGGTGGCGGTCACGGAGTATTCGCCGGCCTGGTCCAAGGTCACGTTCGTGAGGGTCAGCGTGCCGCCGGCTTCTGCCAGCAGACTGCCCTTGAAGCGCCATTCAAACGCCGGCTGGGGCACCCCGGTCGCCCCCGCCACAAAACTCACCGTGCCGCCGAGCAGCACCGACTGATTGGTGGGGGCGAGCGTGAAGGTCGGCGCCACCGGCGTTTCGGCGAGTTTCAGCTCCGCCGCCGTGCTGGTAACCGTTGTCAGTCCGTTTTGCGCCCGCACCCGGTAGCTGCCCACGGTGGCCGGCGAAGCGTTGGTCACCGTCAGGCTGGCGGCGGTCTGGCCGGGCAAATCCTCGCCGTCCTTTTGCCACTGGTAGCGGGGGCGGGGAAACCCGTGGACCACCGCGGAAAAGGTCACCGCATCGCCGGGATTCGCGGTCACAGACGCCGGCGGTTCCGCCACACTGAGGGCGACGGTCCCGGTCGTGGATCCGGGCGAGCCGACATCCCCGCCGTCGGCCGCGGTGAACGCCCCGCCGATGCCATTGGTGCTCAGGGACCCGAACAGGCCCGTGACCGGGTCGTAGGTAAAGGTGATGCCCGCAGTTGCCGCCCCGAATTCCACGCGGTCGGTCCACTGCGCCTCGTCCGTCACCGACGCATTCCACACCGTCAGCGAGTCACCGCCGGAACCGAGCCCGATGCCATTCGTCGTGTAGGTGAACACCCGCACGGACGCCGGCAGGTTGGCGCCCCACCAGGTGGAAAAATCGGAAGCCGTAGGCTGTCCCGTGGTGGCGGACTGCTCCAGAAAAATGACCGACTCGCCCGCACCCAGCACCAAAGTGTCCATCGTCACCGCACCGGTCACCAGGCCGCCGGTCGCGTCATTGAAGCGGTAACCGCTGACGTCCGCCGGCTCGGAACCGAAATTGGTCAGCTCCCACCAGTCCGCCTTCAGCGTCACGGTGCCGTTGGTGGTCTGACTGGAATGAACTTCGGTAATCGCCACTTGGGCACATGGCCGGATGGCCGCCAGCAACGACAAACTGATGAGAAGAACGAGTCTCAGCATGGGAGAATCCTAGCCGCCCCCTCACCGCCCATCCCGTGACGGAACGGTAACAATTCCGTGACACACCCCGCACTCCTGCCGGCGGGCGGGCGCTTTTTGGGAGTTTTCGCGCAGGCCGCCTCCGCCTTACCGTCCGCCGCAGCGATGAACCTCTTTGATCTCACGGGTGAAGTCGCCGTCGTCATCGGCGGCACGGGTGTTTTGGGTGGAGCCTTGGCAGAGGGCCTCGCGGCCGCTGGCGCCGCAGTCGCCGTGGTGGGCCGCAACGCAGAACGAGGCGAGGCCCGCGCGGCCGCCATTCGCGCCGCGGGCGGCAAGGCGATCTTCGCCGCTGCGGACGCCGTCAATCGCGACGATCTCAAGGCCGCCCACGCCGCCATTTGCGCCGCCCTAGGCCAGCCGACCGTTCTCCTCAACGCCGCCGGAGGCAACGATCCGAAGGCGACCGTCACCGACACCAATCGGTTCGAGGACCTGTCGCTCGACGCGTGGCGCGGCAACTTCGACCTGAACCTGGTCGGCGGTGTGCTGCTGCCCTGCCAGGAGTTCGGCCCGGCGATGTGCGCGGCCGGCCGTGGCAGCATCATCAACATCGCCAGCGTGTCCGCCCACATCCCGCTGTCGCGCGTGGTGAGCTACTCGGCGGCCAAGGCGGCGGTGCTCAGCCTCACGCAGTTCCTCGCCCGCGAATGGGCGCCCAAGGGCGTGCGGGTGAACTCCCTGACACCCGGGTTCTTCCCGGCGGAACAGAACCGCAAGCTGCTCTTCAACGACGACGGCACCCCGACGGCGCGCACGAAGTCGATCTGGGGCCACACGCCGATGGGCCGCTTCGGCAAGTCCGAGGAACTGGTCGGCACCGCGGTCTTCCTCGCGAGCGAACGGGCCGCGTCCTTCGTCACCGGCTCCGATGTGAAGGTGGACGGCGGGTTCCTGGCGCAGACGATTTGAGCAGGCTTGTCTTTCTCCTTTGCCGTGGGACTGTCCCACCATGATTTTGGTAGCCGACAGCAAAGGGCGCATCGCCAGCCGGGAACTTTTCAAACCCGGGGTGGCCTATGAATTTGATCCGAGCGGGAGGTATCACGAATTGGGACGGGTGCGGCGGGCGCGCCCCCACGCCGTCGGCAGTGTCGTCACCGATTCTTCCGGGCTGAAAGTATGGGAAGGTGGCCATTTCGACGAAGACCCCGCAGACGCCGCCGTCCGGCACCGGAATGAAGACGACCGCAATGCGAACCTATTTTGACAGTTCCGCCCTGGTTCCCCTGCTGCTGCGCCGTTCCCGCTTTCACGCGAGCGCGACGGCCGTGTTGCGGGAGGCCGGGACGGAGGCCGTGACCTCCACCCATGCGCTCGCCGAAACGTTTCGCACGCTGACTTCGCTGACACCCGATCCGCTTCCGCCCAAGGCAGCCCGCGAACTGATTCGTTCACTAGACAAGGTCATGGAAGTTCGCCCGCTGGAGCGGGGCAATTACGACGACGCGCTTGCGGCGATGGCCGCCCAGGGCCTATGCGGCCCGATCGTTTACGACGCACTTCATTGCTGCGCAGCCCAGCAGGCCAAAGCCAGACGGATTGTCACCCGGAACGCCAAACATCTGCGCCTTTTCGCCGGCCCAACCGCGGTCAAAGAACTTGGCGACTGAAGCCTCGGACCACCCAATGAACCAGTCCATCCTTGGATCCATCGCCACCGACGGAGCGCTGCTAACCCACGCGCAATACACCGACCTCGTCGCCCGTGCCTGCCCGGCCGCCGACTACCGCGGGAAGAAGATCCTGCTGATCATCCCCGACGGCACGCGCACCGCGCCCATCGGCACGATGTTCAAGGCGCTGTTCGCGCAGCTCGGCGACGTCACGGCGGCGTTCGACATCCTGATCGCGCTGGGCACGCATCCGCCGATGCCGGACGAGGCCATTTGCCAGCGGCTGGAGATCACGCCGGCGGAATGGCGCTCGCAGTTCGCCAAGGTGCGCTTCTTCAACCACGAGTGGGACAATCCGGCCGCGCTGCGGCGGCTCGGGGTGATTCCCGCCGAGGAGATCCGGGCGCTTTCCGGCGGCCTATTCGCCATGGACGTGCCGGTGGACGTCAATGCGCGCGTGTTCGACTACGACGAAGTCATCATCGTCGGGCCGGTGTTCCCGCACGAGGTCGTCGGGATGAGCGGCGGCAACAAGTATCTGTTCCCCGGCGTCGGTGGCGCGGACATCCTGAACTTCTTCCACTGGCTCGGCGCGGTGGTCACCAACATGGGCATCATCGGCAACCCGCAGACGCCCGTCCGCGCCGTCGTGGACCGCGCGGGCGCGATGGTGAACGTGCCCAAGAAATGCTTCGCGCTCGTGGCCAAGGGCGCAGGCGCCGTGGGCGTCTTTGCGGGCACGCCGGAAGCCGCGTGGGCCGCCGCGGCCCGGCTGTCGGCCGAACATCACATCGTGTGGAAGGACCGCTCGTTCCACACGATCCTTTCCTGCGCGTCGCCGATGTATGACGAACTGTGGGTCGGAGCAAAGGCGATGTATAAGCTCGAACCGGTCCTGGCCGACGGCGGCGAACTCATCATCTACGCGCCGCACATCCACGAGGTCAGCATCGTGCACGGGAAATTCATCCGGCAGGTCGGCTACCATTGCCGGGACTACTTCCTGAAACAGTGGGACCAGTTCAAGGACCTGCCGTGGGGCACCCTTGCACACTGCACGCACGTCTTCGGCGGCGGTTCCTACGAAAACGGCATCGAGATTCCGCGGGCCAAGGTCACGCTGGCAACCGGCATTCCCGAAGCCGTGTGCCGCGAGATCAATCTCGGTTACCGCGACTGGCGCAGCATCCGCGTGGAGGATTACGCCAACCGGGAATCCGAAGGCGTCCTGCTGGTGCCCAAAGCGGGCGAACAGCTCTACAAACGGCGCGGCTGAGCCGGGCGACGGGACCGTTCCGGAACCCGGCCGAACCATGGCCGCCGTTGACATCCCGACGGCAGAAGCCGACAGAAGGACGGACATTCTCAGAATTTACCGCATGGCAGATCAAACGCCCCAGCAATTCGACACCATACGCGAAGCCTTTTGTGCGGTGCACCGGTGCCCCCCGGAGGCCTTCGAGAAGAAGGTGCTCTGGTTCGGCCTGCACCGGCACGCCTGGCTGCCCGCGCACTGGATGTGGTGGTTCGAGCGCGATTATTTCGTGGATGACCTTGGGGCCATCCGGCACATGGGCGACGCCCGGTCCGAGCCGGAGCTCCAACGCGCCAGCGACGATCTGGAGAACCTCAAGCTGGTCGAGCGCAGCATCCGCCGCGGCACGTTGGCCATCCGGGTTTCGGCCACGCGGACGATCCGCCTGCTGCAGCCGCTGGTGCCGCTGCTGAAGCCACTGCCCTCGCAGACCGAAATCCTCCGCCCGCCGACGAACAACAACACCCCGGCCACCGGCGCGTATGCCCGCGTCGGGACCGCCGCCGAGCCGGGGCCGCGCAACGAAGGCACCGCCCTGACCATTCGCCGGCTCAAACGGCTGCACGCCGACGTGGTCGCGGGCCGCGACTGGAAGTTCGCCCTGGCCGACAGCGGGCTCGAATCGGACCGCGTGGGCCCGCTGCTGGCGGACAACGCCGAGGGGCGTCCGGAACTGGTCTGGCTGCGCCAATATCTCGCCGAGCACCGCGAACTGGTGCAGCTCCGGGAAGAAAACGACCGGCTCAAGAAGGCCCTGGAGGCACTGACCCAAAAGGGCTGACCGCCAAGTTCCCGTTGCCCACGACGGGCCGGCATGGCGAAAGTCCGCGCCACAGACATGGCCAATCCCGCCGACGGCAAACAGTTCAACGATTTCTTCGAGGCGTTCTGCCACCATTACGGGTGTGCCCCGGGCGATTTCGAGAAAGCCGCCTTCTTCAAGGCGGTTCCCGCATTAAGGCTCCCGCTGGTGTGGGTGTTGTTCCACATCACCCCCGACCTGTTTGACATCGACCTCGACATCATCGAGGAGCTCGGCAAGACGCGGACCCGGGACGAGTTTTCAGGCGTCCTCGACGAATTCCACAACGCGATGCGGGTCAACCGCAGCGCAGCCAAAACCAGATTCGGCATGCGCATGCAGGGCGGCCGGCTGATGGAGATCCGCGAGCAGCTGGACCACCTGATCGTCCCCTTGCCCAGCCGGCGAAAGAACTCCGCCCCCCCGCAAAATCCGCCCGCGCCCGCCGCGGCGACCGATCCGGGTAAGTCCGCCGCCACCACCAGCGCGCCGACCAGAGCCGCGATGGTGCCGACCGAATCCCGGGCGCTGATGCTGCGAAAGACCCGACAGACCCACGCGGCCGTGACCGGAGGAACGCCGCTCGCACAGGCCCTGGCCGACAACGGGCTGGAGGAAGCCCAGTTCCTCGATCTGCTGGCCGGCGAATCGGCCGCGAATCCTGGCTTCGGCTGGTTGCGCGACCAATTGCTCCGGGCCAAGCGACTCGAGGCGGCCGAGGCCGAGGTCGCCCGCCTCAATCGCGCCATCGCGGACCAGAGTCGCGAAATCGCGGAACTGCGCGAACGCCTGGCCCGCCCAGCCTGAGACCCCGGCACTCCGGGGCACCGCTGCCAACCCGGAGGGCCGGACCGGGCAACTTTGCCCTTTGCACTTCGCGCCCGGAACTTTGAACTCCGGCATGTCTTCGTCCGCTCCGCTGTCCGCCCGCGTGGAACGCATCCTCGCCGCCACGCCGGTCCACGACATCCACACGCACCTTTACGATCCTGCGTTCAGCTCGCTGCTGAGCTGGGGCATCGACGAACAGCTCACCTACCACTACCTCGTCAGCGAATCGTTCCGGCAGATGGACGTGCCGTTCGACCGCTTCTGGAGCGCCTCGAAGACCGAGCAGGCGGACTTCATCTGGAACGCCCTCTTCGTCGAGCATTCGCCCGTGTCCGAAGCCTGCCGGGGCGTGCTCACCACGCTGAATGCGCTGGGGATCGAGCCGAGGAAACACGACCTCGCGTCGCTGCGGAAGTGGTTCGCCGCCTGGAAGCCGGCCGACTTCGTGGAACGCGTCCTGTCGCTGGCGAACGTCGCCTCCGTCGGCATGACCAACTCGCCGTTCGACGACGAGGAACGCGCCTACTGGAACGCCAACCTGCCGCGCGACGCCCGGTTCCGCGGCGCCCTGCGCATCGATCCGCTGATCCTCGGCTGGACCGAGGCCGCACCGCGGCTCCGCCGGTGGGGTTACGCCGTGGGCAATGAACTGAACCAGGCCACCGCCGACGAGGTGCGCCGCTTCCTCGCCGACTACACGCGGAAGTATGGCGCCAGCTACTGCATGGTGTCGTTGCCGCCGACCCTCAGCTATCCGGCCGCCGGCGAAACCGCGTGGCTCATTGACCACGCCGTGCTGCCGCACTGCCGCGACCACGGTCAGCCCTTCGCGCTGATGATGGGCGTGAAGCGTGCCGTGAACCCGCTGCTCCGCATGGCCGGCGACGGCGTGGGCCGCAGCGACCTGACCGCGCTCCAGAACCTGTGCTCAGCCAACCCGGCGAACCGCTTCGCCGTCACCTGCCTCGCACGAGAGAACCAGCACGAACTCGTGGTGCTCGCCCGGAAGTTCCGGAACCTGCACCCGTTCGGCTGCTGGTGGTTCACCAACACGCCGCAGCTCATCGAGGAGATCACCACGATGCGGCTGGAACTGCTCGGCACCAGCTTCACCCCGCAGCACAGTGACGCCCGCGTGCTCGACCAACTGATCTACAAGTGGCAGCACTCACGCGCCCTGATCGGCCGCTGCCTCGCCCGCAAATACGAAACCCTCGAAGCCGCTGGCTGGGCTGTGACCGATGCGGAAATCCAGCGCGACGCGACGGAACTGCTGGGTGGCGGGTTTGCGAGGTTTTGCGGGCTGTGACTTCGCTCGATCCAGTGTTCAAAGACTCCCATCAAAAACCGCTGTTGTTTTTCCTGGTGCTGGCCTTGTTTTTTATCGTGGCCGGCGTGGATGTGCTGAAGCCCGGGATATTCCGTCTGGCGGTCGCCTATTGCCTTCTCAGTGGGTTTACTTTCTGGGGACGGAGCGAACCGGTAGGCGTCCTTCGACCGGTCAATCTGCGCACGCTCCATGTGGGAATCGGCGCCGTCGGCATGACCGTAATGTTCCTGCTGCTGTTGGTGAAGAAGGCTTCGCTGGCACCTTCGCACTGATTTTCTGCCGTGAAGTCCGTCCGCTACGTTCATACCAACCTGACGACCCGCGACTGGCGCCGGCTCGCGCGGTTCTATTGCGACGTCTTCGGCTGCGTGCCCCAGCCGCCGGAACGCGACCTTTCCGGCGCCTGGCTGGATCAGCTAACCGCGTTGCCGGGCGCCCATCTCACCGGCCTGCACCTGCGTTTGCCTGGTCATGGCGACAACGGTCCGACGTTGGAGATCTTCCGCTACGACCAGATGGTCGAAGGCTCGCGCCCCGTGGTGAACGAACCCGGCTTCGGCCACCTCGCCTTCCAGGTCGCGGTCGTCGCCGGCGCCCTGGCCGCCGTGCTTGCGGCGGGCGGTTCCGCGGTGGGCGGAATCAGCTCCACCGACGTGCCCGGAGTGGGCCGGTTGTGCGTCGTTTACGCCCGCGATCCCGACGGCAACATCCTCGAACTCCAGAGCTGGAGCTGAACGAGTTCCAGACCGCGATTGCCAGTGAGTTCAGGACCGAGTTTGCTGCGGGGCAACTTACCCGCGCATGCACCTTCGCCCCGTCTGCCTCCCGGATCGCCGCGGCTTCACGCTGATCGAGCTGCTGGTCGTCATCGCCATCATCGCGATCCTGGCCGGCATGCTGTTGCCGGCGCTCGCCAAGGCCCGTGCCAAGGCCAATGAGACCTACTGCCTCAACAACCAGAAGCAGATCGGCCTCGCCATCGCGATGTATTCGGGGGACTACGCCGCGCGCTTTCCGCTCGTGAAGAACTGGGGTCGCGCGTGGGGTTCGGACAATGCGTTGCGCTCCGATGACAAATGGCTGCCCGAACTGCTGGAGCCCTACCTGATCCGCAACGGCAACAAACCCACGAACTACTCCACCAAGGTCACCGCCGCGCCCAAGGCCGGCACCTTCGTTTGCCCCGCCGGCATCAAGCAGAAGGATCCGGCCATCGGGATGCTGAACAACCTGCTCCGCGACAACGACCACGTGACCTACATCTGGAACCACATCTTCGTGAAGGCCGACGGCACCTACGAGACCAAGCGCCCCGTCAGCGGCCGCAAGGACAACGACGTGGTCAGCCCCAGCCGGGCCGTGCTCGCCTGGGAAATCCCCTACTGGAACTGGGACAAGTCCGCCCACGGCACGAAGCTCAACCTGATCTTCGCCGACAACCACGCCGCGCCGGAGAAACGCCAGAAGGACGAATACGACTGGTGGGCCTTCCACAGCCGCCGCGGCTGGGACGACGACACGCCCACCGGCAAATCGGTCAAGCAGTGAGCGGAAGCAGGAAACGACGTTTCCTGCCTGGTTACGGGGACCAGATTTGTGACAGCCACGCGCAGCCCGGGGCTGACACCTGAAAGCGGAGTTGGGACCGCATTAAGGCGAAGGCACCAGAATCGGCCGGAATCCAAATGCATTGCTCTCCGGCGGCAGAGTGTTCGGTTCCCAATAGATAAGTTCATAACCGGCCGGTTTGACCCCATAAAACCCGCCCCGCAGGATCCGAAAAGTATCCGTGCCCGAATCAACCCATTCCCGGGCATTCCCAACCATGTCGAAGAGGCCCCATGCGTTGGGAAGTTTGCTGCGAACGACAAAGGTCGTCGACAGGACTGCGTCCCAACCCACCCAAGCATAACTGCCCATCATACCTGCATCGTCTCCCCAGTAATAGGCAGTCCGGGTTGCTGCCCGTGCAGCATACTCCCACTCCTCGCTGGTGGGCAGACGGTAGGAATATCCTGATGGCAGGAGGCCCCCGGCTCGGTCCAGCACGGTCCGGGTCTGGCAGTAGGTGGTGGCCTCCTTGAAATTGACGCGTTCCACTGGACGCATGCCGACCGGCGACAATCCCGGAAGATTGGTCCACGTAATCGGGGTGGTAAACCAACTCGGGTTGAACCCCATCACCGCGACGAACTCGTCCTGAGTGGTTTCATGGTCACTCATCCAGAACCCCGCCTGGTTGGTCAGCGTGCCGTTGATCCCCGGAGGGATCCACACGAAGCCCTGTGGCCGAACACCGGGTGGTTCACCGGCCGCCCCGCAGGGGCAAACACCGCCATCCACCGCCCGGTAAAACCGCGGCGTGTCACCAATCTCCAAATCCACCACCTTCACGCCCTCGCCGCCGCCAAGGACGTTGGTGAACAGGTTCCAGACCGCGTCCGTGCCCAGTTGGCCGGCCCATTCGACGCGAGCCACGTTACCCGCCTGGCCCCGGATGGTGATCTGCGGCACCAACCGGACCGACGTGGTCCATGGTTGCGGAGGCGGCTCAATGACCACGGTCGGGGCATTTGTGTAGCCGCTGCCGGCGGTCAAGACGATGATTGCGGACACGACGTCCCCGGAAAGAAAGGACCTGGCAGTGGCGCCATTTCCCCCGCCGCCCACGAGGGCGACCTCTGGCGCCCGCTGGTAGCCACTTCCTCCGAAGGTAAGGGTGACGCCCGTGACGAATCCCTGATTGACGGTTGCCACCGCAGCGGCGGGAAACGGATCGGCGTGGGTCGGGAAAAGCCAAGCGAAGCACACCGTAACGGCAAACATGACCCGGGCGAACATCAAGCCCAATAGACCTTTTCTCAACGGCCTTTCAACCGCTTTTCCAGCCACAAACACCACCCCCGATTCAGATCGACATTCGTTGAACGCAGGACATCGACGTGCCTGCAGTGCGACCTTGCGCCGGTGTCATCACGATGGATTCATCGCCCGGTGAACTTCCTTCGTCCCGCCCTTGCCGGCTGCTGCCTGACCGTGGCCTTGGCTGCCGAGTCCCACTGGCCCCAGTTTCGCGGCCCCGGCGGTCTGGGCGTGGCGGACGAGTCCGCCCAACCGCCGGTGCGGTTTGATCCCGCCACCAACGTGGCCTGGCGGATCGCCAGCCCAGCCGGAAACTCTTCACCGATCATCTGGGGCGACCGGCTTTTCCTCACCGGCCTGGCCGACGGCAAGTTGCTGACCCTCGCCTATGACCGCACCACGGGACGCGAACTGTGGCGTCAGGCCGTCACGCCGGAGAAGCTTGAGGAAGTGCATCCGGCCTTGGGCCATCCGGCGACCGCGACGCCCGCGACGGACGGCGAACGGGTCTATGTCCACTTCGGGTCGTTCGGCCTGCTCGCCTACGATTTCACCGGCCGCGAGGTGTGGCGGCAGCCGATGAAGCTCACGCAGACCGAATACGGCGCAAGTTCCTCGCCCATCCTCGCCGGTGAAAACGTGATCCAGTTGCTCGATCAGGATGGCGATTCCCATCTCGTCGCCCTCGACCGGCGCACCGGCAAGGTAGCGTGGCGCGTGGACCGCCCGGAGATGCGGCGCGGATTCGGCACGCCGATCCTGTGGAACCACGACGGGGCGACCGATCTGGTTGTGCCCGGCACGCTCTGGCTCCGCGGACTTGATCCGGCCACCGGTGCCGAACGCTGGCAGGTCAGCGGCCTCGCGCGCATCACCTGCACGTCGCCGGTGGCGGGCGACGGTTTGCTCCTGGCCGCCAGCTGGACCACCGGAGGCGACCTTGGCCCCAGCCATCTGCTGATGCCGAAGTTCGACGAAGTGCTCGCCGCGAACGACGCGGACAAGGACGGCCGGTTCACGTTCGCCGAACTGCCGCCCGGACCGGCGAAGGAGCGGTTCAAACACCTGGACGGCAACCGCAACGGCTTCGTCGAACGTGCGGAATGGGAGACCATGGCCGACATCTTCGCCCGCGTGGAGAACCAGGCCTTCGCGGTGAAGCCCGACGCCCAGGGCCGGGTCTCCGACGCCGGCGTGCTCTGGCGTTTCAAGAAGGGCCTGCCCTATGTCGGATCGCCGCTCCTTTACCGCGGGCGTTTCTATCAGGTGAAGGACGGCGGCATGCTGACCTGCCTGGACCCGAAAACCGGTCAGGCCCTTTACCAGGAAGAACGCCTGGGACCGATCGGCCCCTACTACGCCAGCCTGCTGGGCGCCGCCGGGCGGATCTATGTCACGTCGCAACGCGGCACGGTGGTCGTCGTGCGGGCCGGCGACACCCTGGAAATTCTCGCGCGCAATGAGCTCGGCGAAACGGCTCAGGCCAGTCCCGCGGCGGTGGGCGACACGCTGTTCGTGCGGACGGCGGAACACTTGGCGGCGTTCCGGGACCGCCGCTGAACCGTTTGGGAGAAACATTTCTGTCACGCCCGGGTGGTCGTTCCCTGACAATCGGCACTTTTGGGCGGAACCTGCAGCAGTCGCTGGCCCATGCGCACGCGGCAGCCCGTGGCGATGCCCGGGCAGAGCTTGAAGCCGCGCGGAGCGAACATGATGATGGTCGAGCCGTGTTCAAACCAGCCGAGTTCCTGACCACGTCCGACCGGATGATCGCAGGGGATTTCATTGGGGCCGTTCCAGCGCAGATGCAGGAGCACGTCGAGAAAGTGCAGCCGGATGCTGGCGACCAGAATGGCGGCAACCGCGACCAACGCCACCGGATACCCGGCTCTGAGGCGCATCCTCAACACCGCGCGTTCGTTCCGGCAAAAAAGCCTTTCAACGCGGCGCAATGCGATCGGGTTGACGTTCCAGGTGTCGCCGCTGATGTAGGTGACATGTTCCACCGTCGCATCGTCCGGCGCATGAAACCGGTGATACATGTCCGAAGTCAGCCGCAGCGTGACGTAGCAGCCGTCCTCAAACGGTGCCGCGGCCGCCGCGCTGCCGAACAGGTCGGCCAACGAATAGGGAAAGCCCTTTGCCTGAAATACGCCCAGACCGCGAACCTCCCCCGCCTCCCCGATGATGCCGTCGCAGGGACTGACGAGAACGTCACCCGCCGCCTCGATGGGCCGGGAGCCTGGCCTGAGTTCACGGGTGAAGCATTCGTGAAGGCTGCCAAATCGGGAGTGGCGGGCATCGCTCAGGTCGAGGTCAGTGAACAGCCGCCAGGCCGCGAGCGAGGCCTTGACCACGTAGCGGTTGCGAATCCGGCTGAACCTCCCCATCAGGCGGGTCGCAAGCAGGCGGGGCAGGCGGTTGGTGACGAGGAAATTGAGGTTCTCCTGAAGCAGCAAACGGTCCCGCCAGCTCCGCAGGCGGGAACGGTGGGTGTCCGAAAGTTTGACGGACGGGCGAAAGCGGAGATTTCGTTTCGGTTTTCTCATGACTAATCCATGGCTGACATCACTGCTGGTGCTTGCTCCCGCGGCGGTCGTGGCGCACCTCGTCCGCCGCCGCCTTCAGCTTTCGCTGGCCAAACACCCCTCGCTCACCGGCCACGTCCGGATGGCGAAGCGCGTCGCCGGCTGGCTGCCGGGGTATTCGTATGACGAGGAGAGGTTCTTCGCCGCCGATCAGGCACCGGGGGAGGTTGTGGCCCGGCGTCGGGAAGGTTTCCGGCGGCTGGCGGTTCATTTCGCCGGCCGGCATTCCAAATCCATAGCGCTGTCGGCGGCTGCCGCCGCGCGAATCTCCGACCTGCAGTTCACCCGAACCTACCGGGTGCCATTCCCCTTCAGCCGTCATTTGCGGGAAAATCTCAAACTCGGCGGCTTCGTCGCGGCGAGTTCGGGCGTCACCCTCACGGACCTCGACGGCCAGACCGGATACGACTTGGGCGGGGCCTACGGCGTCAACGTCTTCGGCTACGACTTCTACAAGGAATGCATGGCGGAAGCAGCCACCCGCGCGGCCGCGCTGGGGCCGGTGCTGGGGCCGCTCCATCCGTGCGCGGCCTGGAACGCGGAGCGCCTGTGTCAGATTTCGGGCAAGGACGAGGTCTCCTTCCACATGTCCGGCACGGAGGCGGTGATGCAGGCCGTGCGGTTGGCGCGCTATCATACCCGTCGCCGCCATCTGGTGCGCTTCTGTGGCGCCTATCACGGATGGTGGGACGATGTGCAGCCGGGGCCGGGAAATCCAATGCCCGCGGCCCACACCTACACGCTCAAGGAAATGGATGCCGCGACCCTGCGGGTGCTCCGGACACGCCGCGACATCGCCTGCGTCCTCGTGAATCCGCTGCAGGCGCTGCACTCGAATCTCCCGGCCCCGGGAGATTCGTCCCTCGTGGACGGCAGCCGACGGGCCGGATTTGACCGCGACGCCTACACCCGCTGGTTGCGGCAGCTCCGTGAGGTCTGCAGCGACCGCGGGATCGTGCTGATTTTCGACGAGGTGTTCCTCGGCTTCCGCCTCGCTCCGGGAGGCGCCCAGGAATATTTCGGCGTCCAGGCCGACCTCGTCACTTATGGCAAAACGTTGGGGGGCGGCTTGCCCGTGGGTGTGGTCTGTGGGCGCCGGGACCTGATGAAACGGTTTCGCGAGCAACGCCCCGCCGACCTCTGCTTCGCCCGCGGGACCTTCAATTCCCATCCCCTCGTGATGGCCGCAATGCAGGTTTTCCTCGAACGCCTGGAGACGCCCCAAATCCGGTCGGTCTACGACGGGCTCGAAGAACGCTGGAATGGCCGGGCGGCCGAACTCAACCGGTGCCTGACCGAGGCCCAACTGCCCGTGCGGGTTGCCAACCTGTCCTCGGTCTGGACGGTCACCTACGAGGTGCCTTCCCGCTACAACTGGATGTTTCAGTTCTACCTCCGCGCCGAGGGGCTTGTCCTGAGCTGGGTTGGCAGCGGCCGTTTCATCTTCAGTCTGAACTACTCCGAGGCGGATTTCGCGGAGGTGGCGGCCCGGTTTGTCCGGGCCGCCAAGGCCATGCGCGAGGACGCCTGGTGGTGGCATCCGCCCGGCATCACCAACCGGGATATCCGCCGAAGCATGCTTGGGGAGGCGTTCCGGCACCTGCGGGGGAACTAGTGGCCGGGGGCCTGGGTGTGCACATGCAGCATCGGGTCGAGCAGCTCGCCCCGGAGCAGCGCCAGTGGCGAACGCCAGTAGAGCATGATGTCATGGAACGGATCCGTGACGATTTTCAGCATCCAGATGAGGCCGGTCATCACGTCCTTCAGGAAGAAGAGATGCACCGTCCGGAATACGAGCCCGCCCAGGCCGATCCAGAGCCAGGCCATGCCGACCTGGTGAAGGTATTCGCCGAGTCCGGAAGCGGGGGTCAGCGCCCCCCACAGGGAAGGGCTCAGCAACAGCAGCACCGGGGCCGCCGCCCAGATGGACATCAGCACCACCTTCCGCCGGAGATTGTAGCCCAGCTTGATGTCCTCCTTGTGCTCGTGGGTCGCCTGATTGACGCGGTCGAACCCGCGGGGCTCGAAGAAGAAATGCCCCGCCTGACGGGTGGTCATTGAAATGCCCCAGGCAATGAGTGCCGAGATGGCGGGATCAAGGAACAGGAAGACGTAGGCGACCAGAAAGCTGACCGCGCTGACGAAGTGCAAAGCCTGGTTGATCCGGCTTTGATGATAATAGCGATGGTCATCCCAGCGCTGGATTCGGAGGGCTTCTAGATAGGGTTTCATGTGGTGGAGGGCCGTGGGTGGCTCAGCAATGTGGTCGGCGACCCGAGGCGCCTCAATTCTGGATGTTCCTGTGTGAAGCACTGATGGCGGATGCGTTTCGATACCGGAATATCAGAAGATCGCCACGGGGTCGTCGCCAACCCGCGGCAACTGTCCCGACATGGAGATTCCAAGTCGCTCCGACGGACAAGCCGGCCCCGAAGGACGATCCGCGCTCCGCCTCGCCGTGGTGACCGAAACTTACCCGCCGGAGATCAACGGGGTTGCCATGACCGTCGCCCGCCTGGTTCAGGGCCTGTGTGCCCGCGGGCACACCGTCCAGTTGGTCCGGCCACGTCAGCACGCCAAAGACGTGGCGAACCGAACCCACGGCTGCACCGAACTGCTGACCCGCGGGCTGCCGATTCCCCGATATCCGGAACTCAAAGTCGGACTCCCTGCGGGGCGCGCCCTGGAAAAGGCGTGGGCGGATTTCCGCCCGGACGCAGTTCAGGTCGCAACCGAAGGTCCGCTGGGCTATTCGGCGGTGCAAATCGCCCGGCGGCTGGGAGTGCCGGTGGTCTCGGAGTTTCGGACCAATTTCCACGCCTACAGCCGCCACTACGGCATTGGCTTCCTGCGCCGGCCCATCCTGTCCTACCTGCGCGGATTCCATAACCGCACCGCGTGCACCATGGTGCCGACCGCCAAGCTAGCCGCGGAACTCGCCGCCGAGGGGTTTGAGCGCCTGCGGGTCGTGGGGCGGGGGGTGGAAACGTCCCGCTTTCATCCCGGCCGCCGCTGCGCCGCCCTTCGCCGGCAGTGGAATGTGCCGGACGAAACCCCCGCGGTGATCGCCGTCGGCCGGCTTGCACCGGAGAAAAACCTCGACCTGCTGCTCGCCGCCTTCGCCCGGATCAAGCTCCGCCAACCCGGAGCCCGGCTGGTGATCGTCGGCGATGGCCCGGCGCGCGCCTCGTTGCAGGCCCGCTGTCCCGACGCAGTGTTCGCCGGCCGCCGCTATGGGGAAGATCTCGCGAACCATTACGCCTCCGCCGACCTGATGCTGTTTCCCAGCCTGACCGAGACGTTTGGCAACGTCACACTGGAGGCCATGGCCAGCGGCCTGGGGGTGGTGGCATTTGACTACGGCGCGGCTGGTGAACACATCCGCACCGGCGAAAACGGCTGGACCGCGCCATGGGGAGACCATGAGGAATTCATGCGGTTGGCCGCCGCCGCCGTGGCGGATTTCACGTTGATCCGGCAACGTGGCCAGGCCGCCCGGGAAACCGCTCAAAAGATGGGCTGGGACCAGATTGTAACCCAGGTCGAATCGCACCACCGGGCAGCAATGCAGTCGGCTCGACCCGCCGGGCGCCCACACCTCGCCGCGGGTTCGGAAATCGAGGTCGAGTGGGCGCCAGCAACCGAGCCGTGATCGGCGCGCAAACGTCTGCGCGGACCCCGACCCATACGACCTTCAGGCCGAGGCCGGCGCGTTCTCCGGTGTTCAGCGTCGAACGCCTCCGGACCGGACGCCCGCTCGTGACGGGCCGACGTCGGGCGATCCGTGTCGGTCTTTGAGGGGAGCTTCGCTCACACCACAGCCACGCGGTTCACGAGTTCGCCGATGCCGGAGATGCGGATGCGCACCACATCACCGACGGCGAGAGTGAACTCGTTCGCCGGCACCACGCCGGTGCCGGTCAGCAGCACGGCGCCCTGCGGAAAGGTCTGCGAGCGATGCAGCCAGCCGGCCAGTTCGTCGAAGCTGCGCTTGATCTGGCCGACGCCGGTTTCGCCGCTGAACACCGCGGCGCCATCGCGCTCGATCTGCACGCCAATGGTCCATTCCCGCGCTGCGGTTTCGCTCACACCGACGGTGATGAACGGTCCCAGCGCGCAGGACGCGCGATAGGTCTTCGCCTGCGGCAGGTAGAGCAGGTTCTCGCCCTCGATGTCGCGCGAGCTCATGTCGTTGCCGATCGTGTAGCCGACCCGTTCGCCGCGGCGGTTGAAGACGAGTGCGAGTTCAGGTTCGGGCACGTTCCACTTCGCGTCGGCGCGGATGCCGACGTCGCCGCCGGTGGCGACCGTCTTTTCGCCGAGCGACTTGAAGAAAATCTCCGGCCGCGGGGCGTCATACACGCGGTCGTAGGCTGTGGCGCTGAAGTCCGATTCCTCCATGCGGGCCTTCTTGCTGCGCAGATAGGTCACGCCGGCGGCCCAGACTTCCTGCTGCTCGACCGGCGAGAGCAGGGTGACTTCGGAAAGCTTCAGGTGCCGGGCTGGCGCCGTGGCCAGCGACTGGAGCCGGGCAACCAGATCGGGCGAATCCAGCAAGGTGGTGAGGCAGTCCACCCCGACCGACGACAGGTCAACCAAAGTGTCCGCGGTAGCCAGCAGACCGATGCAGGGCCAGGGACGGTGGGCAGAACGGAAACGGCAGAGCTTCATGCGCCGGAGGTTGCCGAGGGCGGGGGCGGAAGGGAAGTCCGGGCGGGCCGCCGCGAAAGTGCTGCCGGTTTCCAACTGGCAGACCCCGTGAATCGGAGCAGCCTTTCCACGGTGAACGCACGACGCGGGCTTCAGCTCTGGCCGGAGGCCACCACCCGTTTCTCAGCCTTTCGCCTGCGCGTCGGCCAACCGGCGCAGATAATCCCACGCGAAGATGCCCGTGCCGTGACCGTCAGCCCACAGCGGCTGCATGCCATAGCCGCCGACCTCGCTGAAGCGGACCAACTGGAAGGCGTTCGCCGCGTAAGGCCGCTCAGGGGCCTTGTAGGTGTTGCCGAAGATGTCCTGCTCGCCCATGCAGGCGGCGCACGGACAGAAGCGCCGCAGGGTTTCGAGCGGGACAAAGCTCTCGGAGCCATCGTCCCACCGGACGGCGAGTTCATTCGGAAAGGCGGTAAGGTCAACCGGACGCATGGCGGCAGTTTCGCCGGGAAACGACCGCTGTCGAATCCGCGTCGGGGCAGCCCGTTGCTTCGGTCTTTCCGGAGATTTCCTTGGCGCAACCGGGACAGTCCACCACGGTAACCGGCGCGTCATGGCCGATACGCCCCCAGAAGCCTCCGATGATTCCGCGCCCAAACCCGGCGCGGCCCGCCCACCGTGGGTTTTGGACGAGATGGAAGTGCAGCAGCGCCTGAGCAACTGGCCGTTGCTCCGCCTGCTCTGGCACGACCCGACCTTTCGCTGGGCGTTTTTGGGATGCCTGATCGCCGGTTTCATCGGGGTGGTTTCCATCCTGAAGATCTGGGTCGTCACGCCGCCGGGCATGGCGCCGCGCATCCGCATCAGCGCCCTCGATTTCCTCGAGGCGGGCCTCCACAAGACCCTCGCCCAGCGGGAAGATGCCGCGCAGAAATTCGAGCAGGCCCAGTATCACTGGCGCGTGGCCGTTCAGAACAACCCGGCCCGGCCGGACCTGCTCCTCGGCTATCTGACCAACCTGATGGCCCAGCCGCCGCGCAGCCCGCAGCGTTCGCGGACCGCGCTGGAACAGTCCTTCTGGCTCATGCGGCTCCGCGCCACCAACGCCGCCAACATGGCGGTGGTGCTGCGCGCGATGGAGCATTTCCGGTTCGACGAACTCGCCCTCATGTGGGCCACAAACGCCCCGACGCCGCTGCCTCCGACCCATCAGGCAACCGCGCTGCGCTCGTTCCTCCGGCTCGGTCAGGGCGACAAATACGCGGCCTACCGCGCCGGGGTTTCCAACAGCCTGCCCGCCGCGGAGCATATCGACCTGTTCGACGCCGCATGGAATCTCGGCTGGGGCAACCGGAGCGAGGCCGCGGCCGCCGCGCTGCGACAGGCCGAGGCCACGCGGGATACCGCGGTCACGGCGCTCGAGCTCCAGTTGCTGCTGGCTACCCGCCGAAATGACGTGAACGCCTACGGCCAGGTCCTCGCCCGGCTGCGGGACCTGCACGGGGACACCCCTTCCCAGCACGCCTCCTACTGGAACCTGCTCCGGTTGGCCAAGCGCTCCGAGGAGGCCCAGAAGCTGGCGCTCGACTTCGCCGATCCACCGGTCAGCTCGATGGAGATCATGCGTGTCTCCGGCGCCTTTCTTGGCCTCGGCCTCACCAATCACGCCGCGAAGTTCCTGGAGCATTTCGTGCCGGAACTCGGCGCCACACCGGACACCTGGACCTTGCTGGGCGACGTGATGCTGTCGCAGCGCCGTTGGTCCGATCTGCGCGGCCTCGCGGTCGAGATCCGGCGGAATCCCCTCGCGGCGGGTTCGCTGGCCGGCTTCAGCCATTTCCTCGACGGCGCCGCCTCCTACGGGGAGTTCGCGACCGAGGATGCGATGGCCGCCTTCGCGCGCGTGCCGCGCAATCCGATCAATGAGGACGGCATCGCCTACAACGTCGCCCAAGCATTGATCTTTTACCGGGCCTGGGCACCCGCCCGCGACCTGCTGGTGCCGCGCACCAACCGTTTGGGCCGCTCCGTGGAATACTGGCAGACGCTCGTCCGGGTCGCCTACCAGTTGCAGGACAGCCCGCTGCTCCTGCGGGCGGCCCGCAAGGCCCGGGAACTGGCCCCAGACCGAATGGACACATTGACCGACCTAGCGGCGGCGCTGCTGGTCGAGCGCGTGGACCCGGAGGAAACCCTCGCGGTCACGCGGCGGCTGGTGCAGACGGCCCCGAAGTCGGTCTCGGCCCGCATGAACTACGCGCTTGCCCTGCTGCAAAGCGGGCAGGCGTCCGCCGCCAAGGCCATCCTGCTCACCTTCGAACCGGACCGCCTCGGCGCGGTCGAACGGGGTGTCTGGCATTTCGCCCGGGCGCAGATGCTGGATTTGGAAGGCGACTTCACCGGCGTGCTGGCCGCGCTCAACGAGGTGGACGTGAAGGTGCTCTTCCCCAAGCAGCTCAATCTGGTCAACGAACTCCGCCTGAAAGCCGAGGCCAAACTCGGACTCCAGCCGGCCCCGATCGCCCCGGAACCGGCGACGACGGGAAAATGACAACCGGCCCGTGCTTCCCTAGGTTCTGCCCATGCCGAGCGGCTTCCTCCAATTCCTGCAGCGCTGGGTGGTGACCACCCTCGCGGTGCTGGTCGCCAGCACCGTGGTGCGCGGGATCAAGTATGACTCGGTCACGGCGATCCTCGTGGCGTCGCTGCTGCTCGGCTTCCTCAACGCCTTCATCCGCCCGCTGCTGTTCGTCGTGTCCGCGACCCTGCTCGTGGCCACCGTCCGTTCCCTGCTCACCATCGTCCTCGGCGTCGTCCTCATCCCGGTGATCAATGCGGTGCTGCTGATGTTCGTGGGCGGCACCGTGAAGGGCTTTCACGTCGCCGGCTTCTGGGCGGCGTTCTGGGGCGGACTCGTCATCGGCATCGTCTCGCTGGTCGCCAGCCTGTTCCTCGGCCGCGGACCCAAGGTCGAAGTCCGCCGCGGGGGCCGGCCCAAGAATCCGTCCGACGGACCGGACGCCGGCGGCAGCGGCCCGGTGATCGACGTCTGAAGCCGTGGCGCGCCGAAGTTCCAAAGCCAAGTCCAACCCGGAGGGCGGCCCCGGACGTTGGCTGCTGTTCGCGGTGCTGATCGTCGCCATTGTCGGCGGACTCTGGTGGCGTTGGAAATCCCCGCCCGCCCCGGCACCGACACCCGCTCCGACTCCGCCCCCGACGGTGATCGAACCCACCCCGCGTCCGGAGCCACCGCGCCCGCCGCCCACCAACCTCATCACCGCTCCCGCTCCTCCCACGCGCACCAATCCGCCCGTGGTCGTCGTCACGCCGCCGGTCACCAATCCTCCGCCCGCGCGGCCGCCCGTCACCAACATCGTCGTCACGCCCGCCGCGACCAACTCGCCGCCGGTGCCAGCGGAGCCTTGGACTCCACGCTCGGTGACCAACATCCTGGAAGCACAGATCGCCCTGACGTGGCATGGCATCTCCTGCGGTCCCATCGACGGCAAAGGCGGCGGCCAGACCGAACTCGGCCTCAAGGCGTTTCAGTTGCTGAAGCACCTCGAACAGTCCGGCCGGCTGGACCGCGACACTTTGGCCGAACTCCGGCTGGAACGCCCCCGCACCGTCCGGCGTGTCCTCACCGACGCCGACTTCGCCCGGCTCATCCCCACGCCCGACACCTGGCTCGGAAAATCCCAGGTCACCTTCCTCGACCACGAGACGCTGCTCGAGCGCCTCGCCGAACAATCCCAGGCGCATCCCGACCTGCTCCGTCAGCTCAACCCCGCCGTGAACTGGCAGACCGTCACCGTCGGCACGGAGGTTGTCCTGCCCAACGCGGGTTATCCGACCGCCCGGCGGGCGAATCTGGTGCGAGTAAATCTCACGCAGAAATGGATCCGCGCCTTCGACGCCAATGGCAAGCTGCTGGGGCACTTCCCGTGCAGCATCGGCAAGATCGCGGAGAAACGTCCGGTCGGCGAACTCTCGGTCGCCGTCGCCGTGAAGGATCCGAACTACACGTTCAATCCGGAGGTGTTCCCGGAGTCCGAGGAAGGCCGGAAGCTCGGACGAAAACTGGTCGTGCCGCCCGGACCGAACAACCCCGTGGGCGTGGCCTGGATTGGCCTGAGCAAGCCCGGCTACGGCATCCACGGCACCCCCATCCCGGAAAAGGTGGGCCGCACCGAAAGCCACGGCTGTTTCCGGCTCGCCAACTGGAACGCGGATTACCTGCGCCAGATGGTCCGCGTCGGCACGCCGGTGTGGATCGAGTGAGCCGGCCTTCCGGCGTCGGTTCCATCCGGAGGCCGACGGCGAAACTCACCGCACGCCGAAGCGGAAGACCAGCCACAGCAGCACGGTTCCCCCCAGTCCGATCCACAGCCCGGAATTCCGGCGCCGGCGCACATAGAACAGCAGCCACAGGCCGGAGATCGCCACCAGCATCAGGAGCACCGCCGTGACATCGATGAGCACGGCCCACGCGGCGCCGGTGTGCCGGCCCTTGTGCAGATCGTTCACCAGCGCCAGCCAGCCTTCGGAGGCCACGGTCAGCTGGTAGGCGCCGGTCTGCCGGTTGACGAAGGCATCCGCGGAACTGCCCGGGCCCTTGAACGCGACGGAACACTCCGTGTCGTCCACGCGGAATTCATCCACGAGTCCGCCCAGGCCATGCGCCCGCCGGAGTTCCTCGACCACGGCCAGCTTGTTCACCGCGGACTCCCCCTGCCCCGCGGCCAGCCAGAGTGCGGGCAGCTGTCCCGTGAGCCGCTGCTCGTGTCGCCGACCCCCGAGCATCCAGTCCGGATGGTTCAGGGTGATGCCGGTGACGCTGAAGAACAGCAGCGCGCCGAGCCCGAGCATCGAAAGGTAGATGTGCAGCCAGCGCATCCGGCCCGGCATGCGCCGCACCTCGATCGGGATCGGCGGTTCACTTGCGGAAGACACGGCGATACTCCAGCGCGGCCGACTTGATCTCCTCGTTTCCCTTCAGCTCGGCAGTGAAGGCCGGTCCGCCGACCGCAAACTCATGTTTCACCAGCTGATAGGTGCCGTGCTCGCGCGCAGCTTCGAGATAGAAGGTGTAGTTGCCCGGCTTGAGCGGCTCACCGTGATCATCCTTGCCGTCCCACACGACCGAGTATTTGCCGGGATTGCGGGTCGCCCCCGAAACGGTGGCCACGAGGTCCTTTTCCTCGGCCAACCGCCGGACCTGGTCGCCGCGATACCAGCGGCGCAGGTCGGGAATCCAGCGCTGCCCCTTCTCGGACTGGAGCAGCCAGAGCAGGACCGTGCGCACCGGAAAGGCGTCCTTGTCCTCGATCCAAGCCGCCACGTAGGGGCGCTGATAACGGCCGCCCTCGGGCCGGTTGATCTCGAAGCTGATCACCAGTTCCAGCGCCTCACCGGTCGCCGTCGCGGCAGGCTTGGCCGCGACGCCTTCGGCCACCGGGGAAAAGCTCCACCCATCCGCCGGCCAACGGGCGCTGCGCAGCTGCCGGCCATCCGGCAATACCAGCAGGCAGGCCACCCCCGGTGTGGACTCGGCCAAACGCAGGCTTTCGTCGGCCGCCAGCACGCTGAAGGTCGTGGAGAGGGCGTCCGCCGTCATTGCGTCCGGCGCGAGCACGGTGACCCCCGCC
This sequence comes from uncultured Verrucomicrobiota bacterium, assembly GCA_903910585.1. GTDB lineage: Bacteria > Verrucomicrobiota > Verrucomicrobiia > Limisphaerales > UBA9464 > CAIWAH01. Next base: position 42,386 of record CAIWAH010000150.1, read on the forward strand.
GTGTGCCGGACCGGTTCTCCGGACCGGGGATCGATCAGGTGCGACCGGCGCTGGCCGCGGACGGTCACAGTGCGCCGGTAGCCGCCGCTTGTCGCGAGGGCCTGGTCGGCCACCGGGACCGTGAGCAGCGGCGCGGCGTTCTCCTCGTCGTGCCGCGGATCGGTAACCGCGATGTTCTCCGGAAATCGTCCCCGGACCCGCAGGTCGCCGCCGATCTCCAGGAGCAATCCGGCCACTCCGGGCACCTGGGCCGCCGCCGCGCTGGCCTCCTCGATGATGTAGCCCTTCGCAAGCGCGTTCAGGTTCAGCGGGACTTCGGTGAGGTGTTCCGCGGTCCGCGCCGATGCGTCCAAACGCCAGGCTGGGCGGGCGACCTGCACCGCGACGTCGGACAGCTCCTTGGTCGTCGGTTCGGCGTTGTCGGCAGCGGCCCGTTGCCACAGCCGGCTGAACGCTTCCGCGCCGGGGTTGAAGGCCCCGTGCGATTCCCGTTGCCACCGTTCACTCGCCCCAAGGACCGCCAGGAGATCGGCGGAAACGGGTTCGGCCGTATGCCGGGTGCGCTGCCAGCGGCTGAACTCACTGTCCGGCGAGTAGCTGCTGAAGACCCGTGCCAGCCGGTCAATCTCCGCGAGCGCCCGTGCCTCGGCGTGTCCCGCCGCCTCGGCAGAAGCGGCCCGGACCCGCAGTTCAAACGAGGTCCCCAGCACGTTTTCATGCTGGAACCGGAACGTTTCGGGATCGGGTAACGCGGCGCCCAGTGCGCCCGCGCCGGCCAAGGTCAGGAACAGCAGCGACACGCCGCCGGCCCGGAGGGGAGACTTCATGGGCTTACTTGGCCTCCGCGGGACGTTCGCCGCGTTCACCCCGTTCACGGCGCGGTCCGCCTTCGCGGCGTTCCGGCGGATTGGCCAGCGCCTTTTCCAGCTCCGCCTTGGTCAGGAAGCCGTCCTTGTCGGCATCGGCCCGCGCCATGACCCCCTTCATGCGCTCCGGCAGCTCTTCGGCGGTCAGCTTGCCATCGCCGTTCTTGTCGTTGCTCATGAACCGCGCCACGGCCTCCGCATCGCCCTCGGCCCGGGCGCCACCGGGACCGCCTTCGCCGAAATTCGGGCGGAGTTCCTCGGCGGAAAGTTTGCCGTCGCTGTTCTTGTCCAGCGTCTTGAGGGCCGTTGCCGCAGCGGCGATCTCCGCCGCGGAGAGTTCGCCGTTCTTGTCGGCGTCGAGGGCCACCATGAGCGGACCGCCACGCATCATCATGCCCCGGCCACCGCCGGGACCGCCCGGGCCTCCCGGTCCGCCTTCCCGGCGCTGGGGCCGTTCGCCGCCCGGACCCGGAGGCGTGGCCGGTGCCTGCTGGGCGGCGGAATTGAACGTGGCGGTGCCAACGGCGGCGAGGACGAGAGCGTGGAGGATCGATTTCATGTGTTTCAAAGGACCGCCGGAGCGGCTGCCGGCTACAGCAAACTTTGCGGATGGTTTGGGCAAGCCTGCGCCGGCCGGCCTAGGGGGAACCGGTGTTGGCTCCGGGAACCCGGAAGGTGACCGCATAGAATCCCTTGGTCGCCTTCTGCTCGACGAACACGTCGAGGCTGCCTTCCGCCGTGGCCGTGTGAATGCTCCGGTCCACCGTCCCGGTCTGCGTCAGCGAAAACGGCAGCGCCTGCCAGCCCAGGTCCGCGAAAGTCGGGTTGCCGTAGATTTCGTAGCTGTAGCCCGCATAGGCCGGAATCGTGAGCTTGAACCGCGCGTTTCCGCTGCTGGGGCCGTCCACCGGCGCGCCCGCCACGACCAGGCTGCCGCCGTTCGGATAGGTCGGCTCGGTGTAGGTCCGCCCGGCCACGTAGTCCCAGGTCGCCTCGACCTCGCCGGTGGTCGCGCCCGCGACCGCGGTGAAGTCCAGCAGCATCGCGGACCGTTGGGCGGAATTGGAGACCGTGCTGAAGACATTGTCATTGGAGTTCTGCGTTTCCCACACGGCGCCGTTGAGATCCAGGGCGGTTTCATTCCAGCCGGTCTGGGTCGTCGTTCGGGTCTTTTCGCCGGGCAACGTGATGCCCCAATGGAGGTGCCGCGTGCGCCCGCGATAGAGCCCGGCCTTGATCGTGCGGAAGAGATAGCGGCCGTCGGCGCCGGTGAAGTATTGGCCAAAGCCGGCGAAGTTGGCGTCGCAGGCCGAGTTCCGGGCGGCCGAGGTCGAATACAGGTAATCGCCCTCGCGGTCCGCGTGCCACAGTTCGACCAGGGCGCCCTTCACCGGGTTGCCGCTGCTGTCGAGCACGCGCCCGGTGATCCACGTCACCACGCCGGCGGCGAGGATGAGATTGTCGTTGAGCTGGACCAGGTCGTTGTCCTTGTCGAGCGGGATGTTCTTCGCCAGCGGATAATACGGCCCCTGGGTCACGGTGGGCGAAAGCGTCAGCGCCTCGGCGAGGTAGCCCCGGAGGCTGAAGCCGGCGGACGCCACCGCCAGCGCGCGCAGCAGGCGGCGACGGCTCAGCGGGATGTGGAAGCGGGGCGGAACAAAGACGGGTTTCATGGTGTCGCAGGTTGGAGTGCCGTAGCAGCCCGTTTCAGACTGCGGCACCAGTGAAGCGACCCCGTGTAAACCCCTATTTTGATTCCGACGGCCTTGTGTAAACCCCCGGTAAACCTCCCGCAGCGGTCAGCGCCGCAGTCCCGCCGTGAGGGCAAGCACCACGCCGCCCAAAATGAGCGCGGCACCCGCGAGCCGTTGCGCCATCACCCGGGGGCCGGTCGTATGCCGCTCGGTGTTCTTCATCCAGTGACCGGCCGTCCACACGAGGGCGATGCTCCACAGACCGCGCGTCGCATAGACGACGTTGACTCCGGCCGCATCCTTCCACACCGCGATGGTGCCGGTGATGATGATCGCCTGGAGGCCGGACAGCGCGGCCCCCACCAGAATCCACCGCCACGCTTTCCACGGAGCGCGAAGTGAACTCATCCCGAAATAGGGCATCAGGCTGGCCGAGATGGCGCCCACCGCCGCGAACACCAGCGCCAGAAATCCCCAGGCACCGAAGCGCGGCCCCCACGCCTGGATCATGGTGTCGGTCAGGGCGAATCCGAGCGCGCAACCGAGGGCGGTGACGGTCGTGAGTCCGGCCCGTTTGCCGCCGCGGAAGTCGGTCAGGCCCATCGTGATCACGCCGGCCGTGGCAAGTCCGGCGCTGACCCAGCGGCCGGCCGTCAGTTCCTGCCCGAAGACGAGGTGGCCGATCAGGGCGACGAAGATGACCTTCGACCCGAGCAACGGCGTCGCGAGGGACACGTCGCCCAGGCGCAGGGAAATCACGTTGAGCAGATGTCCGGTCGCCCACGCCAGGGCCGTGACCACCGGGAGCATCCAGTCGCGCCACGGAATCGGGTTCGGCTCCAGGAAGATCAACGGCAGGAAGACCAGTCCGAGGATGACGTTGTTGACCACCGCCAGATGCGCCAGGCCCGCACCCTCCTGATAGGCCCGCTTGTAAACCATCGCCCCCAGCGCAAAGGCGAGGGCGGCGAGCAGGGGCAGCAGCAAATACATGCGTCGGCGGCAGGGTAATGGGGCCCGTCCGCCGGCGGCAAACCGGGCGCTTGGTGATTTGCCGAACCGGTGCCACTTTGCCGCGGCGGGAAGTCCCCGCCATCAATCAGTCCATGTCCCGGAAACGGTCCAACGCGGAAACATCGCCCTGGCGCTCGTGCCTCTACGAGTGCCGCGTGATGCATCACCGGCTGGCCCCGAAACGCCACCGGTTCGAATACGGCATCTTCATGGCGCTGCTGGACTTGGACGAACTCGACGCACTGACCCAAGCTTCCCGCCTGTTCGGCCGCAACCGGTCGCGGCCTTACCACTTCCGCGACGCTGATCACCTTCAGTTTCCTTCGCCCGAAAGCGGTGCCGATGAAGCCCCGGACCTCAAATCGTCGGTGCGGCGATGGCTCGTCACGCAGGGAGTGGAGACCCAGCCGGACTGCCGCATCCGCCTGCTCACGTTGCCCCGCGTGTTCGGCTACGTGTTCAACCCGGTCAGCTTCTATTTTGTGGAGGACGCCGCGGGCGTCCCGGTCTGCGCGGTTGCGGAGGTGGGCAACACGTTCGGCGAGCTGAAACCGTTTCTGGTCCCGCTTGCCGGCGCTCCGGGAAGCAGGGACGGCGAACCGGAAGCATCCGCCCCTTCGTTCCGGCTCGTCGCGCCGAAACACTTCTACGTCTCGCCCTTCAGCGACCTCGAACTCAGATTCGACTTCCGGCTGCAGTCACCGGACGAAGCGCTCGCCATCGGCGTCAACGACGTCACCGCCGCCGGCGAAACGGTCCTCATCAGCGCCCTCACCGGTCGCCGGCGGCCGTTCAGCGATGCGGAACTGCTCCGGCTGACTGCGCGGTATCCGCTCGTGACGCTCCACGTCATCACGCTCATCCACTGGCACGCGCTGAAGCTCTGGTGGAAACGCGTGCCGTGGTTCCGCAAGGCCGACCGTCCCGAACGGCAACTGGGCGTCTTCCGCCCTCATTCCAGCCTGCCCTCCGCCCACTCCGTGGCGGCCCAGCCCCTCAAGTTCCCGACCGCATGACCACATCCGCCGCCGTAACCGCCGCCCTGCTCCTGTGCCTGCCCGCCCTTGCCACGGACTGGCCCTCGTGGCGCGGCCCCAGCCGCGACGGCATCACGCCGGAAACCAATTGGAGCCACGAGTGGCCCTCCGATGGCCCGGCCCGCGTCTGGAAAGCCAGTGTCGGCACCGGCTTCGCGTCGATGGTGGTGGCCGACGGCCGGCTGTTCACCTTGGGCTGGGACACCGATCGGGACGTCGTGCTGTGCCTGGACGCCGCCACGGGCCGCACCAACTGGTCCTTCAGCTACCCCGAGGCGCTCGCCAACAAGATGTATGAGGGCGGGCCCAATTCCACGCCGTTGGTCGCCGGTGACCGGCTGTTCACCGCCAGCAAGACTGGCAATCTGCACTGCTTCGAGGCCGCCACGGGCAAGCTGCTGTGGAACCGGAACCTGAAGCAGGACATTGACGCCAAGCTGTCCGATTGGGGCGTCTCCGGCGCCCCGGTCCTGGCCGACGCCAGCACGCTGCTGATCAACTACGGCCCGCACGGCGTCGCCCTTGGCCCGGCCACCGGCAAGCTGCTTTGGGAATCGGGCACGAAGAAGGACATGAGCTTCGCCGCCCCGGTCGTCACGCGCCTCGGCGATTCGCCCGCGGCGCTGTTCATCATGTCCGAAGCCCTCGTGGCGGTGGACCCGAAGACCGGCAAGGCCCTTTGGAAATCGAAGTTCGGCCAGGGCTACCGCACGCATTGCTCCGATCCGGTCGTGAATGGCGACCTCGTGTTCATCAGCTCCGGCGACGACGGCGGCGAACTGCTCCGCGTCAGCGCGAAGTCCGCCGAGCGCGTGTGGAAGAACAGGAACCTCTCCACCTTCACCGGCACGGCGGTGCTGATCGGCGGCCACCTCTACGGCCACGAAACCGCCGGCTACAAAACGGCCAACCAGCAGCTGCGCTGCGTGGACTTCGCCACCGGCGAGGTGAAGTGGGGCGAAGGCGGCTTCGGCCAGGGCTCCGTCATCGCCGCCGGCGACCGGCTGATCGTGCTCAGCGACAAGGGCGAACTGAGCGTGGTCCGGGCCAATCCTACCAAGTTTGAACTGCTCGCCCGCACCCAGGCCATCGGCGGCAAGTGCTGGACCGCCCCCGCGCTCGCCAACGGCCGGATCTACGTCCGCAACGCCAAGGGTGACCTCGCCTGTTTTGATGTGGCACCGCCGAAGTCCGCTTCACTCTGAACCGCGATTTTCGTAACCCGACCGAGTGAGACGCATCGCCACACATCTGCTGTCCCTGATCCAAGCGTCGGTTGGGGTCGTTGTGCTCTTCGTGGCTGCAGGCTGTCAGTATGACCCGTATGGGCATCTCTATTTGACCGATCGCACTCCGCCGAGGGAGTCCGTGGCAGGGACATATCTTCTTCGCTGGGATTGGTTGGGTGGTCCCGGAACACCGTCCGCCGCCGGGACGAATGCGAGTTTGGAACTGAAGCCGGACGGTTCGTTTGAGGCGAACCGCTTTCCGGTGGTTACCGCCTCAAACGGTTGGGACTTTGCCCGCACCGGCGAAACCAACCTGACGGGACGATGGGAATTCGCGGAAACAGGCGTGCTGAGTCCCGGGCAACATTCCATCAGCGGCATCCGGCTCTGGCGCACCGATGCCGGACAATTCCAATGGGGAGAATCCGGAGTGGATTCGATTTCCGCAACGCTGCTGCGCCCATCATATCCTCATGGGCTGGCGTTCGGTTTTGGTGATCCGGATTCCGGGAACGTCCTGATTTTTGAACGGCCGGAGCGCTTTCACGCAACGTCGCCGGATGCTGTGGAAGACGACGCAGTTCCCTTTGCATCCGTATTTGGGCTGGTGGGGGCAGTCGGCTTCGTCGCGCTGATCGCATTGGTGTTTCTCGCCGCTCTGGCAGGCCTCGCCGCTCTGGGCCTTTTGGTCGGCTTAGGCGTGGTGTCGTCCTCCGTGCTGTTCGGGATCTGGAAACGAAATGCCACCATCGGATTTCGGGTCCTGTTCATCCAAATCGGCATCGGCCTCGGTGCGCTTTCCGGCCTGACAGCCGGCGGGTTGCACCGAACCTTTTCGGCTCCGCCTCACCTGGACATCCTGTGGCTCGCGGTTCCGACGCTGGCGGGAGCTGCATTTGGTGTCCTGATTGCCCTTCTCTTCAACCTCGCTTGGACACGGCTCCTAAACTGGCTGGGAACATCCGTCTTCAAACCCACACCTCCTGACTCAACTCATTCTCCGTCGTGAACGAACTCGAATCCAATTCCCTGGCCTTCGCCACGTCCGCCGCCCAGGAAGCCGCCGTCACCCCGGGAGCCGGCGCCCGTTCCCTGACGGATCGCGTCTGCGAAGGGCTCATCCTCCGCGCCTTCGCCCCGATGACCCGCGGCCGGCTGACGCTCCGTCTGCCCAACGGTTCGGTCCGCGCCTTCGGCACCGGTGAGGACGGGCCCGCGGCGGAGATCGTGGTCCGTTCGGCCGGATTCTTCCACCGCTGCGTGCGGCACGGCGACATCGGCTTCGGCGAGGCGTATCAGGCCGGCGAGTGGGATTCGCCCGACCTGTGCGCGGTCGTCGGCTGGTTCTGCGCCAACGTCGAGCAGGCCCCGACACTGAGCGGCTCGCGCAATCGTGGCTGGTTCGCGGCCTTGGGCAGCTTGGCGAACCGCCTGCGCCACGCGCTGAACCGCAATTCCCTCGCCGGCTCCAAGGCGAACATCCACGCGCACTACGACCTCGGAAACGCCTTCTACTCGCTGTGGCTCGACTCGACGATGACCTATTCGGCCGCCCTGTTTGAATTTCCCGATCAGGATCTCGCCGCCGCCCAGACCGCCAAATACGACCGCCTGTGCCGCGAACTGCGGCTGCAACCCACCGACCACGTCCTCGAAATCGGCTCCGGCTGGGGCGGCTTCACCGAACACGCCGTCCGGAACTACTGCTGCCGCGTGACCACCGTCACGATCAGCGAGGAGCAGCGGAGATTCGCCGCCGAACGCTTTGTCCGCGCCGGCATCGCGGACCGGGCCGAAGTGCAGCTTCAGGACTACCGCCTGCTCACCGGCCGCTTCGACAAGATCGTCAGCATCGAGATGCTCGAGGCCGTGGGCGACCAATACCTCGAGACCTACTTCGGCAAGGTGCAGTCGCTGCTCGCGCCCCACGGGCTGTTCGCCGCGCAGTTCATCACCTGTCCCGATTCCCGCTACGCCGAACTCCGCCGCGGCGTGGATTGGATCCAGAAGCACATCTTCCCCGGTTCGCTCCTGCTGTCGCTCAACCGCGTCGGCCAGGCGATCCAGCGGACCGGTCCGCTGTCGCTTCACAACCTGCAGGATATCGGCCTCGACTACGCCCGCACGCTCCGGCACTGGCGGGAACGGTTCAATGCCCAACTCCCGGCCGTGCGGGCACTGGGCTTCGACGAGCGCTTCATCCGCACCTGGAACTACTACCTCGCCTACTGCGAGGCCGCGTTTGCCTGGCGCAACATCAGCGTCATCCAAGCCACCTGGACCGCCCCGAACAACCGCTCGCTGCGATAGGCCGATCCGTCGGATCCGGTTCAGATCCGCCCGAAATGCCGCCCTTCCACCGGTTGGTGGCAGAGGCGGCCGCCAAGGGGGTCTACGCCCTAGCCACCGGACGATTCATCGCCATCGTCGTGCGCCCCGAGCTGCTGATCCCAAGTATTTGCCCCCATTCCGGTTTGAACACCGGTCCGCCTCGTGACCTCGGCCATGCCTTCCTCGGTTTCCCGATCTTCGGCGCTCAGGCGAAACTCATGGCCGCGGCGTTTCAGGAACCAAACCAGACCGCCTCCGATCAAAGCGACGAACCCGAGGACAATGGTCAGCCAAAGCAACAGGTTAGCGGGCATGGCGGACGATTAATCACGCTCCGGTCATCGGTCACGCCATTCCTCAAATCCGCTCGAAATAACGCTGCTTCTCCCAGTCGGTGACGGCGTCGCTGAAGGCCTGGTGTTCCAGCCGCGCGTGGTGCGTATAGAACTCGACCACTTCGGCGCCGAACGCGGACTTCGCCAGCGCGGAATTCTCGAACAGGTCGGTCGCATCGCGCAGGGAGCTCGGCAGACGGGCGAGCTTGGGATCGAGATAAGCGTTGCCCTCATAGGCGGGGCCGCAGTCGAGGTTCTCTTCGATTCCCGCGAGGCCGGCCGCGAGCATGGCGGCGAAGGCGAGATACGGATTCGCGTCCGCGCCGGGCATGCGGTTCTCGGGCCGGTAACCGTTGCCGTGGCCGACGACGCGGAAACCGGTCGTGCGGTTGTCGGTCGCCCAGGCCATGCGTGTGGGCGCCCAGGAACCGGGCTGGTAGCGCTTGTAGCTGTTGATCGTCGGTCCGTAGAACAGGCACAGCTCGGGCGAATACTTCATCAGGCCGCCGAGGAACTGCCGGAAGAGCTTTGAGCCGGCGTGCGCCTTGGCGTCCCAGAAGGCGTTCTTTCCGCCCTTCCACAGGCTCATGTGGATGTGGCACGAGTTGCCGGCCTCGCTCGGCGCATACTTCGCCATGAAGGTGACGGCCTTGCCGTGCTGTTCGGCGATCTCCTTCACGCCCTGCTTGAAGATGACATGCATGTCCGCCATCGGCAGCGGCTGGTCGTAGGTGAAATTGATCTCGTGCTGGCCGCGGCTCCACTCGCCCTTGCTGCTCTCGACCGGCACGCGGGCGGCGGTGAGCTGGTTGCGCAGCGCGCGCATGAGCGGCTCGTCGCGCGTGGGCTGCATGAGGTGGTAATCAATCCGGTAATCGCTCGACGGCTGGAGGTTCCGGTAACCGTCGGTGAAGGCGGCGTGGTAGGTCTGGTTGAAGAGGTAGAACTCCAGCTCGCTCGCGCAGAAGCAGGTCATGCCGAGCTTCGCCACGCGGTCCAACTGCCGGCGCAGCACCGACCGCGGCGCTTCGGCCACAAACGATCCGTCGTGCCTGAGGAAGTCGCAGAGCACCAGCGCCGCGCCCGGCTGCCACGGCAGCAGGCGGATCGTGTCGAGGTCGGGCCGCATCTCGAAGTCGCCGAAGCCGGCGTCCCAGTTGGCGACCTTGAACCCGTCGAGCGGGTCCATCTCCATGTTCACGGTGAGCAGGTAGTTGCAGCCGTGCGTGCCGGACTTCACCACGGAATCGAGGAAGAAGTCGGCGCGGAACCGCTTGCCGACGAGCCGGCCGAAGGGGTCGGGAATGGCGACGAGGACGGTGTCGATGGAGCCGGCCTTCACCGCGGCCTGAAGCTGGGCGAGTTTCACGCGGGCGACGCTAGGTAAGCCGTCTCGCGGAGAGAAGCCCTAGAAAGGGGCAGTGAAACCGGCGCGACCCGGGGTCGCGCTTCGGCCGTGGGACAACCGCCCCGGCTGTCACCCGTGCAGCGGGCACCCTCGCCGGCCGGACACCAGGCGGGGGCGCCTGGCGGACCCATCACCGGCGAGGCGCCGGTGCCACTCCCGCTGGCAGTGCCCCACAGCACCCTCTGGAATCCGTGTCGGATTTCCCGCGCGGCGGGTGTTACCTGCCGAAAAGCCGATGCACGCCGACGCCGATCAAGAACTGCTTCGCCGCTACGCCGACCACGGCAGCGACGAAGCCTTCACCGAGCTGGTCCGCCGGCACCTCAATCTCGTCTGGGCCGCCGCCCGCCGGGTGACCGGCAACGCCGAACTCGCCCGGGATGTGGCCCAACTGGTTTTCACAGACCTCGCCCGCAAGGCCCGCACGCTGCCGCCGGAAACGGTGATCGCGGGCTGGCTGCACCGGGCCGCCTGTCTTGCCGCGGCCAAGCAGATTCGCGGCGAGGTGCGGCGGTCCCAGCGGGAACAACTCGCCATGAGCACGGTCACGTCCGACCCGGCCGGCCCGGACGAATCCCAGGCCGCGGCCGAGCTTCAGCCCGTGCTGGACGACGCCCTCGCCGAACTGCCCGCGACCGACCGGGACGCCGTGGTGCTCCGGTTCCTGGCCGGGCGAAGTTATGCCGAGGTTGGCGCGAGCCTGGGCACTGGCGAAGACGCTGCCCAAAAGCGGGTCAGTCGGGCGCTGGAAAAGCTGCGGGAAGGTTTCCGCCGCCGGGGCCTCGACGTGAGCGGCGGACTGGTCGTCGCCGCGCTCGGTGTTGCCGGTGCCCAGGCGGCCCCGCTCGGTCTCGCCGGCACGGTGGCGGCCGGTGCCCTGGCCGCGGCCGGAACGGCCGGCGGGACGGCCACGCTCGTTTTGCTCATGAAATCAAAACTCACTCTGGGAATCGTGGGTGGCGCGGCGCTGGTAGCCGCGCTGGCCTGGCAACAGCACAACCTCAACCAGTTGACCGCGGAGAACGCGGCTCTTCGCAGCCAAATTGCCTCTTCGGCGGCAGCGGATCCTTCCGCGGCCGTGTCTGCGAAGGCCGATGCCGCATCGATCGCCCGGTTGCGGGAACAGCAGGACGAATTGCTCCGGCTGCGCGGTGAAGTGGCCCAACTCCGGCAAGCCGCCCGCCAACCCGCCGTCCGTCCTTCCGCAGTGCCGCCGGCTGGGACAGGCGACATTGACGCTCTGACCACGCAAACGCTGATCGCCGAGGCAACGTCCGTCCGGATTGTCAATGCGCAGAAACATCTGGCCCTGGCTGCGCACATCTATTCCAACGAACATCAGGAGCGCTTGCCGACCACGTTTGAGGAGCTGAAGCCCCTTCTGGGGGACGCCCTCAATCCCGATGGCACCGTGACGGGAGTATCCCTCGATCTGCTCGAGTTTCACCCCCACGAACGGAACATCCAGCGATTCGAGCCTCAGTTAATCCTGTTGCGCGAAAAGCAGGCCCGGCGGTTACCCGACGGCACGTGGGAACGTATTTACGGTCTGTGTGATGGTTCCGTGCAGCGGATCAACCGCGCCGATGGGGACTTCAGCGAGTTCGAATTGGCCGGCACCGCGACGGCGGCGAATGCGCCCAAGCCGCGCTGAGCCCAAGACCACGCCTCAGGCACGGGGCACCGCCGCCAGCGCCGCGCCCACCCAGCAGGCGTCCGTGCCGACGCTGGCCCGCAGGATGGGAAGTCCACGGTATTGTTCCGCCCAGATTCCCCGACGGATGGCCGGGACCAGCTTCTCCCAGTAAGGCCCTTCGCTCAGGCCCAGGCCGCCGCCCACGATCACTGCGGCCGGATCCAGCACGTTCACCAGCAACCCCACCTGCACGCCCAACGCGGTGGCCGCCGTGCGGATCACTTCCACCGCCCGCAGGTCTCCGCTGTGCGCGGCCGCGACCACCTCGTGTCCGCGGGTTGCCGTTCCGCCGGCGGCGACGTAGCGCGCCACCAGCGCCGGACCGGAGGCGATTTCCTCCAGAGTGCGCCGGTCCACGTGACCGCAGGCCGGACATTCGGCATCCACCGGACTGCTGGCCATCGTGCCCGTGGCCCCGTGCGCCCCGAGAAACGGCCGACCGCCGTTCACCAGACAGCAACTGATTCCCGTGCCCACGGTGACATAGAGAAACGGATCCCGGCCCTCGCCCGCTCCAAAACGGCTTTCGGCCAGCGCCGCCGCCCGCACGTCGGCCTCGAGAACCACGGGCGCAATCCCGCCGAGTTCCCCGAGGACCGGCAGGTCGCGCCAGCGGATGCAGTTGTCGCTGGCCAGGCGGCCTTCGCGGTCCACGAGTTCGCAGATGCCGATCCCGATGGCGGCCACACGTCGGCCCGCTTGGGCGGTTTCGGTGGCCAGCGCCCGGGTCAGGCCCAACACGTCGTCGAGCACGGCCCGCCCGCCGCGGTGAGCCAAGGTGGGAATCACCCGGGCCCCCGACCGGACGCCTGCGGGCCAGGTCAGGGTTCCCGCGGCGATCTTGGTGCCGCCCACGTCGATGCCGATCAGCGTGAGCGGTTCCTTCATGGGCAGGCGAGGCCGGCGGGCAGTCCCGCGGCCGCGGCGGGATCGAGGAACAGGGTGACGTCGGGATGCCCCTGCAACAGCGAGGCCGGACAAACCGGAGAGCGGGGGCCGGCGACCATGTCGCGGACGGCGGCGGTCTTGTGCGCGCCATAGGCCAGCACCAGCGCGCGGCGGGCAGAAAGGATGGTGCGCATTCCCACCGTCACGCCGTGATCCGGCGCGTAGTCGCCGCCGAACCACTTCCGGTTCGCCTCGATGGAAACCGTCTCCAGGTCCAGCACCCGGGCAACGGAATCTTCCGCGCTGCCCGGCTCATTGAACCCGAGGTGTCCGTTCTGACCGAGTCCGAGGACGATGACATCCAGGCCGCCGGCGGCGGCGATGCGCTGCTCGTGCTGGCGAACGCTGGCCAGCGCCTCGGCCGCCAGTGAACTCACGCTGAAGTATTGGCCGGCCGGCACGCCCCACGGCTCCACGGCGGTCCGGCGGATCAGGTTGGCGCAATTGCGCGGCTCGGCCAGCGGGACGCCGACGTATTCGTCGAGCGCGAAGACCTGGAGGTGCCCCAGCGAATGGCCACCGGCCGCGACCAGGCGATAGAGTTCCAACGGCGTGTTGCCGGCCGCGAGCATGACGTTGCGGACGCCCGGAGCGGTCAGCCAGCCGCCGAGCAGCCCGGCCGCGGCGACATTGGCCGTGGCTGCATCGGGATGGATCGCTGGTTTCATGGCCGGCTCACTTCGCCACGGCCTCACCGACACCGCGGGCCAGCGCCTTGATGTAGGCGGCATTGCAGCCGCAGCAGCCGCCGGCGTAGGCGATGCCCTCGGCGCGGGCGGTGCGGCCGAATTCGGCGAACTCCGTCCGGGCGATCTGGATGGTCTCCAGCGAGTCGGGGAACGCGGGCAGCCGGGTGAAGGAATGGCATTCCTCCGTGGTGTGAAAGGCGGCCGGCTGGGCGGCGAGGGGAACCGGGCTGGCGGCCCGCATCTCGCGGAGGAGCTGCCGCATCCGGCGCGGGTCCTGTTCGCAGTTCGCCCCGACCGCAACGGCGCCCAGGTCCGCCATCACGCGCGCACACTCGGCCGGCGTGTGACCGTCGGTGCATTGGGCGATCAGCGGCCGGAAACTCATCGTGGCGACCGCGGGGAGGCCGGACTTCGCCGCGGCCTCGAGCGCGACCTTCATCTCCGCGAGGTGGAAGAATGTCTCGAGGATCAGGAAATCCACCCCGGCATCCTTGAGCAGGCGAATCTGCTCGGCGATGTGGTCGGCGGCCTTGCCCAGGGACTCCATGCCCTCGCGCTCAATCAGCTGGGTGCGCGAGACGCTGCCGGCCACGAGGGCGCGCTCGCCGGCGACTTCCTTGGCGAGCTTCACGGCGGCCGCGTTGATGCGCTCCATGTCGGAACCGTAGCCGGCCCGGTTCAGCTTTTCGCGCGTGCCGAAGAAGGTGAGGGCCTGCAAGACCTGCGAACCGGCGTGAAGAAACTCCCGGTGGAGTTCACGCAATGCCTCGGGATTCTCGATGGCGATCTCGGGGGTGAACTGCCCGCTGCCGCGGCCGGTGCCGACCTTTTCGCGGCCGGACCCGCTGTCCACATAACCGCGGCGTTCGAGTTCGATGAGGTAGCCGCCGTCACCAAGGACGACGCCGGAACGGAGTAGTTCGACGATGGATTTCACGGGTGAGTGGCGCGGAGCGAACCGGCTGCCGCCCGCCTTCGCAACTCAAATGTCCGGCGGCCGGGCCGGGGCCGGCACGGACGGCTCCCACGCCAGCCCGACCGCCGCGACCAGCGCCACCCCGATGCCGATGGCCTCCCGTTGGCCAATGTTTTCCCCCAGCAACAGCAGCAACGGCAGGCTGACGAGCGGGAAGAGATTGCTCAGCGGCGAGATCACCGCGGCCTTCCCGCCCCGGGCGAACGCGGCGAGCACCGCCAGGTTTCCCAAGGCCAGGAAGAATCCGAGGCCCGCGACGAGCGCCCAGTTCCGCGCGGACACGGCGGCCGGCCAGGGTTCGGCGAAGGCGTAGGCGACGCCGACGGGAACAAAGGCACCCAGATACCAGAGCGCCGCCTGCTCCCCGTTCAGGTGGTTGGTGGCCAGTTTCTGGAGAAAGCCGGAAAGTCCGAACAGCACGATCGGCAGCAGGGCGTGGATCAGGACCGGAGAAATGAGACCGCCGGCGGGCGGAACATTGAACAGCCAAAGCGCGATCAGTGAACCCACGGCCCCGGCTGTCTGGATGACGCCCAGTCGTTCGCGCAGCACCAGCAACCCCAAGGTCACCGTCACCAGCGGCGCCAGGGCGGCGAGGGTCACCACGGTGGCGGCCTGCCCGCCGCGATTCAGCGCCGCGTAGTAGGCCACGTTGCCGAGGCAGGTCACCACGCCGCCCGCCAGCGCCATCACCGCCCCACGCCAGGACGCATGCCGGAGGCCACTACGCTGCCGCCAAAGCAGCGGAAACAGCAGCGGGATCAGTCCCACCGTGGAGAACGCCTGACTCAGTCCCGGTGACAGCGCCTCGCCCAGCAGCCGGGAAAGCACCGCCCAAAGACCCCAGGAAACAACGGCTACCACCGTCCAAGCCAACCAGGGAGACATGGCCGGAGGCTTTCGCGAAGCCCGTGTCGCTGGCCAACGAAAAGTCATGCCCTCGTCGCGGAGCCCGGCATTTCGCATTGGCGATCGCGGTCCGGCGCCGTGGGCGGAAACGACAGCTCAGGTCATCAGGCTAAAGCGGCCGCACGCGATCGCCTTCACGCCGCCAGCGTTGCAGCGGCGGGGATTCGCCGTCCTTGAGCGCCTTGTAGTGCTCGGGCGCGTCCCGCTTCTGGAGCATGACTTCCCCCACCCCACCCGCATCGCAGGCGAAGATTTTGGCGTAGCCCTTGTAAACCCGGGCCCTTCCCAGCGTGCGGGACAGACCGGTCGCGGGGGAAGATGCCGCACCTTCCGACCGCCGCTGGAGCACAAGAAAGCTGAACGGCAGGCTGCGCAGATCCACGCCAAGGCGCTGGGCGAACTCGCTCCAGTTGGGGTCGGTGAAAATCTCCCACGGGGGCCGGCCAAAGAAATGGCACCAATCGGCGGCCCGCTCCGGCGCCAGCAATCCGCACGCCTCACAATGCGTGCAGGGGGCAATGACCTCGAACTCCCCGCGGAGCGCCTCCCGCACCGCGATCAGCGCCCGGCTGTCAGCGTGCGTGCCCGGTTCCACCCAGAGCACCGCGGTGGCGCGGCGGACGAACCGGACGAGCTGGGCGCGATCCCGCTCGGCCATCTCGCTGAGCACATGGCTGATCACCATGGTTCCCAGCGGGCCATCGCCCTCGAGTTCCGCGGCGCCCAAAACCGAGCCGGGCAAGTCCGGGAACAGCTCCCTTGCCCGCCCCAAGGCGAACGACTCCGCGAGTCCGGAACGATCGTGCAACCGCAACGCGCTGAACTGCCCGGCCCCGAACGCCGCGATCACCCGCCGTCCGGCGACACCGCTGCCACAGCCAAAGTCCACCAGCGGCCCCGCCGGCGGCTTCCAACCGGCCGCGGTCAGTTCGGCGAGCACGGCATCCCACTTCCAGCCGATCCGCTCGCCCAAGGTCAGATCGTAGGCGTGAAGGTCAGCCGGTGACGTCCAATACGCCCTTCGCTGCGGACCGCCCTCGAGGAAGATTTCCCGCAGGCGGGTGACCGCCGCCCAATCAAGCGAGGAGAGGTTCATGCGGCGCGCCGGCGTGCGGAACCCGGGCTCCGCTCACACGTTGAACTTGAACAGCAGCACGTCGCCGTCGGCCACGACGTATTCCTTGCCTTCCATGCGGTAGAGGCCCTTCTCGCGGGCGACCGCCACGGAACCGCAGTCCACCAGGTCCTTGTAGGCGACCGTCTCGGCCTTGATGAAGCCGCGCTCGAAGTCGCTGTGGATCACGCCGGCCGCCTTGGGGGCCGTGTCGCCCGCATGAATCGTCCAGGCGCGGACCTCCTTTTCGCCGGCCGTGAAGTAGGTGCGCAGGCCCAGCAGGTGATACGTGGCGCGGATCAGCGCGCCGACGCCGGATTCCTTCACGCCCAGCTCCGCGAGGAAGGCCTTGGCCTCGTCCTCGGAAAGGTCCACCAGATCGCTTTCGATCTGGGCGGAGATCACCACGGCCTCGCACGCCAGGTGATGCTGCACGTAGTCGCGCACCTTGAGCACGTAAGGATTGCTGTCCGCCGTCGCCAGGTCGCCTTCCTTCACGTTGCAGGCGAAGATGGTTGGCTTGTCGGTCATCAGCCAGAAGGTCCGGGAAAGCGCCTTGTCCTCGGCGGTGAGCTCGAGGGTGATCGCCGGTTTGCCCTCGTTGAGATGGGGTTGGAGCTTCTGGAGCACGCCCTGTTCGGCGAGGGCCGCCTTGTCACCGCGCTTGGCGTCCTTGGCGACCTTCTCGAGGCGCTTGTTCACGGCTTCCAAGTCCGCCAGCACGAGCTCCGTGGTGATCGTCTCGATGTCGCGGACGGGGTCCACGCTGCCGGCGACGTGATGGATGTCGGCGTCCTCGAAGCAGCGCACGACCTGCACGATCGCATCCACCTCGCGGATGTGGCTGAGGAACTTGTTGCCCAGGCCCTCGCCCGCGCTGGCGCCCTTCACGAGGCCGGCGATGTCCACGAACTCGATGGCCGCGGGGATGACCACGTTGGTCTTCGCGATCTTCTGAAGAACGTAGAGACGTTCGTCCGGCACCGTCACGACACCCACGTTGGGATCGATGGTGCAGAACGGATAGTTGGCCGCCTGCGCCTTGCGGGTGCGGGTCACGGCGTTGAAGAGGGTGGACTTGCCGACGTTCGGCAGCCCCACGATGCCAGCCTTGAGCATATTGAGGCGCGGAGCATGGCGAGGGCCGGGCCACTGACAAGGGCGAACGCCGGTGCTTGTGCCGCGCCGGCGCCCGGATAGTTTTCACCCATGAAGCCCATTTTCTGTTCCGTTGCCTGCCTGTCGGTCCTGCTCCTGGTGGTTGGCTGCGAGCGGAAACCGGCCGCAAAGCCAGCCGATTCCGGCAACAGCCCGGTAACGGCGCCGCTCGACTACCTGGCGGCCCAGGGCAAAGCCAAGAAGTTCGCCGAGAAGACCATCACGGCGGCGGAGCTCACCTCGGCCATCCAGAAATTCAACGCGATGGAGGACCGTTTCCCGGCCGACCTGAACGAACTGGTCCGCGAGCATTACCTTCAAGGCCCGCCGGCCGCGCCGGCCGGGATGCGGTGGCACTACGACCCGCAGACCGGAGCGGTCCGCCTGGTGGCTGCCCCCACGCCGCCCCCGGCCGCGCCGGCGGCTTCGGCCAAGTAATCGGTTTCAACTGTAAACAAAAGCTTGCACCGGCGGCCGGGGCTTGGCCATCTACCCGGGCAACCACCCGCTCTCGTTCAACCGCCATCATCCCCGGTTAACCGTCAGTCGTCTGGTGCAGGTCCGCGCCCAACCAAGCCCGGACAGCCGAGTCGGCCGAGCGGTCCGGGGACCAAACCGCTTCACCATGCTCCGCTTACTTTGGCCCACCTGCCTCGCCGGCCTCTGCGTCTCGCTTTCGGCCGATTCCCTGCCTGAACTGCTCACCCGCCGGAGCACCCAGCTGCCATTCCGGCGGGCGGCGTCGGGGATCTCCGCCGATGGCGTTTTCAGCGGGGACGGCCGGTGGGTCGTGTTCAGCAGCGACGCCGCCGATCTGGTGGTTCCCGATCCCAACGGCTCGCGGATGGACGTCTTTCGCCACGAACTCGCCACGGGAAAGACGGAGCTCGTCAGCGTCCCGGAACCTTCCGGACTGCCTGTCAGCATGACTTCCTATGCTGCCAGCGTCTCGGAAGACGGACGTCGGATCGCGTTCATCGCCGACAAGCAGGTCGGCAATTCCAGCGCGGCTGCATATGTGAGGCATTATCCGGCGAATGCCGGAGAAGCTCCGTGGACGGAGTTGGTGTCCGGAAGGATGGGCGGCGCCGAGACTGCCAACGGCGAAATCATCGGCGCCCAGATCTCCGGTGATGGCCGCTTTGTGCTCTTCGAGTCGCTGGCCACCGACCTGGTGGCGGAGGCCGATGGCAATCTCAACCGCGACATCTTCCTGCGGGACGTGGAGAACCGGACGACCATCCGGCTCAGCAACCGGTCCGCCGATGGTCAGGCAGGCAACGCGATCTCCCGCGACCCGGTGATGAACCGCAACGCCAGCGTGGTCGTGTTCCGCAGCGACGCCACCGACCTCACGGGGCCGGTCACCGGAAACGCCACCGACCTGTATCTCTGGAGCCGGGGCAACGCGGGCCTGAGGCGGATTCTGGTGCCCGGGACACCGCTCAGCGCCAGCCAGCTGCCCGTGCGGGTGATGAATCCCGTGCTCAGCCCGGACGGCCGTTACCTGGCGTTCCGGACCGCGGTCAGTTCAGCCGGCGTCACCGCCCTGAACGCCGTGTGGTGGTTTGACCTGAACGCCGGCACGAACGTGAACGCATCCGCCGGGCTGACCGTCGGGGCCGCCATCGCGGCCGATGATGCCCGGGGACCCGTGATGTCGGCGGATGGCCGGACGATTGCCTTTGATGCCCTGGTCGGCACCGACGCGGTCCCGAAAGTCCACCTGTGGAAGGCCGACACCGGCCTGCACACCCTCGATTCCCTGCGGCAAACCGTCCCTCCCGGCGGTGGTGAGCCCGTTCACTCGGAATCGCCCGTGCTCAGCCCGGACGGCCAGAAGCTCGCGTTTCTGTCCCGGACGGCGATCCCCGGAACCGAAGTCACCACGGACGGCGAATACCGGTTGGTCGTCTGGACGCTGGCGACCGGTCAACCGTGGCTGGCCCCTTTGGGACCGGATGGCAATGGCTACGACCTTCCCTTCCCGGAGTTCAGTCCGGACAGCGGCTGGCTGCTGTTTCAGACGGAATCGCCCATCGGGTCCGACGCGGACGAAAACGAGACGTTTGACGTCTTCCTGGCCGATCCGGCCAAGAACTCCGTGACCCTGATTTCGGCCGCCCCGGAAGCGGTGACCACCGTCACGCCGACCGGGTTCAGCTCGATTCCCGGGCAGCCGATTTCCGCCGATCGCCGACACGTGCTGCTGGGTTCGTTCGCGGATGATCTGGTCGCGGGCGACACGAACGGCTTCCGCGACGTTTTCCGGCTGGATCGTCAGACCGGCGAAATGCGGAAGGTCAGCGTCGGCCTCGATGGCGCCGGTCCCAACGGGCACAGCACGCCGCTCCAGATCTCCCCGGACGCCCGGTTCGTGCTGTTTTCCAGCCACGCCCGAAACCTGAGCACGAATGACGTCAACAACTTCGAGGACCTCTTCGTCACCGATCTGGCCAACCAGACGACCCGGCTCGTGAGTGCCAAGAACGTCGGCGGAACCAGCAGCACCGCGGGCGGAACCTCGCAGGGCATCATGTCCGCCGACGGGACCCGGGTGCTCTTCGCCTCCACGGTCGGCGACCTCGTGACGGCCGTGACCACGGGAACCAAGCTGTATTTCCGCGACCTCAGCCTCGGACAAACCCGCCTGGTCAGCCGCAATCAGCCCGAGGGGTTTTTCGGGGTTGAAGGCCGGGTCCTTCAGTTTGGCTTCGCGGAAGACGGCCGGATCGCGGGTTTCGTCGCCGGCAGCAACCAAGCCCGGGACATTTACCTCTACGACGCCGAAGCGGACTCGGTTCGCCGGCTGACGACCAACCAGTCCGTGGTGGAATTTGCCCTCTCACCGGATGCCAGCCGACTGGCCTACGTGAGTTCCTTGGTCGGCCTCCCGCGGCAGCTCCGCGTCGTTGACGTGGCTTCCGGCACGACGACGGCCCCGCTGTCCCTTGCGAGCTCGACGGCGCTGGATTCATTCCAGTTTTCCCGTGACGGCCGGTTCCTGGTGTTCGGGTCGCCGGAGGCATTTTCGGCGGATCTGATCGGCCTGCAGGACACGAACGGCGTCGCCGACATCTTCCGGATGGAGCTCGCAACGGGAACCTTGCGACTGGTGAGCATCGGAGCCGACGGGCAGTTGGGCGACGGCGCGGCCAACCAGCCGGAGACCAGCGCGGATGGAAGCCGCATCGTCTTCCGCAGCACGGCGTCCAACTTCGCGGCCGGGGACGCCAATCTGTTGGCCGATGTCTTCCTGTGGGAGGCCTCCACCGGCCGGTCCCGGCTGATCTCCGCCAATCCCGCGACCGGCCAGCCCGCCAACGGCCTGTCAACCACCCCGGCCATCAGTGCCGACGGCCTGCTGCTGCTGTTCGTTTCGTCCGCCGCCGATTTCGTGCCCGGCGACGCGAACGCGGCCGCGGACCTCTTCGGCGTGAGCCTGGACCCGGTCGTCGGAGGCGACACGGACGCCGACGGGCTGCCCGACGACTGGGAGCGGACGAACTTCGGCAGCCTGGACGCCACGGCCGCGGGCGATCCCGACGGCGACGGACGGTCAAACCACGACGAGTTCATCGCGGGCACCAATCCCGTCAGCGCCGCCTCGGTTTTTTCCGTGACGCTGACCGGACCGTCGGTCGAGAGCCTCGTGCTGCGCTGGCAAAGCCGGACCGGCGTGACCTACGTGGTCGAGACCGCGACGACGCTGGACTCGGCCGCCTTCGTGGCCACGGGCACCGTCATCGTCGGCGACGGCCTCGAAAAGTCCGTGACGCTGCCGGCGGGCGATTCCGCGGGCTTCCTCCGCGTGCGGGCTCAGAGGTAATTCCGCAGCGCCGCGACGAGGAAATACAGTCCGCCCAGGCCGACCACGGCGGAACCCCAGCGCAGCACACGGGCGGTGAACGGCTCGCCCAGTTCCGCCCGGCCGGCGCGGAGCATGGACCAGAACGGCAGGCCCACGCCGAGGTGGCCCAGTTCCACGCCCAGACAAAACGCCACGATCGCCAGCGCCAGCGGGGCGCCGCCCGCCCCACCGATCGCCTCGTTCAGGCCGCCGGCAAACCCGAGGCCGTGCACGAGTCCGAATCCGAACGCCACCGCCAGCCGGCTGCGGCCCTGCGCCGCCTTGGGTGTGACGGCGTTCTGCACCGCCACGAACACGATGCTCCCGGCGATCACCGGTTCGACGAACCACGGCGGCAGCCGGAGCCAGTTCAGCGCGGACAAGGTCACCGTGATCGAATGTGCCAGCGTGAAGATGCCGATGAGCTTGAAGAAGTCCGTGAGCCGCGTCGCCGCGAGGGCCAGCGCCGCCAGGAACAGCAGGTGATCCCAGCCGGTCAGGATGTGATGCACGCCCAGCTTCACGTAATCGCCGAAGGGCGCCGCGCGGGGCGTGTCCGCAAACGCATCCGGGGCGACGGTGCGGGCCGGCGGATTTGTCGTCCCCGTGGGAACCGCCGTCGCTGCCACCGGGGCCGACACCGCGGCGGGCAATTCCAGTGAGAACGGGAGATCCGCCCGGACCAGGCCCGCGGCCAGTTCCCGACGGTCCGCACCCTTCACGAGCAGCGCGTAGGTGACGTCCCACGGGATGCCGGGAGCGTAGTTCTGTCCCTTCAGGGTCGCGTGACCAAACGTAATCTCGCGGGGTGGCGCGCCCGGGAACGGGAATTCCAGATCAAACGCCGCGTGGGCCTGATCCAGATACAGCGCGCTGTCGGGCGAACCGGCGTCGCCGCCATCGGTGACCAATTGGGAATCGAGCACCTCGCCGGGCAAGGGCTGACCGTCCGCCTGGACGTTCAGCGACTTGAGCACGTAGTCACCGTGCTTCTCCAAGGCCCCCGTGATGACGTCGAGGGCCGGCACCCGGTTGGTGTCGAGTCCCTGGATCACGGCCAGCTCGCGCAGTGTGGCGCTGACGCGCATCACCAGCCGGTTGGTCTCGACCAGAACCTGCCACGAGTTCTGGAGAAACGGATGTGCGGCCATCCGGACGCCTCCCGCTCCGAGGCAGGCACACAGCAGCAGCAATCGCATGAGTCGGCGCACGGCAACCAATCTGACCACTCCCGGTCCGGCTGGAAAGGCGGACCACGAACCCGCTCAACTGAGCAGCTCCTGAATCTCGTCCCAGCTCAGCTTCTCGGTGAAAGCCTCTTCGCCGGTCAGTGTGGCCTCGATGATCTCCCGCTTCTTGCGCTGCAGGTTGAGGATTTTTTCCTCCACCGTGCCGCGGGTGATGAGCTTGTAGCTCGTCACCACCCGCGTCTGGCCGATGCGGTGCGCGCGGTCCGTCGCCTGGTCCTCGACCGCGGGATTCCACCACGGATCGAAGTGGATGACGGTGTCGGCGCCGGTGAGGTTCAGGCCGACGCCGCCGGCCTTCAGCGAGATGAGGAATACCGGGATGGATTCGTCCGCCTGGAACTTCTGCACCACCTCGCCGCGATTGTTCGTCGAGCCGTCGAGGTAACAGTGCGTGAGCTCGCGGGCTTCCAGTTCCTCGCGCAGCAACGCCAGCATTGAGGTGAACTGGCTGAACACGAGCACGCGGTGGCCACCGTCCACGATCTCATCGAGCAGCTCGCCGAAGAGCTGGACCTTCCCCGACGTAGGGCCGGCTGCCAGCCTGCCCGCTGCGCCGGGAGGCGCGAAAGGAGCCGTGGAATCCGCGGACGACTCGGGCAGGCTGGCAGCCTGCCCTACGTTGAGCAGCCTCAGGTCACAGCACACCTGCCGCAACCGCAACAGCGCCGTCAGCACCAGCATCCGGCTCTTCGCGAGGCCCTGCTCGCCCACGG
>CAIWAH010000151.1 GCA_903910585.1 uncultured Verrucomicrobiota bacterium
AAGTTGGTGAGCATGATTCGAGCGAGTGGCCGGTGGTGACCGGCGGTTGACGGCCTCACGTTTGAGCCGATAGCCGGACTTGGCTCCACCGGTTTTGGCCGCGCCTGTGCGGCAATTGCCCGGTCGGAATTCCACGTCGCATTTTCGGTGGAGCGTCGTTGGGGGTCGGAAGTAGCGTGCCAACATGAATCTGATGCCGCCCCGAGCCGCGATGGAACGGGCCTTTCTGACCGGCGACCGCACCTTTGACGGACTCTTTGTCGCCGGCGTCCGCACCACGGGGATTTTCTGCCGGCCATCCTGCCCCGCCCGCAAGGCCAAGCCCCAGCACCTCGACTATTTCGCCACCCCCAGCGAAGCCCGGTCCGCCGGATATCGTTCCTGCCGTCGCTGCGAACCGGAAGCCCAGCCCGGTTCGGTGCCGAACTGGCTCGAGCCGCTGTTCCGCCGGCTGGAGTCCGAACCGGACCGAAGGTGGGACGGCGGCCAACTCCGCGAGTTGGGCCTCGAACCGGCCCGGGTTCGCCGTTGGTTTCAGCAGCGGCACGGAATGACTTTCGCCGCCTACTGTCGCAGCCGCCGTCTGGGGCGCGCCCTCGAGACCCTCCAGACCGGCGGCACGCTGGACGACGCCGCGTTGGGACACGGTTACGAATCGCACAGCGGTTTTCGCGAGGCGTTTCGGCAGCAATTTGCCTGCCCCCCCGGCTCGGCCGACGCCACCCGCTGCCTTCGGGCGGAAACCATGGCCTCGCCGCTTGGACCGATCCTCTTGGCCGCAACCGACTCCGGCCTCTGCCTGGTGAGCCTCGCCGGAGACGAGCCACCGGGCGAAACGCGGGAGCACCTGAAATGCCGGATGCAGCTCCCCCTGGTGCCTGGCGGGCACCCTGCGATTGAGCAGGCAAAGGCCGAGCTGGCGGAATATTTCGCCGGACGCCGCCGCCAATTCACCGTGCCCCTCGATGCCCCCGGAACCGAGTTCCAGCAACGGGTGTGGACCGCGCTGCAGGCCATTCCCTACGGCGAAGTCCGATCCTACGCGGAACTCGCCCGGGAAGTGGGCTGCGCCAACGGCCAGCGGGCCGTCGGCATGGCCAACGGGGCCAACCGGATTGCCATCCTGATCCCCTGCCACCGCGTGGTGAACACCGGTGGCGCCCTCGGCGGTTACAGCGGCGGATTGTGGCGCAAATGGCTGCTGCTGGAACTCGAACGCACCGGAACCCCGCTGACGCCAAGTGCCGCCCAAACCGGCACGGGCAAACCGGCCCAAATCCACCCCAAGGAACCTGCAAAAACCCTTTGACGCTCGGGAAACACGGTCGCTACGTTGCGCGCCCGCTACGGATTCCAGAGTAGCTCAATGGTAGAGCACGCGGCTGTTAACCGTGTGGTTGTAGGTTCGAGTCCTACCTCTGGAGCCACCTTCCCGATCGCTGCATCCTCCACGGTCGCTTTCCCCTTCGATGATGTGGACCCGGTTGTTTCAAAGTCCCTTTTTACGTTTACATTCGTCACAGTCCGAGATCGACAAAGAAGGTGTCCGTTGACGGCTGGAATAATCCGTCCACCCACACACCTCCTTCTCATTCCCAGCACCTCTAACTCTCCAGCGCAGGATCAGTTCAGGGGAATGACGTTTGCGGGACCTGAAGTTGCCCGCCGGAAATGAATCCGCCTAAGTTCGGGACAACCAAGCCGAGGATGTCATCTTCCCTGCGCCCCTGAATGAAGCTGAAGCGTTGCTCTCCCATCGCGCTGGTCGAGCGGTCCCCGAGACGTCGGATTGAATGGTCATGGATTGGCATCCTGGGCGTGTTCCTGTCCGGCATTTCCGGTCAGGCACAGCTGATGGTGGACACCACTTTCAAGGCCAGGGTGTGCCAGCATGGCGAGGTCCGCGCGTTGGCGGTGCAGCCCGACGGGAAGATCGTGATCGCGGGCGAATTCACTGAGGTCGACGCCGTTCCCCGCAAAGGACTGGCACGACTGAATCCGGATGGCCGATTGGATCATTCTTTCCAGCCCCCGGCCAACCTGGACGGCACCATCACTGCACTGCATGTGCAAACCAACGGCATCATCCTGGCCGGAGGCAGCTTTCCGACTGACCGGACAAACCCCAATGGCAGCCCGGAGTTCGACGCATTCCGGCGATTCCAGCCGAGCGGTGCCCCCGATGCCCGTTTTCACCCAATCTCCCGGAATGGACCGTTTCCGTCCGATATCGCCCTGATCCCGGACTCGCCGGGCCGTTGCTTCGAACTGCACAACTTCGAATACTTCCATTCCGGCGTTTTTTCGGTGGGGTATTCCGTTTCCCGCCGCCATGAGGAGGACGACCGCATTGACCTGCTGGCCATCACGGACGAGCGGTTGAGCGCCGGCTGCCGCCTTGACGACGGTGCGCTGATCATTGCGGGAAGGTTCCAGGAAGTCCGGGACCCATCGAGCCGGGCCTTTCCCCGGAACCTCATTGCGAAGCTCAGTCCAGCGGGCGAGGTGGTCGCAGGATTTGCCCCGCAGTTCTCCGGCCTCTCGGTCCCGGAGATCACCTGTTTGGCCGCGACCTCAACCGGCCGGATTTTCGCCGGCGGACGCTTTGACATGGTCGATGGCAAGCGCCGTCCGGGAATCGTTCGCCTGCTGGCCGACGGCACAGTGGATACCGCTTTTGATCCGACCAAGGGACCCGGCTTCAAGGCCGGTGCGCTGAATGGCATCGGCAATGGAGTGGCCGCCACCGGCGTTTGGCCTCAGCCGGATGGAAAGGTGCTGGTTGCCGGATGGTTCGGAGACCTCCAAGACTACCGACTGATTCGCCTGCTGGCGAGCGGCGGCGTTGATGCCACGTGGGTGCTGCCCAGTGACTATACCACCAAACACAAGACCCTGACCCCATTCAACCAGGTGGTGCCGGTCACCGGCGGCCTGCTGATCGGCGGCTTGTTGGACTTTAATCAGGGAGGCGGAACCGCGCTGCTCAAAGTCTCCATGGCCGGCGCGGTGGATACCAACTTCACAGCCCGGGTGGAACGTCCCGGCGGGGTGACCGCCCTCGAACCCCAACGGGATGGAAAGATCCTCCTTGGCGGCGCCTTCACCTCCATCAACGGAACGCCCCTGGCAAATCTCGGTCGAATCAACCCGGACGGGTCATTGGACACGACATTTGCGGACGGAAAGGTGACCGGAAGAATTTCGCGAATCCTCGCCGGAGCGGATGGAAAAGTTTGGGTTGGCGGAGATTTCCCCACCGCAGGTGGAGCGGCCCGCCGATCCTTCGCCCGTTTCCATACCAACGGCACGTTGGATACGGCGTTCTTCGCCCGCATGGACCCTCAGACCCGGGTGGCGGACATCGCCCTGACCGCCGACGGAAAACTCGTCGCCTGCGGTGATTTGCTGGCGGTCGGTTCAGCTCGGGCGCAAGTGGTGCGGTTTCGCGTGGACGGTGTCGTCGATACGAGTTTCAAGCCCGGCGACATCTGGACATCCGTTGGGCTGAGCCAAGTCTCCGCGTTGGCAGTCCAAAGTGATGGCCGCGTGATTGTCGGAGGCACCTTCACCACAGTGGGAACAATTGGCCGAACCAACCTCGCGCGACTGCTGCCCACCGGTCAGAGCGATCCCACCTTCAACGCGGGAGTCTTTGCCCACGAATGGGGTTCCCTCACAAGCGTCGAGCAGGTCCGGGTGGACCCGCGGAACCGGGTCTTCATTTCCGGCTTCTTCACCCACCTTCATTCGCAGCCGCGGCCGCATTTTGCCTGCCTGACTCAGGACGGAACCCTTGAAGGCGGGTTCGCACTGGTTCTTTCGGCCGGCTCCCAGCCCAATCTGGACGTCAACCAAGAAGGTGCGTGTGTGGTCGGAGACCGCTTTGCCGACTCCATCACCGCCTTTCGGTCCGATGGAACCATTGGATATCGCGGAGTTGGCGACGCGCCGGACGGGTGCACCGGGGTCGCCCTGACCGACTCCGGCGAGATCATCGTCGCCAGAAACTTCGGCCAGTCAGAGTCGTCGACAAACGGCAGCATCGCCCGTTTGGTCGCCGAACCCGCTCGCCCCACCATCCTCGTCCCACCGGCGCCGGCGATCGTCCAGGCGGGGGAACCGCTGACGCTTGAGGTGGAAGCCCGCGGGGCCGAACCGCTGCAATACGCCTGGTTTCGGAATGGGATCCGTTTGCCGGAACAGTCTTCGCGGAGACTGCACATTCCGGTAGCGGCCCGGTCACATGCCGGCAGCTACCGGATCGAGGTCACCGACTTCCGTTTCCAATCGGCCACGGCCGAAGCCGGGGTGCTGGTGCTTCCCGGCGTAATCCCGGTTCTGTCGCCCGCGACCGAACCCGGAACCTATTGGATCGTTGGCCACCCCGACGACGATGCGGCCATGACCTTGGGCGAAATCGATCAGTTTCTGGTGGAGTCCACCGCCAACCTCCAGGACTGGGAAATCTGGTCGACGTCTTGGCTCCCGGATGGCCAGGGGTCTGCAAGGTCCCTGGCCGTGGTGACTCCGACCTCGGCGACCACGTTTTTTCGGATCCTAAGAAAATAGCCGGCGAACAACCCTCGGGCCGTTGGGAATCAGGCGGGCAGCGGGAGAGCCCGCCGGCACGATGCGCTCATGCCGAAACTGGGCACCACCCCGCCAACGGCAGCTACGGCACGGCAACCACGCGGAAAAAATAGGGCAGGCGCGGGTCGAGGGCAGGCAGGCTGGTGCCGAGCGTTTCCTCCTCGGCGCGCAGGGGATCGCTCACGCGCACCCAGGTCAGCAGGTCGTTGCTGGTTTCCAGCCAGTAGGTCCAGCCGGGCGTCGCCGGCCATTCGAGTCGCGTGGTGCCATTCGGCTGTTCCGCCGGCAGGGCCAAGGCAAGGCGGCTGTCGGGGTCGGTCGGATCGGTGCCGGAACGCCACTCGTCAGCATCGCTCACGCCGTCTTCGTCGGTGTCGCCGCGGCCCGTGAAGCCGGCCGCGACGGACCCGAAGAACTTCTTCTCCCAGAAATCGCTCAGCGAATTGCGGTTCACGTCGGGGAACCGGTAGCTGCCGCCGAACACCAGCACGCTGGTCGCGCCGCCGAGCACGTTGGTGCGCGGTGAGGGGGTCGTGTAATAGGGCACGTTCTGCCAGGTGATACGCCATTCGCCGGGGGGCACGTTGGTGCGGAAGGACTGGCCGGTGCCGGTCACCGTCTGCCCATCCGGGCCGGTAAGGACAAACGCGGCCTGGGCCAGGTTGTTGGTCACCAGCAGGCTGGTCGGCGCCACGGGGTTGAGGGTGACGCTGATGTCGTCGAGCATCCACCCGAGGCGGGCGCCGGGCGTGAAGGCGAAGAGCTGGTAGTTGAAGCGGAAGCGCACGACTTCGCCGACGTATTTCGAGAGGTCCACCTCGACCTCCTCCCAGTCGAAGGAGAACTCGTCCGTGACCGCGTAGAGGTCCTTCCACGTCGCGCCGTTGTCGGTGGACAGGGCGACCTGTGCGGCCTCGAGCACGAAGTCGCCGAACGGATTGTCCTCGTCGCCGCCGGTGACGCTGAAGTCGTAGTTCTGCCAGAAACGCAGTTTGGCGGAGTTGCCGCCCACCAGGCTGATCGCGGGGCTGATGAGGTCGGTGGAGGCGTAGTCCACATCCTCGCCGCCCAGGTTCGTGGCCCAAACGTGGTCGCCGGTGTGCGCGGTGATGCCCCGGGTGTTGACCGGTTCGCCGAACTGCCAGCCGCCGAACGCGAAGCCAAAGCCGCCGTCGTCCTCGTCGTCGCCGGGCAGAGGGACGCCGGTTCCGGAATCATTGAAGGTCGCCCAACCGGGTTCCTCGGCGTCCAGCGGATCCTCCCACGGCGGTGACAGCGGCTGCAGGGTGGTGACCTCGTAAAGCTGCCCGCCGTTGCTGTCCACGGTGACGTTGCCGGCCGAGTCCCGGCTCACGACCTGGAAATAGTAGGTCCGGTCCGGCAACAGCCCACGCAGCAGCACGCCGTGCTCGGTGGCGAATTCGGCCACGTAGGCGGTGCGGGTGAGAAAGGAATCGTCGCCGCGCGCTTCGCCGAAACGCACGAGCGCGTCGGTCGGCTTGTCGGTGAACCACGCCACGGCGGCCTCGTTGTAGGAAGGCTCGGTGCTGACCGCCGTGATGGCCGGTTTCATCGTGTCCACCGTCGCGGTGGCGACGGAGCGTGCATTGGCCGAATCCACGTAACTCACCGAGAACACGTCGCCATGCTTGCCCACCAGCCGGCCGGGACCGGCCGGGGCGTTGGTGGGCTGAAGGGTGAAGCGACCACGAAACACGCCGCGCCGCGGGGTTTCGGCCAGTGTGACTTCCAGCGCCGCCGGGCCGTTGGTGACCATGGCGGTGGCGGTGCCGAGGCCAGCGCGGGCGCTGTCGAGCACCTCGATCACCACGTCGCCGGGCAGCGTGTAGGCCGCCTGGTCGAAGGCCACGGCGCCGCCCGGGGCCAGTTCGGGGGCGAGGAAACGCAGCGCGTTGGCCAGCATCGTGGACCGGTTGTTCGGGGCCGGCGTGTCGAGCGGCACCGCCTCGAACGGGAATGCGTAGAACACAACCCGCCCGCCCGCGGTGTCCTGACCGGTGCGCGGATACCGGACGCCGACGACCTGCTGATTTTCCTCGAGGAACACCGGCGCGGCATCCGTGGCCGGGGTGAGGTGATCCGGCACGTCCGACCAGCCGCTCAGGCCGCTGAGGCTGAAAAGCAGGTCCACGATGAAACCTTCCGGGAAGTTGGAATAATCCAGGTCCACGGCCACACCGGCACCGGCGAGGTCGCCGGGAACGGCCTGGATGGCGTTCGCGCCGAAATCCGCGCCGAAGTCCCGCACATGCAGAACCTCGCTCACGAAATTGGTGCCACCCGGCTGCTCATTCAGGCGCGTCAGCAGGTCGTGCGACACGACGAACAGCGAGCCGCCGGCCTGCACGAAGGTCTGCACCGCGGCGGTCATGCCCGGCAACGGCGTGGCCAGTTCCTCCGGCCGCCAGATCAGCAGGCGATACGGGCGCAGCTCATTCGCCGTGGGCGCCCGGCCGACGACCGACGTGTCCCACACCTCGTAGTCCACCCGCAGCGCGTCGAGCGCCGCCGTCCAGTTCTCGATGCCGGGATAGATCGTGTCGGTGAGCTCCTCGAAGGTTGCTTCCGGCGAATACACCAGCAGGGCGGCCGCCGGCGTCGGGGCGACGAAGCGCAGCAGCACGCCGCCGTTGTCGTTGGTGGTCACGTTGCCCGCCCGGTCGGTGGCGACCACGTAGTAAAAGTAGGTCTCGCCCGGTGTCAGCGGCGGCAGGTTCACCCGGGCCTGCGTGCGGAACGCCGGATCGCTCACCACGTTGGTGACCGCGTTGGTGAGGCCGTAGAAGACCACGGCACTGGCCGGCTCGCTGTTCAGCCAGGTCACCTGCACCCGGCCAAAGTCTTTCGCCGCAACAACGCTGCTGACCAACGGCGGCTGGGCATCCACCAAGGCGGTGGCGGTCCGGTCGCCGGGCGGGCTGGCGTCGCGATACGTGACCCGGAGTTCGTCGCCGTCCTTCACCGACAGACGCCCGTCGCCCGCGATGACGGCATTCGTCGTAAGGCCGAAGTTGCCGAGGAAATTTCCGGAAAGCCCGACGCGGCCCAGCGAGACGGTCTCGCCCGCGGGCTCGGTCGGACTGGTCACCGTCACCGTCACCGTCGGCTGGGTTGCCAACTGCTGGTCCACCAACCGGAGCGTCGCGGATGCCGGAGCCCGGTAGGCCGCGCGGTCCCAAGACACGACGCCTTCGCCCGGTGCGGGCAGTTCGCCGGAGATCACGAGGGCGAAATCCTGTTCGGGCGAGCCGGTGGCCCGGCGGTGGACGTCCTGCACAACGTTCACGCCGCGGACCCGCACGGTCCATTCGCCGGCCGCGGGCTCCAGCAGGTGGACGGCCTCGACGTTGTTGATGCGGTCGCCCTGCACGGTGCCGGCCACGCTCTCGCCATCTGCGAAAGCATTGCCGCGGTAGAGGTCTCCGTTGGGCGCGATCACCTCGAGATCAAGGTCGTTTACCAGCGCAGGAATCGCGGCTGGCAGGCCCGGCACGTCGGTGTAAACCAGTGTCACCTTGAGCTGGTCGCCGGAGCTGACCACCACCTTCCGTTCGTGGATTCCGCCCGTGGCCAGTCCGGCGCCCTGGTCCGCCAGCTCAAAACGACGGTCGGAATCGATGAGGTTCACCAGATTGATCCGGCCCCAGCCTTCGTCGTTGTTCGGCACCGGCGCGGTGTCACCGACCAGGATGCCGTCGCCTTCATCGGTGGGTTCGCCGAAAAAGTCATCGTCGCCGCCGGGAATGACCGCGGTGCCCATGTCATCCGCGGAGTTGATCAGC
>CAIWAH010000152.1 GCA_903910585.1 uncultured Verrucomicrobiota bacterium
GGAAAGGAGTTCGACCCCGCCGGCGCCGTCTGGACCCTGCGCGGCACGCCGCTCGACACGATTGCGTGGCGCATGAGCAATTCGCACAGACAGGACATCACGAAGCTGGAGCCAAACTTCATGGGCCGCGAACTGAAGGAACTGCTGCCGCCCGGCGAGCGCTTCATCGCGCGCATCAACACCCAGCCCTTCATCCTCGACCACGGCGACGACACCACCGACTTCCCCGGCGACGAGTTCCTGCTGGGCTACTGGCTGGGCAGGTATGTTGGGGCGATTGGGGAGGCCAAGTGGCCGCCGAGGTGACGAGTCTCATTCACGGGCTCCTGCTTCGGTCCGACGGGCAGCAAACTCTGACAGCAAACATTTGAGACTTCTCACGTCGTCTCCTATCGGCCCGCTGAGCTACCGGCCAGGCCGGCATGTCGGGGCGGTTGGTAGCTAAGACTCGCAATCTGCGATGCCGTGGGACGCATCAACGCCCAGCCGACTGCCAGTCGGCGACACGGCAGGTTGGCAACCTGCGCTACTCGACCACAGTTGTCGCTCGCCTCATCCCTATGGCTTCGCCATCGTCCCGGCCCAGCCACATGAATGCCACACTTCGCCGGATGCCGAACTTGTTCGTCGGCGCTTTCATCTTCCTGGGTTCCCTGGCTCTGCGCACCGCGAGCCAGGCCGCGGATGGCCCACCCACGCACGTCCTCGCCGGCGACTACGAGAAGAAGCGCCTCGGCCTCGTCGAAATCGCCACCGGTAAGCTCCAGTGGGAGCTTCCGCTGCGTGACATCCACGACCTCTGGGTGCTGCCCGGCGGCAACATCCTGACGCAGACCAACTGGACCCGCGTCATCGAGCTGGATGCGCAGAACCGCGTGGTCTGGAGCTACGACGCCGCCACAATGAACGGCAACCCCGGCAAGCCCGTCGAGGTCCACGCCTTCCAACGCCTGCCCGACGGCCTGACGATGATCGCCGAGTCCGGCCCCGGCCGGATCATTGAGGTGGACCGCGCCGGGAAGATCCGCCACCAGATCAAGCTCAAGGTCGGCAAGCCCGACGCGCACCGCGACACCCGGCTCGTCCGCAAGCTCGACAACGGCCATTATCTTGTCTGCCAAGAGGGCGACGCCGCGGTCCGCGAATACGACGCCAAAGGCCGCGTGACCTGGGAATACGCCGTCAAGACGGCCAAGGGAGAGCCGGCGGCGGTCTATTCCGCCTCGCGCCTCCGTAACGGCAACACGCTCATCGGCTGCGGCAACGGCCATCGCGTCCTCGAAGTGGACCCGGCGGGCAAACTCGTCTGGAACGTCGAGGAGAACGACGTGCCCGGCATCAAGCTCGCGTGGGTGACGATGACCGAGCGGCTGCCGAACGGGATCACCCGCATCGTGAACTGCCACGCCGGGCCCGATCAGCCGCAGCTCATCGAGATCACGCCCGACAAGCAGCTCGCCTGGGCCTACCGCGACTTCGCGAACTTCGGCAACGCCATGCCGGTGGCCCTGGCATGGACGGCCGGGAAGTGAGTCGAGTAGCGACCGTTCGCGGATCGCACGAGAAGGATCGCATGGAAGCTCCCAGCCCGAACCGAGAAACCCCGGCGCAGGGAGCGCACCCGTTCACCGCCGCCATGGTAGTGGCACCGGCGCCCTCGCCGGTGCTGGGTCCGACGGGCGCCCTCGCCTGTCGCTCTGCGGGCGAGGGCGCCCGCAGGACTGCGACAGCCGGGGGCGGCTGTCCCACTACGGCTGCTCCCGTTCACCGCTGCCCGAGTCGGCTCCGTCTCGCCTTGTGGCCGGTGCTGCTCTTCATGGTCGGGCTTGGCTCTTGGAGCTTCGCTTCGGCAGACACAAACCGATGGTGGTCCTTTCAGCCGCTGCAGCGTCCACAGGCTCCCACTTCCGCCGTTCAACGGCCTGCCAATCCGCTCGACGCTTTCATCAACGCCAAGCTATCCGCGCAGGGACTGGTTCCCAATCCGCCCGCCCCGCGCCGTGAGCTGATCCGTCGCGCCCATTTCGACCTGATCGGACTGCCGCCTACCTTCGAGGAAGTCACCGCGTTCGAGAACGACGCGCGCCCCGACGCCTGGGAGCGTCTGCTCGACGGTCTGCTCGCGCGCCCGGAATACGGCGAACGGTGGGCGCGGCACTGGCTGGATGTCGTCCGTTACGCCCAGAGCAACGGCTACGAGCGCGACGGGGAGAAGCTCTTTGCCTGGCGTTACCGCGACTACGTGGTGCGCGCCTTCAACGCCGACAAGCCCTACGACCAGTTCGTCCGGGAACACCTCGCCGGCGACGAACTGGAACCGTGGTCCGCCGACGCCGTCATCGCCACCGGCTACGCCCGCCTCGGGGTTTACGACGACGAGCCGGACGACCGGGAGATGGCCGCGTTCGACGACCTCGACGACGTGCTTTCCACCACCGGCGTGGCCTTCCTCGGCCTGACGCTTGGCTGTGCGCGCTGCCACGAGCACAAGTTCGATCCCATTCCCCACGCCGACTACTACCGCCTGCTCGCCTTCTTCCGTGGCGTGCAGCCGATGCAGCACATCACCGAGCCCGCGAAATCCACCGCCCACATCCCCCTGGCCACCCAGGCCGAGGTGAGCGCGTGGCAGGCGGAACAGGCCGCCAAGGTGAAGGCGCTGGATGCCGCCTACGCGGCCGCCAAGACGGACGCCGAGCGGAAGCAGGTCGCCATCGAATCCGAGGCGGTGAAGCAGCGGCCACCGCCATTCCCGTTGGTGCTGGCCCTGCGCGAATCGGGCTCCCAGCCTCAACCGACCCACGTGCTCAAGCGGGGCAACGCCCATTCGCCCGGCGAGGAGGTGCAGCCGGCCTTCTTGTCCGCGGTCGCACCGCTCGCGAGAAGCAGCCGTTGGCGGGACGAAGGCAGCTCGCGGACCCGCACCAATTCGTCCGGCCGCCGCCTCGTGCTCGCCGACTGGATCGCCAGCGCAGAAAACCCGCTCACCGCCCGTGTCATCGTCAACCGCGTCTGGCACCACCATTTTGGCCGGGGTCTCGTCAAGACCACCGGTGATTTTGGCCGCGCCGGAATGCTCCCCACGCACCCCGAGCTGCTCGACTGGCTCGCCAGCGAGTTCATCGCCCAGGGCTGGTCGCTGAAGCGCCTGCACAAGCTCATCATGACGAGCGAGGCTTACCGGCGGTCGTCGGACACAACTCGGAAGTCGGAAGCCGGAAGTCGGAATGACCGCGCATCACTTCCGGCTTCCGACTTCCGGGATCCCACTTCGGTCGATCCGGCCAACGATCTCCTCTGGCGCCAGAATCTGCGCCGGCTCGAAGCCGAAACCATCCGTGATTCCATCCTCGCGGTCAGCGGCCAGCTGAACCTGGTGCCGGGCGGGCGCGGGTTCTTCCCGTCGCTCAGCGGCGAAGTCCTGGCCGGCGGATCGCGGCCGGGCACGGACTGGGAAGTCTCCTCCCCTGCCGAGCAGAGCCGGAGGAGTCTCTACGCCTACGTCCGCCGCACGCAGCCCGTGCCCTTCCTCGAAGCGCTCGACTACGCGAACTACACCGCCCCGCTCACCGAGCGCCCGACCACCACGGTCGCACCGCAGGCGTTGCTGCTCCTCAACGACGACTTCATGCGTGAGCAGGCATCCGCCTTTGCGCGGCGGCTCTTGGACTCGGAACTCGGCACTCGGAGCGCGGAATTGATCCCGCTGGCTTACCGGCTGGCCTTGGCGCGCGACCCGACCGCGCGGGAGCTCGCCGTCGCGCACGACTTCATCACCCGCCAGCACGGGCAGTTTGCCGCGCTGCGCACGCGCCTGACCTTCCGCGCGGACGTGCCGGCGACCATGAACATCTCCTACTTCGGCCAGCTTCAGCCGGAAAACTTCGTCGTCGCGCCCGCGGGCTGGACGCGCCATCGCGGCCACTGGCCGGACAGCTACGAGGGCAACCGGATCATGGAGCGGGCCAACGGCCCCTTCGCGCTCTGGTCGGCGGAGCAGTTTGCCAACGCCACGATCAGCGCCCGCATCACGCTGCACACCGCCTTCGAGTCGGGCGGCCTGCTGCTGCGCGCCAACGCCGACGGTGACCGTCCCCGCGGCTACGAGCTGGCCTTCGATCCGCGCGGTCAGCGTGTCGCCCTCCGCCGGCTGGGCACGAATGCGGTCACGCTCGCCGAAGCCGCCGCCACCGTTCCCTCAGCCACCGGCTTCCCGGTGAAGGCCGAACTCACCGGGTCAACGGTGCGTGTCTGGCTGAACAACGACGCTCAACCCACGCTCGTGGCCACCGACCCGCAACCGTTCACCGAACCCGGACACCTTGGCATCCGCGCGTGGGGCGCCGCCTTGAGTGTGGACGACCTTCGCCTGAAAACCGACGGACGAGAACTCGCCGTGCTCCCGTCCGCGGAGGCGAGTGATCCCGACCGTCGCGCCCTGGAAGCCTTCTGCCTGCTGTTGCTGAACCTGAACGAAGTCGTGTATGTGGACTGAGCCTGCATGAGTGAATCACCGCAACGTCCCTGCACCGGTTGCACCGGATCACGCCGCCAGTTCCTCTGGCAGATGGGCGCGGGCTTCGCCGGCGTCGCGCTCAGCGGCCTGCTGGAAGCCGACGGATTCTTCGCTTCGCGCGCGATGGCGGGCGCCTTGCCGGACAATCCGCTCACGCCGAAACCGCCGCACGCGGGCGGCAAGGCCAAGGCGTGCATCTTCCTGTTCATGTATGGCGGGCCGTCGCAGATGGACCTGTTCGACTACAAGCCCGAGCTCCAGAAGCGCCACGGCCAGACCATCGACCTGGAACAGCGCCGTCGGGACGTGAAGCCCGGCAAGCTGCTCGGCTCGAAACGCGAGTTTCGCCAGCACGGTCAGTCCGGC
Organism: uncultured Verrucomicrobiota bacterium; assembly: GCA_903910585.1. Lineage (GTDB taxonomy): Bacteria > Verrucomicrobiota > Verrucomicrobiia > Limisphaerales > UBA9464 > CAIWAH01. The sequence continues at coordinate 4,883 of CAIWAH010000152.1, forward strand.
CTCTGGGTCAGCGACGCCCTGCCGCACCTCGCCACGCAGGCCGACAAGCTCGCCGTCATCAAGTCGCTTTACTGCGACTCGTTCGCGCACGGCTCGGCGATGCTCCAGCTCAACTCCGGCCGCATCATCCAGGGCTGGCCCTCGCTCGGTTCCTGGCTCGCCTACGGACTCGGCTCGCCCAACCACAACCTGCCCGGCTACGTGGTGATGCTCGACCCGCGCGGCGGCCCGATCAGCGGGGCGGCGAACTGGTCCGGCGGCTTCATGCCCGCGGCATATCAGGGCACCGTGTTCCGCTCCAGCGGCCAGCCCGTCTTGAACCTCGATTCCGCCGCCGGCCTGACGCGCGACATGCAGCGCGAGCTGATCGACGCTGCCAATGCGCTGAACGCGGAACATCTCGCGGCCCGGCCCGGCTACAGCGAGCTGCAGGCCCGCATCGCGAGCTACGAACTCGCCTTCCAGCTCCAGGCCGCCGCGCCCGAGGCGCTCGACCTCTCGCAGGAATCCGCCGCGACCCTGGAAGCCTACGGGGTGAACGAGTCGAAGCCCGACTACCATCCGCTCGCGCTCGGGCCGGCGCCCTTCGGCCGCCAGTGCCTCATCGCGCGCCGGCTCGTGGAGCGCGGCGTGCGCTTCATCCAGATCTACCACGGTGGCGGCCACCAGCAGCAGAACTGGGACGCACACAACGGCGTGGAGGAGAATCTTCGCATCCACTGCCCGGAAGTGGACCGCCCGATCACCGCCTTGCTGAAGGACCTCGAACAGCGCGGCCTGCTCGACGAAACGCTCGTCGTCTGGGGCGGCGAGTTTGGCCGGCAGGCGCTCAGCCAGGGCGACCAGGGAGGACGCGACCATAATCCGCTGGGCTTCACCTACTGGCTGGCCGGCGGCGGCTCGCGCGGCGGCACCAGCTACGGCGAGACGGATGAACTCGGCCACTCGGCCGCCGTGAACCGCCACCACATCCGCGACCTCCACGCCACGATCCTGCACCTCATGGGGCTGGACCATCACAAGCTGACGTATTTCTACGGCGGCCTGGAACAGAAGCTGACCGGCGTGGTGGAGGCGGACGTGATCAGGGGACTGGTCGCCTGAGCCCACCGCCCCCTTCCTGGGGCTTCGCCGATGCATTCTTCCGCGCCGTGCCTTGACGGCTGCTCGCCGCGTCGAAGACTTTCTCCATGCCGATCTACGAGTTTGCCTGCCCCAAGTGCCGGCGAATCTACAGCTTTCTGTCCAAACGGGTGAATCCGGCCCATTCGCCGACGTGTCCGAAGTGCGGCTCCAAGAAACTGAGCAAGGAGATCAGCCGGTTCGCCATGATCAAGGGCGTGGCCGAGCCCGTCGCCAAACCGGAAGGTGCTGCGGACGACGGCCCGCCGATGCCCGACCTTGATGATCCGCGGGTCGAGCGCGCCATGGCCGAAATGGAGCGCGACATGGAGCACCTCGACGAAAACAACCCGAAGCACATGGCGCACATGCTCCGGAAGATGAAGGACCTCATGCCGGCCGGCTCGATGCCCAAGGAGATGGAGACGGCCATCAAGCGCCTCGAGGCGGGCGAAGATCCGGAGAAGATCGAAGCCGACATGGGCGACGTCCTGGGCGATTTCATGGGCGGCGAGGACGGGCCGGGTGGCGGTCGCGGCGGTGGCGGTGGTGCCTACACGAAAGACAGCGGTCTTTACGACTATTGAGGCCGCGTCCGTCCCCATGATCACCTACAATCCCAAAGACTGGTGGAAGCTGATCTTCGCCTTCCACCGGAGCGATTCGTTCCGGGTCCTGTTGCCCGGAATGGTGGCGGTGGCGATTTATACCGGGGCCATCGCCTACGTGGAGAACGACCTGCTCCATGCGTCGTTCAGGAACACCACGCTGGTGCATTCGCTCATCGGCTTCGTGCTCTCGATGATGCTGATCTTCCGCACGAACACGGCCTACGACCGCTGGTGGGAAGGGCGCAGGCTGTGGGGCAGCTTCGTGAACAATTCCCGTAACCTCGCCCTGAAGCTGAACGCATTCCTGCCGCCGGATGCCACGGCCGAGCGCGCCCTTTTCCGGACGCTGATCGTCAACTTCATCCAGGCGTCCAAGGAACACCTGCGCCAGGGTTCCGTGGCGGCCAATCTCGCGCCGGCCGGCCCGTATGATGCGGCGCACTGGGCGTTGGGCGGGCACCTCCCGAACCGCGTGCTCAAGGCGCTTTTCACCGAGATCAACCGGCTCTGCTCCGCCGGAAGATTGAGCGGTGACCAGCTGATCGTCCTGAATGCGGAGCTGCAGTCATTCGCCGACAATCTCGGCGGCTGCGAACGCATCAAAAAGACGCCGATTCCCTACGCCTACAGCCTGTTCCTGAAGAAGATCATCTTCATCTACGTGTTCACGATGCCGATCGGGTTCGTGCTGGATTACGGCTACTGGGCGGTGCCGGTGGTGACGTTCGTCTTCTATGCGTTCGCCAGCATCGAGGTCATTGCGGAGGAGATCGAGGACCCGTTCGGCTCGGATGCCAACGACCTGCCGACGGACGCGATCACGGAGACCATCCGGACGAATGTTGTCGAAATCTTGGGCTAAGTCTGGGCGGTTCTGGATTGGCCCGTGGCGACGTTGCCGAACGGACGCGGGCCGGCTACACCTCGCCTCCACGTATGCGTTTCCCCGTCTTTTCCCTGCTCGTGGCCGTGCTGGGTATGTCGCTGGCCTCGGCCGCGGAGTATTTTCCGCCGCCGGACAGCCAGGGTGGCTGGCGGACGCTCACCACGCCGGCGGCGATCCGGAAGAAGGCCGGCATGGATGCGGCCGCCTTGGAACGCGCCGATGAGTTCACCCGACGCTGCGCCCAGAACGGAGGACTGCTGGTGGTGCGAAAGGGATATCTAGTCCACGAACGCTACTTCGGCCGTGCCGGCCGCCACGTGAATCCGGACATGGCGTCCACCGGAAAGGCCTACACGAGCATCGCCTGCGGCATCATGCTGGAGGAATTCCGCGACCGGATTCCCGACGGCCTGGACACCAAGGTCTTCACGGAGCGGTTCCTTCCCGAGGCCATGCCGCTGGACGATCCGCGCCGCTCCGAAATCACCCTGGGACATCTGCTGTGCATGTCGGCGGGTTATTGGGGCGAAGGTGGTTCGCCGACGGCAGTGGCCGAGGGGCGGGTGATTTCGCTCAAAGGGGTGCCTGGTCAGAACATCCGCGACCTGGACCAATCGTCGCTGAAGGTTCCCATGTGGACCAACGCGGGAGCGGGCTACTCGTATTCGTCCCCGGCACCGCACATCGCGAGCATGGTGCTGCGCCGGGTGACCGGCATGGAGCTGGACCGCTTCATCGACGAACGGCTCGCCCAGCCGATGGGCTGGGGGCCATGGGGCTATTGCCTGAATCGCGGCGGCTTCCGGATGCCCCATGCAAACGGCGCGGGCAGCATCGCCGTTCATGCCACGGACGCGGTGCGTTTCGGTTACTGTCTTGCCCACGGCGGCCGATGGGCGGGACGGCAGCTGATTCCGGCAGCCTACATCGCCCGGTGCGCCAAGCCCTCCCCGTTCAATCCGCACACGCCGTTCAGCCTCCAGTTCGAGCACAACGCCGACGGCCACGTGGCCGGCGCACCTCGGGACGCCTTCTGGAAGTCCGGCGCCGGGGGCTTCGGACTGCTCATCGTCCCGTCATTGGATCTGGTGATCTACAAGCTGGGCGGAAACAACGGCCAATACGATCCGACGCTGACCGACGTGCCCCAGCCCAAGGAGGTGGACACGTCCCGCGACGAGTGGAAGCCGATCGCGAGGACGCCGTTCCACGAGGGCAGCCTTGGCGGCGACGATGGCCTCAGGCGCGTGCTGGAGATGGTCATCGCGGCGGTGCGGGATTGAGACGGCCTGACGCCCGGGATGAAAGCGGGGACCGGCCCCATTGCACTGCCTGAACGTGAACACCCGAAATCATGGCGTGATACTCATGGGCGATTCCTGCGCCCTCGGGAACATGGCCGTTGTGACCGGTGCGGCCGGCGGTTGGCTGGACAAATTGTCTTGGCTGCTGGGATTGCGGTCCGTGATTGCGTTCGGGGGGATGCTTCTGTCCCTGGCTTTGAGCGGCGGAGCCGAGCCCCAGCCCGGGACAACCCTGCGGGTTGATTTTGCCCGCACCAATGGCGTGATCCGCGCGCTGCACGGTCTCAACAAGGGGCCGCTGGCCGCCGGTGGGCTGATTGATGTGATCGCCGCGCAGCGGGGGCTGGCAGTGCCGCTCATCCGTCTGCACGACTGCCACTGGCCGAATCCCGATGTGGTGGACCTGCATGCCGTGTTCCCGAACTTCTCCGCCGATCCCGCCGTGGCGACGAACTACGATTTCGTTCGCACGGACGAATACCTGGCCGCCACCCGGCAGACCGGGGCGAAGATTGTTTACCGGCTGGGCGAGAGCATCGAGCACACGGCCACAAAGCGTTTCATCCACCCGCCGGCCGATCCGGCCCACTGGGCGCAGATCTGCCTCGGCGTCATCCGGCATTACAATGAGGGCTGGGCGAACGGCTTCCGCCACGACATCCGGTATTGGGAGATCTGGAACGAGCCGGAGAACCGGCCCGCCATGTGGAGCGGCACGGACGAGGACTATTTCCGGCTCTATTGCGTCGCCGCCCGGGCCATCAAGGATCGGTATCCCGGACTGAAGGTGGGCGGGCCGGCCGTCGGCGCGAGCGGACATTTTTCCGAGGGCGTCTTCCGGCCAACCGCCTTCGTGACCAACTTCCTGGCGCGCTGCCGCCGGGAGGCGGTGCCGCTCGATTTCTTTTCCTGGCACTGTTACACGGCCGACCCGACCGAACCGGGCCGGCGTGCCCGGGCGATCCGGCAACTGCTTGATGCCCACGGCTTCCTTTCGACGGAGATTCATCTGAACGAGTGGAACTACCTTCCGGGCGATTCGTGGGCTCCGTTGGCCCGCACCGCTGAGCCGGCAGCCCGCCAGCGCTATCACGAGGAAATGGCCGGGGCTCCGGGAGCCGCGTTCATCACCGCGGTTCTGCTGGACCTCCAGGACGCCCCGGTGGATGCCGCGAATCTTTTCCACGGCGAATTGGGTGGCTTTGGCCTGTTCAACGAACACGGTGTGGCGCAACCGAACTTCCATGCGTTGCGCGCCTTCCGCGAACTGCTCCGGACTCCGCAGCGGGTTGAAGTCCAAGGCGGAGACCGGAACCGCGTGTTCGCCGTGGCCGGGCTAAATCCCACCGGCACCGAAGCGGGCATCTTGCTCGCCACACTCGCCGCCACCAACTCGGAGACGCGTTTGGCGGCGGTTCACTTGCCGTGGAACGGCATGACGAGGGTGGAAACGCACCGGGTGGACCAAGCCCACAGCTTCAGCTTGGCCGATTTGTCCACGAACGCGCCCGGCGCCGTGGAGGTTGCGCTGCCGGGAAACGGACCGGCGGTCATTTTCCTGCGACTGCATCCCGCTGCCCGGTGACACGGTGCCGCGAGGCGGCGACCTGAGATGTCAGCACCGGTTCGCGCCGGTTGGGGACTGTCGGGCGCTACGCCAAAATTCCCTTCACCAGTTCGCCATGGATGTCCGTGAGCCGGAAGTCCCGGCCCTGGAAGCGGTAGGTGAGCTTGAGGTGATCAATGCCGAAGAGGTGCAGGATTGTCGCGTGCAGGTCGTGGACGTGGACCTTGTTCTCTACGGCGTAGAAGCCGAAGTCGTCGGTCTTGCCATAGACGGTGCCCGGTTTGATGCCGCCGCCGGCCATCCAGATCGTGTAGCCGTGCGGATGGTGGTCGCGGCCGATCTGATCGGGCTTGAGCGCACCCTGCATCATCGGCGTGCGGCCGAATTCGCCGCCCCAGAGCACGAGCGTCTCGTCAAGCAGACCGCGTTCCTTGAGGTCCTTGATGAGCGCGACGGCGGGCTGGTCGGTTTCGAGGCAACGCTTCTTGAGGTCGAAGACGAGGTTGCCGTCGGGTCCGCCGTGGTGATCCCAGCCGCGGTGGTAAAGCTGCACGAAGCGGACGCCGCGCTCCACAAGCCGGCGGGCGAGCAGGCAGTTGTTGGCGAAGGACGCCCGGCCCGGCGTGGTGCCGTAGGCCGCGTGGATCTTCGCGGTCTCCTTCGAGATGTCCATGACCTCCGGCACGCTGGTCTGCATGCGGTAGGCGAGCTCGTAGGAGTTGATGCGCGTCTGGATCTCGGGATCCTGCAGCACGTCGTAGCGCATCTGGTTCAGGTCCTTCAGCGCGTCGAGCGACTGGCGGCGGCGTTGGCTGTCGATGCCGGCGGGATTGCTGACGAACAGCACGGCGTCGCCCTGGGAGCGGAGCGTCACGCCCTGATGCGTGGTGGGCAGGAAGCCGCTGCCCCACGCGGCGTTGGTGAGGGGCTGCCCAACGCCTGTCATCAGCACCACGAAGGCGGGCAGGTCCTTGTTTTCGCTGCCAAGGCCGTAGCTGAACCACGAGCCCATCGCCGGTCGGCCGGCGAGCTGCGCGCCGGTATTCATGAAGATCGTCGCCGGATCGTGGTTGAACGCCTCCGAGTGGAAGCCCTGCACGAAGCAGACGTCGTCCGCGATGGTCTGGAGATGCGGCATCAGCTCGCTGAGCCAGACGCCGGACTTGCCGTATTGGGCGAACTTGTAGGGCGAAGCGAGCAGCTTGGCGTCCTTGCCGATCTGGGCGAGGCGGATGTTCTTCACCAGCTCCTCGGGGACCTTCTGCCCGTCGCGCTTCTGGAGTTCCGGCTTAGGGTCGAACAGGTCGAGGTGTGACGGCCCGCCGGACTGGAAGAGGTAGATGATGTTCTTGGCCTTGGGCGCGAAGTGCGGCTTGCCCAGCGTGGGCAGTCCGCTGTCCGCGGCCAACAGCTTTTCGTTGAGCAGCGAGCCGAGCGCCAGCGCGCCCATGCCGGTGCCGCACTGCTGGAGAAACCGACGGCGGGTGGTGGCGCGGAGCGAGTCGAGGACAGGCGATGGGAGGGAGTTCATGGCGGCGTGGGGAAAGTGGTCAGCAATCAGTAGGCAGTGTTCAGTGGCGGCGCTTTACCCGCGCGCAGGCGCGGTGTATCCGTGAAGGCATGAGCGAGGTGCTAACGGTTGAATTGGACCCGGCGCTGCTGAACCGCGCCGAAGAAAGGGCTGCCCGCCTGGGCCTGGACCCGGCGGGATATGTGCAAAGCCTGATCCGGCGGGATTTGGAGAATCCGGCGCCACCGCATCGGTTTGCCTCGGAAGATTTGGTCGGGACATTCCGACTGGGCGGCGCTTCGGCGACCAACTCGCGGACGCGGGACAACCTGCGTAGGGCTGCCTCCAAGCGTGAAGCCCATCGCTGATACCGGCCTGATCGTCGCGTTGCTGGCCGCCGATGATCCGGCCCACGCGTGGGCGGCGGACGCCTTTCGTCGGCACAGTCCGTTCTACACCTGCGACGCGGTGCTGGCCGAGGCATGCAGCTTCTTCCCGACGCCCGAGCCGGTGCTGACCCTGGTGGCCCGTGGTGACTTGATTTTGGATTTCGACCTGGCGGCCGAACTGCCGCGGATTCTGGCCCTGGTTGCCAAGTATGCCGACCAACCGATGGACCTGGCCGACGCCTGCGTGGTCCGCATGAGCGAACTGGCCGCGGACAGCCGTGTGTGGACGGTAGATCGCACCGACTTCACCGCTTACCGCCGCAATGGCCGGCAAAGCGTGCCGTGCGACTTTCCGCCCCGGCCGTAACGACGGCGCTTGGTCCGCGCGGAGCGAGTCGAGGACGGGAGACGGAAGGAAGTTCATGGCGGCGTGGGGAAAGTGGTCAGTAATCAGTCTTCAGTGGTCAGCGGGCGAGGGCGGCGTTTCGCGGTTAAGCCAGCATCCTTTCGCAAACGACATTCATCAGGTCTCGCCAGGTTCCTTCAAATCGCTCGACGTAAACCCCCTTGGCGAGGCACTCGAAGGTGCTGTCGTGAAACCAAAAGATGTAATGGTGAAGGTTCCTCCACGATTCAGGCTGGTATTGTGGATGAACGCTGTTGATGCGTTCCAACTCGGCGAGCCAGCGGGAGTTCAGCACCTCTTGAGCGGAGTAGCCATCCAAGCCCTTCCCATGCAATGGGTGGCCGGAGAAAACTTCATCGTTCGGCCCGCCCAAGCGGGAGGATAGGCAACCCTTGAACTCGACCAGCGCCAGCCGCTCATTCAAGCCGTCAGCGGGATTTACGACTCGAACGTAAGTTCCATCCCAGTTCGGATCGTTTTCTCGAACCAAGAACGCTAGGAACGTCTTGTAATCGTTGGCGAAAAGATGAGGGCAAGGGGCTCCCGCACACCATTTGACTGGGAATTCTAGAGGCACAGCGTGTTCTTCACCCTTGGCGGCTGCCAAACGGCGTTCGTGCTGCAACAAGTTGGCATGCGCCTCGGCAAATCCTTCCAGTCGTCGCGATCCTACTACGCGCTCAAGGCTTTCTCTCGCCTTGGCATGTGCCGCTTCAAGTTCTTGAATCTTGGTCATTTGGCGATTGGCAGGATTCAGATTATGACGCTTAGCCCTTCGTCAGCGCCTCATCCAAATTGAACAGCACGTTTGCCAGCATCATCCAGGCCGCGAGCTTGCGCTCGTCGAGCGAGGCGGGGCGTTCTGCCGAGCCGACGTTCAGCAACTCCGCGGCGGACTTCGCGTCGCGGCTGAAGCTGCTCTGCTGCTGTCGCACGTAGGCGAGCAGGCGTTTGGCTTCCTCCTTGGTCGGCGTGCGGCCGAGGCAGGTGCGGAAGGCGAACTCCACCCGGGCCGCGTCGTCCTGGCCGCCTTCGGTGAGGATGCGCTGGGCGAAGACGCGGGCGGCTTCGAGCAGCGTCGGGTCGTTCAGCGCGGCGAGTGCCTGCAACGGCGTGTTGGTCCGCGGCCGGCGCGCGACGCACACTTCGCGGCTGGGGGCGTCGAAGGTCGCGAAGGTCGGATACGTGCAAACCCGGCGCCAGAACGTGTAGAGCCCTCGTCGGTAAAGGTCGGGCCCTTCGCTCGCCGGCCACTCGTCCATGCCGATCTCCGGCCGCAGGAAACCGATTTCCTTCCACAGGTTGGGCACCTGCTCGGGATAGACGCTCGGGCCGCCGAGCTTGGGATTCAGCAGGCCGCTCACGGCGAGCGCGTGGTCGCGGATCATCTCGCCGTCCATGCGGAAGCGCGGGCCGCGCGAGAGCAGGCGGTTGTAGAAGTCCTTTTCCAGCCGCGTGGCGTCGGTGGCGGCGCTCTGGCGGTAGGTGGCGGACATCACGAGCAGCTTCTGCATGGCCTTCACGTCCCAGCCGGTGCGGATGAACTCGGTGGCCAGCCAGTCGAGCAGTTCGGGATGCGACGGCGCCTCGCCCTGCCGGCCGAAGTCCTCGCTGGTCTTCACGAGGCCGGTGCCGAAACAGCGTTCCCAAAACCTGTTCACAGTCACACGGGCGGTGAGCGGGTTTGCCGGGTCCACGAGCCACTTGGCCAGCGCGAGGCGGTTCATGGGCACACCAGCGGGCAGGGGATTGAACGCGGCCGGCACGCCGGCGGTGACCACGCTGCCCTTCGTGAGGAAGTCACCGCGGACGTGGATGTAGGTCTCGCGCGGCTGCGGTTCGGTGCGCTCCTGCATGACGAGCGTGGTGAACTTCTGCGCGGCGAGCTGCTTCTGTTTTTCCTCGAGCCGGAACCGCTCGCGTTCCAGCAGGCGGATGGTCTCCGAGGAGGCGCGCTGGGCGTCGGCGATCAGCTTCTGCTGTTCCGGCGTGCGTGCGGCAGCCTTGGTGGCGAGGGCGGCGCGGACTTCGGCCGAGACGGGCCAGAGGGCCGCGGGATCCTTCTCGGTGGTCACCGAGAGGCGGAAGCGGCCGAGGCAATGGCTGTTGCCGTGGTAGTGGTCGAACTTGAACGACAGCTTGCTGCCACCCTTGTAGCCGGCGGGTTCCTTCAGGTTTGCGATGAGGAAGTGGCGTTCGCCGAACTTCGGCCCGATCGCCCAGCCGGTCTTGGGATTGCGGTCCACGGCGTGTTCGGCGCGGTAGTATTGCTGCTCCCAGTCGGCGGTGGCGCCGGCGAAAAAGAGGTTGGTGTTCGCCGGCGCCGGACCGGACCGCGGCGCGGCGGCGAAGGCGAACTCATCGAGGATGAAGTTGCCGCTCGCGCCCCAGCGGCCGGGGCCGTTCTTGGGCAGGCTGGGATCGGGCAGCGCTTCCAGCATCACGGCGGTGATGCCGGTGAGGTCGGTGTCGGCCTCGACCGTGATGGTGTCGTAAATCGGGTTCACGCCGACGCCGAGCAGCGAACCGTCGGCGAGGTTGGTGTAGCCGGAACCGCCCGTGGAGGCAGGGTTCTTCAGCTCCAGCACGCGCCACGGGTCGCCCTTCTCCGTCAGGAGCTTTTCCCACTGCGCGCGTTCGGTGGCGAGCTTGGCCTCGGCGGCGGCGAGTTCTTGCCTGGTTTGCTCCAGCCTCGTCCGGACGAATTCCACGGTTTGGCTCAGATCCGGCTTGGGCACCTCAACATTCGGCCCGAGGCTGTAGTTGCCGGCGTCGGTGCTGTTGTTGAAGAA
>CAIWAH010000153.1 GCA_903910585.1 uncultured Verrucomicrobiota bacterium
ATGGTCAACATCAAGAGCGAGACCTGCTCCAACATCTTCCGCAGCGCGTCCAGCCTGATGGCCTTCGAGCAGTTCTTCCACAGCCTGCCGCAGGTCACCGTCCACCAGACCGCCAGCGCCTTCAGCGAAATGGCCGCGCAGGAACAGGCCGCCAAGGAGGCCGGCGGCGCAATGGTGAGCGAAGCCAACGAGGCGCTTTCCCAGCCGCAACCGATGCGCTCCAATCTGCCCCGGGTCGGCCGCAACGACCCCTGCCCCTGCGGCAGCGGCAAGAAATTCAAGAACTGCCACGGCCGTTAGGAACCACCGGAACCGGCGGGCGTCATTTCGCCGCCGGCTGGACGCTGCCCCTGATCCAATCCAAATAGCGTCCGCTGCCGCCCGCCAAAGGAACGGTGACGAACTCGGGCGTGTCGTAGGGATGGTTGCCAAGGATCAGTTGTTCCAGCGCCCTGATCTGGCGGCGGGTCGTCTTGAAGAGCAGCATCACCTCGGGGCTGCATTCCAGTTTTCCCTGCCACCAGTAGTGGGATTCGACCTGCGGCAAGAGGTTCGCACACGCGACCAGACGCGCCTCAAGGGCGAGACGCGCCAACCGGCGGGCGACGTCCACATCGGGGGCAGTGACCAACACGAGCGTTTCTCCGGCGGCGCGCTTCATGGACAATACCGAAGCAGCTTCCGGCGCCAGCGGCAAACCTCCGGGTTGCCCCGGTGCCGACGGCGTGCGTAACTCCTCTCCGCATGTTCGAAATCGCCAATTACGTGCTCCAAGGAGCCGGTCAGGTCACGCCCGCGCTGGTGGACAAGGTTCTTCGCAGCCTGCCGATGTGGAAGGTGGAATTCGCCCAGATCAATGCGCCCCAGTTTCCGCACCTCGTGAACCAGCTCGAATTCCTCGCCGACGCGGTCGAGGACGTCGCCGAGGGCGCCTACAAGGACCTGCCTTACCATGCCTTTGCCGCGGCGGTCTTCGCCCTGACTTACGCCCATCGCAAGACGGACATCATTCCGGACTTCGTCAGTGGCAGCATGGGGCGGGCGGATGACTCCAGCATCGTCCGGGCGGTGCTGATTCTCCACGAGAAGCCGTTCGCCAAATATGCGGAAGCGCAGGGTTTCAACTGGGACAAGATCACCGACAAGCCCTGAACCCGTCCGCGGCGCATTCCGATGAAGCTTCGCCACTGGCGTTACGATCTGGCCCTGCGTCATTCCTGGGCCATTGCCACCGACGTCCGCGAAGGTGCCGTCACCGGCAAGTCCGTTTATCCGGTGGTCTTCGCCGAGCTGACTGATTCCCAGGGACGATCCGGGATCGGCGAAGGTTCGCCTTCCAGCCAGTATCAGGAATCGCACGCCACCGTCGCCGAATTCCTCGGCCAGGTGAATCCCGACCGCCTGTCCTTCGACGACATCGAAGGCAGCATGGCCTATCTCGAATCCGTCGCCCCCGGCCGCTACCCGGCCAAGTGTGCGCTGAACCTCGCCCTGCTCGACGGAGCCGCCAAGGCGGCCGGCCGGTCCGTCCATGATTATCTGGGGCTGGGGTTTTCCGAAGGGCGGCATGTAACCTCGTTTACCATCGGAATTGATTCGCCGGAGAAAATGGCGGCGAAAACGGCCGAGGCCGTCGCCGCCGGACTGCCGGTGCTGAAGCTGAAGCTGGGTGGCCCCCGGGACCGGGAGAACTTCGCCGCGGTTCGTGGTGCGGCCCCGGGTGCCGCCATCCGCGTGGATGCCAATGCCGCCTGGAAGACGCCGGACGAAGCGCTGAGAAATATCGAGTGGGTCGCGGAAGACGGCAACGTGCAGTTCGTTGAACAGCCCATGCCGCCGCAGCATTCGGAATCCGACTGGGCGTGGCTAAAGGAGCGATCACCGCTGCCGCTGATTGGCGACGAATCTTACCAGTCTGCCGCCGACGCCGAGGCCTGCGCGCAACGCTTTCACGGCGTGAACGTGAAATTCGTGAAGACCGGGGGCATCACTGCCGGCAAAGCTGCACTGGAAGCGGCACGTCGCCGGGGCTTGAAGACGATGCTGGGCTGCATGATCGAGTCTTCCGTGCTGATCAGCGCCGGCGCCCACCTCGCCGAATTGACCGACTTTCTCGACCTCGACGGCAACATCCTGATCACCAACGATCCCTACGACGGCGTCCAAACCCGGAACGGCATCATGGGATTTGCCGCGGTTGCGACCAAGACCGGGCTCGGCTGCTCGCCGGTGGCGAACTTACCCACAACGTCCAGAACGAGAACGCACCCGCCTCCTCACGGTTGGGTTCACAGCCTTTCCGGAAACAAAAATGCCCCGCTCTTGCGAGCGGGGCATTTTGCAAAGTTCAGGACTTAGAACAGGTAAACGATGTTGGCCGTGAGGCTGTGATCGTTCTTCTGGCCGTCGAACGGACGCATCACACTGCCGCTGACAGCGGAGTCCACGCGATACTCGAGCCGGGAGATCACGTTCTTCCAGAGAGCGTAATCAAGCGTAACGGTGTTGCCGAAGACCTGCTCGTCGTTGGAGCCGCCAGGCAGGTGGATGCCACCGCTGGAGCCGGCGAGTTCAGCACGATAGCTGAGCTTGAGCTGCTCGGTGAGCTGATAGGAGCCGTAAAGCGCCCAAGCGTAACCATACATTCCGGCGACACCGTTCAGGTTGTCGACGTAGTCCCAAGAGGCACCGACGGTCAGACCTTCGACCGGGGTCGAGAGGCTGGCGCCAACGTAGTAGTTGATCTGGTCGTTCACGCCACCGCCGAAACCGCGGTCAACGATGCCGAGGTAGAGGGAAGAACCGGCGAGGAAACCGAAGTTCTCGGGAGCCTTGAAGACCAGCCCGCCGATGTAGGACTTGATGGACTCGCCACCGTCCTTGGCATTGATGCCAAATCCACGGCCGGTGGTCACACCGGACACGTCGCCGAAGCCGTTGGCCACACCGGCCGTCGCGCCGACCCATTCAGTGAACTGGTAGGTCGCGAGCACGCCCTGGTGACCGAAGGGTTCGAGATTGTTGAAACCAAAGCTGCGGCTGAAGTTGGGGTTGACGTAGGAGTCGGTGACTTCGTAGCCGATCGTCGGATCGAACTGGCCGACCTTGAAATCAATGCCGTTGCCCACCGGAGCGCGGAGCGCGACATAGGCCTGCTTGATGGCGAGATCGCCATTGGCAATGCGGCCCGGCATGACGATGGCGTCGGGGCCATACATCATTTCGAAGTTGTAGCCGGCCGACCAGGTGCCCTCATCGAGGCCCTTTTCCAGCTTCAGCTTCACCACGTTCAGGTTGAAACCGTCCTGACGGTCGCTGGCGGTGTTCGCGAAACGGTTCGCCACCGTGGTGCCGGTGCCGAAGTTCCAGATGGCCGAGGTATCCACGTGACCGCTGAGGGTCACGCCGCTGGTGAGCGAATTGACGGGTGAGGACTCTCCGGCAACAGCCGAGGTCAGGCTGACGACACCCGCGGTCGCCAGCGCCACTGTCCACTGATTGAACTTCATGTCAGTTACTCCTGTGATGTGTTCTCTGTGTTTTGTGTGATTTGACCACGGGACAAATGTGACTTCGTCCCTGCGCCAAAAGGCGCAACCCGGGAAACCTAGGAATTGGCCAACGGGTCTGACAACAGTTTTTTCCGGATTTTCGGCCATTTTCATCGATTTTCCATCGAATAAGCGCCTTCAATTCGCCCCGCAAACACCATATTCTTTAGCGTTAGCGAAACCCTCAATTCGGCACGCAATGCGATGTTTTGGGGCCCACAACGGAAAAGAGCCAAGGTGGCGATCACAAGAATCGGGCCGGAACCAAGTTGGTTGAGTTGAGTCAGGAAATCCGCCAATGCATTCTTACTCGATGCGGGTCCCGCTTGGGAGGCAGGCGGATACTTCGCGGAGTTCCAGAGGTTTCGCGAGGACCAAGATGAATCCGGGGACTCCAAAAACACTGGAGTGAATTCACTCGATTCAGCCGACCCGCACTGGCTTTCCCTGCAGGACGCGGGTGAAACCTCCCCCAAAACAAACGGCGAAAGCCGCAGCGCCTGCGATTGGTCAAAAAATCGAAGTGGTGGAGCCAAGGAGATTCGAACTCCTGACCCTCTGCGTGCAAAGCAGATGCTCTACCAACTGAGCTATGGCCCCACCGAAGCGGCGCGTTAAATGCCAGACGGACCGGCGTGGAGCAACCACTGATTTATCAAAGCCAAATCGGCAGCTGAACTCGCACGCATTCGCAGGACCGATCCGGGCCGGCGGCGAGCCCGCGCACAAATCAGCAACCAATTCCGCACCGCGGTTGCGTTGATCCCGGGCAATCCACTTCAATTGGGCGTGCTTTCCCGCGTTCATTGGGCTGCTTGGCTGGGGCTTATTGGGCTTTTTTTTGCGGCTTGCTCACGCGATTCACAACCGCCAACTGCCGGAAGTGCCGGCGACACTCGTGACCAGAGTGTCGCGGCCGCCCCCACAGCCGATGATGATTTTCGGAACAGCCTTCCGCGAGAAGGCGGACCCGAAGGCTACGTCGGTTCCGCCGAGTGCAAGTCCTGCCATCAGGACCAGTTTTCGAGCTGGCACCGGACGTTTCACCGCACGATGACCCAGTATGCGACTCCGGCAACCGTGCAGGCCAATTTTGACGGGCAGATCCTGACCAACCAAGGGGTGCGTTTCGTCCTCAGCCGTCAGGACGAAGAACTCAGGGTGCGGATGGAGCGGTTGAATCAGCCGGTCAATTCGGACGCCCCTCCGGCGGCCTTTGAGACCCGGGTCGGCTTGGTGACCGGCTCGCACCATATGCAGGTCTTCTGGATGCCCGGCGGCGATGGTAACACGCAGATCGGTTTTCCGTTCACGTGGCTGATTCCGGAAGGCCGCTGGGTGCCGCGAAACTCAACGTTTATCCGCCCACCGGGATTTCAGCACAGCTCCGAAATCTGGAATGTGACCTGTAGCCGATGCCACTCGACCGGGCTGGAACCCCGCGTGGATGTCGCCCGCCACATCATGGACAGCCGGGCAGCGGAACTCGGCATTTCCTGCGAAGCATGCCACGGGCCCGGAGAACGGCATGTCACAGCCCGCCGGAACGCCCCGGATGGATCCAAGCCCGGTGCCGCCGAATTGCGCGGCGAGATCGTTCAGCCGGAACACCTCGATGCGAAACGCTCTTCGGAAGTATGCGGCTTTTGCCACTCAATGAAGTGGATTGACCGGTCCGAACCGTGGCGGGACCGCGGTTTTCGTTATCGCCCCGGTGACGACCTTGAGGCCACCACCCCGCTGATCCAACCAACCAAGGTGGATGCGTTGCCCGGCCTCAGGGAATACTTGTCCAAGAACCCCGATCTCCTTGGGGACTTTTTCTGGAGCGATGGCATGGGCCGGGTAAGCGGACGCGAATACAACAGCGTCGCTGCTTCTCCGTGTTTTAAGGGCGGGAACTTTTCCTGTCTTTCCTGTCATTCACTTCACGAAAGCGAGCCCAGCGATTTGCTTGCCGAAAACCGGCGGGACAACCGGGCTTGCATCCAATGCCACCCGTCATTCGGAACCGAGGCCGCCTTGACCCGGCACACCCACCATCTCCCCATGTCCAGTGGAAGCGAATGCTACAACTGCCACCTGCCGCATACGACCTACGGGGTGCTGAGCGCCATTCGCAGCCATCAGATCAGCAACCCTCGGGTGGCCGATCAACTCGCGACGGGACGGCCGAATGCATGCAGTCTCTGTCACCTTGACCGACCGCTTGCCTGGGTGGACCGGACCTTGGCGGAATGGTTTCGGCAGCCCGTGAACACTCTTGATGAAACCCAAAAGTCCGTCGCCGAGGGCGCCCGGCTCGCACTAATGGGCGACGCCGGCCAACGCGCCCTCGCCGCATGGCATTTCGGCTGGAAGCCGGCCCAACAGGCATCCGGCGTCCATTGGTTGCCGTTGGTTTTAGGGGCACTGCTCGACGATCCATATTCGGCTGTGCGCTGCCTTGCCGAGAGGTCCCTGCGAGCGACCCCGGGACTGCTGCCGACCGGGTATGACTTCGTTGCTGAGCCCGACACGAGACCGCCGGCGTCCGCGGAAGTCTGGCGGCGTTGGTTCACCACCACGAGTGTCGATGCACCGATGCCTGCGCCGTTTTCCGGGCCGATTGCGGGTCCGGACGACGTTCGTCAACGGGCGCAGCCGCTCTTGGAATCCCGAAACCATCGCCCACTGAGGCTTCGCGAGTAATCGCCCCGGCCCGCTCACGGAACAGCCCAAAGGAAATCCCGCCCACTGAAAACGAGAACGGCGCTCCCACTTGGGAGCGCCGTGTAACGGAGTCAGAACTGATCAGCGGCCGGTCACCATGCCGCGCAACATTGCGACGATTTCCATGGCTTTCGGGTCGTTTGGAGCCACCTCGGCAATTTTCTCGCGAGCCTTGCGGGCGAGCAGCATGAACTGAACATTCTGCTCTTCGGTGGTCGCTTGGTCTCGAACCTTGGTCAAGGCAGCCAAGGCTCCTTCAAAGTCTTTCTTCTCAATGGCGGCCATCACTTCGGCCGCACCCGGCTGAGCCTCGGCCGCCTTGATGACGGTGGGATCTTCCGCCGGGGGCTTCTTGCAGCCAACCGGCAGGAGGGCCAAGGCCGCCACCGCGAAAACTGTCAGGGGCAGAAGTCGCATATCTCGCGCAAATCAGGATTAGCGGCGATAGCGGGGCCCATTGAGAATGTCGTTCGGGGCCGGAAGCCTCCGGTTCACCAAATCGTAGCACTTGTTCCACTTCACGAGATCGGCGCTGCCACCGAACCGTCCCACGACGGCACCGCCGGGAAGATTTTTGGCACTGGCGAACGGAAGGCCGATGCTGTTGGCCACACCCGAGTGACGCATGGAAAGAGTTTCGCCAATGGATTCGGGGTTGTTACCGGCATCGTTGAAAAAGAACGGATCCGCCTCGTTTTGCTCCCACATCTGCCAGTCGGTCGCCAGGAAATCAGTGATCTTGTAAGTGCGGCCATCGGGGGTCGGAGCAGAACCAACCGTGCCTGTATAGCCACCGATGGTTCCATTCCAGCAATACGATGTCACTTTCACCGGCCGTCCGAGCCAAGCAGACTTCTGCTTCGCCGAGGATTTCCGAAGCTGGACGTCTTTGGGGCACCACAGGACAGTGTGAGTCGACAAAATCGGCCCCAATTGACCAATCTTGAAGAACTCCAACTGATTGGTCCACGCTTGGGAGGGGATGTCCTTGTTGGCGCAGTTCGCAATCGAGTTCGCCGAAGCAGTGGCCGCCAAGCGGGGATTGCGGCCTTTGTTCTGGGTCGCATACGCCCAGCAATCGGGGCCACCCAAATCCGTTCCCCATCCTGGATGGGCATTGTAATCGTTGTTGTCGGTCGAATACATGTGGTTCGCCAACAGCACCTGTTTTGCGTTATTGAGGTCCAAGGTCATCTGGGCCTTGTCCTTGGCCTTGCCCAGCGCCGGCAGAAGCATGCCCGCAAGAATGGCGATAATCGCAATCACCACGAGCAGTTCGATCAGCGTGAACGCCCGCCGGGTGCTTCGCCGCGAGAACTGAAAAATCTTTGAATGTTTCATAGAAGCGGTGTGGAACCGGACGCGTTTTAGGGAACTGTTTGGGATGTGTCAAACGCTCACTACCCACAATGGGGTGAATTGAAGCGCAAGGAGCTATTGGAGGTTCACAGGATCGACGTCCATCGCTAAATCCACCCCCTCCGGCAACGGAAACTCCTCCTCAAATCTCGCCAGCTTGGCGGTCAGTTTCGTCATGTGGGGGGTTCGGAGCATGATTTGGAACCGGTAGAACGTTTCCGCCCGGGTAAGCGGCGCTGGCGCCGGACCAGACAGCCGAACGGGGAGCTCCCCAACCCTTTTGGCGAGCTCGTGAGCCACTTTGTCGGCACAAAAGCGGACCTTTTCCTCGTTGCGTCCCTTCAGTGTGACCAAGGCAATCCTCGCAAAAGGCGGGTATTCGAGCTGTCGCCGGAATTCTATCTCCTGCTCATAGAACCCCTGAAAGTCGTGACGCCGGGCGAACTGAATTGCGGGGTGGAAGGGGGTGAAGGACTGGACCACCACTTCCCCTTCGACGTCTCCGCGGCCGGCGCGACCGGCGACTTGCGTCAGCAGCTGAAACGTCCGTTCCCCCGCGCGAAAGTCGGGCAAATGGAGTCCCAAGTCGGAATTGATGATTCCCACCAAAGTCACGTTTGGGAAGTCGAGTCCCTTGGCAATCATCTGTGTCCCCAGGAGGATATCAATCTTGCCTACCCGGAAGGCCGCGAGGATTTCTCGGAACTCGTTCTTTCGCCGCAGGGTGTCGGAATCCATGCGGCGAACGACGGCCTTGGGGAAGGCCAATCCCAAAACCTCCTCAACGCGTTCGGTGCCTAGTCCGGAGAAACGGATCGCCGGATTGCCACACTCAGGGTTCAGGCACTGGGCAGGCGTCTTCGCGGCGTGACCACAGATGTGGCACAAGAGCTGGTCCGCAGCCCGATGAAAGGTCAGGGCGACGCTGCAGTTGGGACACTCCTCAACCCGCCCGCAGCGTTCGCAAATCAACGAAGTGGCATAGCCGCGGCGATTCAGGAACAGAATCGTCTGCTCGCGTTTTTCAAGTCGCGACAGTATCGCCTCCCGCAACGGCTGCGAGATGATCCCACCGCCGGAGCGCTTAGCTCGGGACTGCATCCGCATGTCCACGACCCGCACGATGGGCAGGCAGAATTCAGTGGCCCGCCGCGTCAGTTCCAGCAGTTGATACCGCCCAAGTTGGGCGTTGCGGTAGCTTTCCAAGGAAGGCGTCGCTGAGCCCAGCACCACGACACAGCCTTCCAGTTTTCCCCGCATCACTGCCACATCCCGGGCATGGTAACGGGGCGATTCCTCCTGCTTGTAGGAGTGCTCGTGTTCCTCGTCCACCACGATGAGGCGCAAGTCGCGAACCGGCGCAAACACGGCGGAACGGGCGCCGATCACGATCCGGGCACGCCCCTCCCGGATGGCATGCCATTCGTCGTGGCGCTCGCCATCACTGAGATTCGAATGCAAGACCGCGACCTTTTCGCTTGGCGAGACTGCTGAGACCCGAGCCCGAAAGCGTTCTACGGTTTGTGGAGTCAGTGAGATTTCGGGCACCAGAACGATGGCTCCTCCCCCCATTGCCAGTGCTTCCGACATTGCCTGAAGGTATATCTCCGTCTTGCCCGAGCCGGTGATTCCATGAAGCAAAAACGGCTTCGGTTCGCCGGATCCGACCTCGCCGGTAGCAGGCAGTCGGCGGAGCGCCGATTGAATCTGATAAAATACCTGCCCTTGCTCGGAATTCAGCTCCAATGGACGCGTCCCGACCACTGGCTCGTTGGCGTGGGGGTCCCGATCACGTCGGACCGAAGATTCGACGAGTATTCTCTGCGCAACCATCCGCTGGACGGTTTGCCGTGTGGTAGGCACGGCGACTACCAGCTCAGAAACCGCCATTGGGCCGCGCTCCTCCAGAAGGGCGACGATTCTCTCCTGTTTGGCGCTCAGTTTTCCCACCGCACACGGAGTGCAAAGTGAAACGATCCGGTCAGTCTGATGCCGCGCACCTGACTTGCGCACAGCGCCGGGGAACAACGCCCGAAACACCAAGGGCAGGGACGTTCGGTAGTATCCCGCCATCCAAGTCGCCAACTTCAACAGTCCTCCGTTGATTGCGGCGGAATTGGCGCGGACCTCGCGAATCGGGAGCAAGCCGGTTACCGAGTCGGCCGGGTTGATCGCGACGACGAATCCTTCGCCAGTGGCGGATCGGAACGGGACGCTAACTGCAGCACCCAGTGCGATTCCAGCTACAAGGTGCGAAGGAACGAGATAATCCAGCGGCTTCGAGAGAAAGCCGGAAAGGACGACTCGGACGGTCACTGTAGGTCGTTACTCGGAGAAGCGAGGGGGATTGGTAGCGCGTATGGGAATCGAACCCATCTTTCAGCCTTGAGAGGGCCGTGTCCTAGCCGATAGACGAACACGCCGAACGAATCTTTTTTAGCGGAGGGTAATTTGATGTCAATGCGGTTTGGGCAAAACAGAAACAAAAAGGGCCGCCAAAAGGCGGCCCTTGAAGATTTCAGCCCCAATTACTTGCGGCGGAAGAACAGCAGGCCAGCGACGCCCAGAGCACCGAGAGCAATCGTGCTCGGCTCAGGAATGACATTCTGGGTGATGGAGAATCCTTGGAAATTCACCATGAAGTTGTCGGTCGCGCCAGGAGGCGAGCTCAGGGGATCTTTGAAGGCGAACGCAGCAGATTCACCATAGCCCTTGTTGAGGGCAGCTTTCGCAGCGTCGAAATTGGCAACCGAGTTGTCCCACACGCGGACAACCAAGTTCAGAGCAGTTCCCTGCTCCACACCGGTCGCGGTGCGAGTGCCACCGGACCAAGTGCCAGCAGCAGAAGTGGTTGCCGCACGGAAGTTAGCGGTAGCGCCCACAGCAGTCAGCGAGCCGTCACCGTTCTTGATGAACAACTGAGCGACATAGCTAGCACCGTCGGCAGTGCCGTTCTTGACACCCTGACCAGAGAGAGCACCAAAGGTCGCATCCCAAGTCACCAGACGAGGCGTGCCTTGGTTGTTGTTGTTGAAGCTGATCGTCTGATCAGCAGCCTGCACCGCGAACGCGGCAACAGCGAAGGAGATAATGGCTACAGTCTTCTTCATGTGTATTGTGTCAGTTGGTAAGTTAGGTGTCAGTTAACGACGAAATTGCGAGTCCAAGCAGCATCCGCGCCCGCATTGCGAACGAAGAACGCTTCACCAACCTTCACGGTCGGAGCCGAACCACCGCTGTCACCTTCCCAAGCGCCGTCAACAAAGCTGTCGGAAGCATAGGAGGAGCCAGTGAACCGGAAGACCGAGTCACCTTCAGTGGCAGGGAAACCAGCATCGTCCAACTTCACCTGCTGCGGAATCACCGAGCTAACGATGTTGAACTTGTTGCCACCAGCCAGATTGACAGTCGAGCTGCCAGTCTTGACCTCACCAACGAAGGTGACCGTGGAGGCGCCGCCCGTGTTACGAACGAACACACCTTCACCAGGAGCGGCGGTCATGTTCTGATCATCACCTTCCCAAGCCCCGTCAACAAACGACAAGGACAGGTAGGAAGTTCCATTGAACTTGAAGACCGTGAAACCCTCGGGCAGCGGAGCCTTGAAAAGGTCCACAACCTTGTTGCCAGCACCGTTATCGAGCTGATTGGCAACCAGATTGAAGCCGGAGGTCAGGTTAACTTTCACATAGCCAACAATGTTGCTGGACGTGGCCGCCGAAGCGGACAGCGCCAACGCTGCCACTGCCGGCAGGAGAAGAGTTGTGCGACGCATATTTCGGTAAGTTTAGATTCCGTGTGTAAGTAGAGGCTGCAGGAAGCTGGGCTACCCCGTCAATCCATTTTTCAATTTTTCTCACTCTGATTTTCGCTTGGCCACCAACTGAACCGGGCAACCAGGCGCGAGCGCACTTTCACTCATCTGTGTGGACGCGAGCAGACGGGGAAAGTCCGGCCGAAAATCAGCAAAACAGGTCCAGTCAATCCGGCCAGGAGATCCACACAGGGACGAATCCCAACCTACTTAGCGTCAGCATGTTAACAACTGGACGTGGCGCTACATTGCGGGCGTCAAGGCTTAGCTACTTTGCCACGGAAGTAGGCGATGGTGTCCTTCAGACCATCTGAAAGTGTCACCTGCGGGGTCCAACTTAGGTTCTTTTTCGCCCGCGAGATGTCCGGGCGACGTTGCTTCGGATCATCCTGCGGCAAGGGCTTGTGAACGAGGCGAGACTTGGACGCGGTGGCTGCGATGATTGCGGTGGCGAATTCCAGCATCGTCAGCTCGTGCGGATTGCCGATGTTGGTCGGCAAATGTGCTTCTTTTCCAGAACTCATCATCAACCTGTAAATTCCTTCAATCAAATCGCTTACGTAGCAAAATGAGCGGGTTTGTCGGCCGTCTCCGAAGACGGTAATCGGCCGGTTTGCCAGCGCTTGGCTGATGAAGGCGGGAACCACCCGACCGTCGTTGACCCGCATTCTTGGGCCGTAGGTGTTGAAAATGCGGACAATCCGGGTGGCCACGGCATGTTCGCGGTGATAGGCCATGACCAACGCCTCGGCGAATCGTTTGGATTCATCGTAGCAACCGCGTGGACCAATGGTGTTTACGTTACCCCAGTAATCCTCCCGTTGCGGGTGGACCAGCGGATCGCCGTAGATTTCCGAAGTCGACGTCAGCAAAAACCGGGCATTCTTCGCTTTGGCCAAGCCCAACGCCTTGTGAGTTCCCAGTGATCCCACTTTAAGCGTTTGAATGGGCAGTTCCAGATAGTCGATCGGGCTGGCCGGTGAGGCGAAATGCCAGACGTAGTTCACTTCACCGGGGAGATAGATGAACTCGGTCACGTCTTGCTTGATGAACCGAACATCCGGGTGACCGGCGAGGTGGGCGATGTTGTCGGTGGAACCGGTAATCAGGTTGTCGATGATGACAATCCGGTGCCCCTTCGAGAGCAGCAGGTCCACCAGGTGTGAACCCAGAAAACCGGCACCTCCGGTTACAACCGAGACCGGCTGGTGGGCAGGGCGGGATTTTGTTGAAACGCGTTTGCTAGCCATAAAGGGATGGTTGGGCCCATGCGCGGGGCGGCCGGACAAGAACTCGAAATGCGTGGGCGGAATCGCACCCTGGGTTTACTTGGCACCGGTGCCGGCAAAGACCGCCGGGACTGTCCGCGCCAGAATCTTGACGTCCAGCCAAAGGGACCAGTTGTCGATGTATTCGAGATCGAGGCGAACCCACTCGCGGAAATCCGTGACATTGTTGCGGCCACTGACCTGCCAGAGACAGGTCAGCCCCGGCTTGACGCTCAACCGGCGTCGGTGAGCCGGGTCATCAAACCGACGGACCTCATCGACTGGCAACGGGCGCGGCCCAACCAAACTCATCTCGCCCCGCAGCACATTGATGAACTGGGGCAACTCGTCCAGACTCCACTTGCGGAGAAACCGACCGACCGGCGTGATCCGCGGGTCGTTGGTGACCTTGAACACCGGGCCGGACATCTCGTTCAAGGCGGCCAACTCCTGCTTCAACTGCTCCGCGTTGGTCACCATCGTCCGGAATTTCAGCATCGTGAACGGCTGACCGTTCAGCCCGGCCCGCTGCTGCCGGAAGAATACCGGTCCCGGCGACGTCAGCCGAATCGCCAGCGCCACCACAGGAATCACGGGCACCAGGACGACCAGAATCAGCAGGGCCACGAATGCGCCGCAGAAATCCATCACGGTTTTGGCCAACGCCTGCCACGAAGCCTCCGGCCCCGTCCGGAACACCAGGACCGGATGTCCATGGAGATCATCGGCGCTGGCCCGCGACAAACGCGTTTGGAAGAAATCCGCCAGCAACCAGACGTCCACCCCTTCCAGTTCGCAGACCTGAATGGCCTGTTCAATCGTGCCGAACAACGCCTGACGAGGAGACACAATTACGGCGTTCGCCGAAGTCTCATGCAGCGTCTCCGCCAGCCGGTTCGCCGAGGTTTCGTTGATATCGAGACGGGCAATGATCTCCACCTCGCCGGCGGAATCGGTGAACAGGGATTTCTCCAGCCGGAGCGTGTCGTCGCCCGCCTTGCCGTCAGGGAACGCGCCTAGGACAATCACCCGCCGACGCGAAGCTTTGTTGCCAAACCGCGCAATCGTCCAGCGACGCGCCAATTCCTCCTTGGCGAATCCCAGGAACGCCGCCAGCGGCGTAAAGAGCAGCATCACACCGCGGGCGCTCTCGTCCTTGCTGAAGAAGAGCACCGTGATGACGACCAGCGAAACCCAGATCGCCGAGCGGATCAGCTGGAACAGGGTTTCGCGGCGCGAGTAGAAAACCGGCCGGGTGTAAAACCGGTTCAGCTCAAGCACCGGCGGAGTCAGCGGAACGATGACCAGCAACAGCCAGGCGTAGGCATCGAAGTCCTTGATCAGCCGGCTGGGATCCAGCGCATCAATCGACCGGATCGCATGCGCCAGCCAAAAGGCGACCCCGAACAAGCCGGCATCCAGCAGCTTGTGCAGTTTCGTGATCAGTTGCCTCTGGCGGCTTAGCATCTCGTAACGGCGGTTCTATGTCCTCAGCGGTCCGCTGTTAAGGCGGAACTCACTCATTGGCCGCAACCACGGAGGGCACCTCAATGACCGGCGCGAGTTCGCCCACCAGCTTGAGCAGTCGCTGGTAAGCTTCCTCCTCCTTTCCGGATGGACAGGGGGCAAAGAAGGAAATGTAGGCCCACCGCTGGAGCACGCCTTTGGTCACCAAGTCACGGATCATCCACCACTGACGCTCCCAGTGACTCGCGGTCCGTTGGCCGTCCGCGACGAACCAGAACACATAGACCCCGCTGTAGTTGACGGTCTGGGTGTCGATGACCGTCCGGATCTGGCCGCCGAAACGCTGAATCGGAAACGACTTTCCGGCCGGGACGATTTTGGCCTCGTCGTAGCGCTTGGAGACGATGTTCCAGCCCTGACCCGTCAGACAGTATTCGGGGCGATGAATGCTGGTCCGGTCAGTGCCCATGAGCACGACGTTGACCTGCGCCATGAAGCCATCCGACGCCCGGTAGCTCGCCCGGCCGAAGACCGTGTCCTTGGGCAGGTAGTTCAGTTCCTGATCGGTGATCGGCGTGGGCTTGTATTCGTAGCCGGCCAAGTTGGTGGGCAACGCCACCGAGTTGGACCGGACGATGCGTCCATCCTCTCCGATCAGCGGCACCGCGGAAACCCGAACCCCCGGCTCACCGAGCCGTTGATTGACCGAAAGCTGCCGGATCCCCAAGGCGGTGACCGCGATCAGCGCCAAGGCGACTCCGCTGAGCACCTGGGCCCGCCGGGCCAACCCGGGAACTTCCGCTAGCGGTTGAGCGCTCATGGCTGGACCTCCGTTTCCACCGGGGCTTCAGCCAATGCCTTGGGCTGGTCATCCAGCCAGCGGGCCAAAAGCACCACTCCGCCCAACGCCACCAAAAAGGTCACAAATCCGAGTTTCGTCTCGATGGCCAATCCGGCCTCGGAACCGCGCGCCTCGCCGACCACAAACACCGTGATCAGTCGCATGACGTTGCCCAACAACGCGAGCGGCAGCGCGGCCGCCAACAGGATTCCCCGCCGCCACCAAGCGGTCAGCCAAAGGTATCCGAACACCGCCGCGAGCAGGAACACCACCGTCAGGCTGCGGATGCCGCTGCAGGCCGGCGCCACGTCAAACTCGAAGCCCTTGCTGCCGTCGGGCAGCAAATGAAACACCGTGGTGCCTTCGCGGATGAGGCTCAGGTGCAAAAGCCCGGTGCAGAACCCGGCGGCAATCTTCGTGACGAGCAACCGCAGATGGAAGGTCAGCCCATCGGTGTAAGCGGTGATGGGAACGGCAAACACCATCAGCGAAAAAGGATAGGCGCTCTTTCGCATCCATTCTTTGCCCCAGAACAGGCCGGTGAGCCCAAAAAGCCCCACGCAAAATCCCACCAAGGACACCCGCGCCTGCTGGATCAGGAACCCGGCAAAGTGCAGCAACACCGCCACCAGCAACAGGACCAGCGCCGGCGCCCACGGCTGCTTGGCCAGCGGCATGAATTCCTCACGCTGGCGAAAAATCAGGGCCGCAATCAGCGGCAGAACCACATAGCCCAAGGCGTCGTCCGGGTTGGCGTCGTAGAGTGCGCCCAGCCAGACAAACATCGAGGGAGTGTCGATGTAGCCGAAGCTGGAATTGCCCAGCAGATGGAACAGCGCCACCCACGCCAGCAGCACCGCTCCCAGCAAGCCCTTGTGGGGCAAAGTTCCCAGAAACTGTCGCAGTTCGCTCATATTCCATTCACCATCGATCACTCGGGCGCCGCCGTCCGCGGCGCCAGCACGGTTTCAAACACCTCGTAGCCGGCATCGGTCATGCCCAGCCGGCGATAGGCGCTTTTGGCCCGTTCGTTCTCCCGCTCCACATAGAGACGCAGTCCGCATACGCCCGCTTCCTGACCAGCCAACCCGCGGACATGCTCAAACAGGGACCGGAAGACTCCGCGGCCACGGAATTCTTCGCGGACATAGACGCTTTGCAGCCACCAGAAGGTGCCGTTCCGCCAGTCGCTCCACTCGAAGGTGATCATGACCTGACCGACCACCTGCCCCGCCTCCTCGGCCACAAAGTAAACCCCACGGGCCGGATTCTCAATCAGCGCCCGGACGCCGGCGAGCAATGTGGCCCGGTCCAACTCCTTGCCCTCGGTTTCCTGAGCCAACCGGGCATTGTATTCGGCGATGATCGCCACATCACCAAGCTGGGCTTCACGGATTCGCATCAGATTTGGAAGTCGATGGCCGGCGCCCGTTCGCCTTTGGGCACCACCCGCACTTTCACGTCATCCATCAGCACGAGGCTATGGGCCGGAACTCCGTGCATCAGGAACACGTTCGCCCCAATGGTGCTGCCGGTTCCAATCACCGTATCACCGCCAACGATGGTGGCATTGGCGTAGATCGTAACCCGGTCCTCCAAAGTAGGGTGGCGTTTCTGACCCTTCAGTGCCTGTCCGGCCGCCAGGGAACGCGCGACCAGGCCGACCCCCTGGTAAAGCTTCACGTGATTGCCGAGCTGGGCCGTTTCGCCGATCACCGTGCCGGTGCAGTGGTCCACAAAAAAGTGGGTTCCAATCCGGGCCCCCGGATGGATGTCCATGCCGGTGCGGGCATGCGCCCATTCGCCCATGATGCGCGGCAGCAACGGCACGCCGCGCTGGAAAAGCTCGTGCGCGAGCCGGTGGACTGAAATCGCCTCGATGAACGGATACGCGACGATCACCTCGTCCCGGCTCAATGCGGCAGGGTCGCCCTGGAAGGCCGCTTCGACGTCGGTTTGCAGGACTTCCCGAACCGTGGGCAACTGCCGCAGGAATTCCGTCGTGCGGGCATGGGCCAGCTTGCGGGGATCTTTTTCCGCATCCGGGCAATTCGGAGCACAGCGAAGGCTCTTGTAAATCTCGTCCTCCAAACGCCCGGCAATGGAGTCGATACGGAGCGCGGTTTCCGCCTGCAATTCCGAGGAATGCACCAGCCGGTCCTCGAAAAACCCCGGGAAAATCAGCCGTAGGAGGTCCTGCGTGATCTCCGCCACCGCCGCCTTGGAAGGCAGGTTTGCGCCATCGAGGTGATTGATTCCCCCGTGGCGACGAAACGACGCCAGCAATGCCTGCGTCAGTTCGGTGACCGGATAATGCACGGTGGGTGAGTATCAGGATTCCGGCCGGGAAGTCCAACCCCGCGTCCCGGTTCAGCCGAGGCCCACGGCCGCCATCACCGCGTCTTTGGTCGCCGGCGTGACGATTGGGGCGAAGCCAGCCTCCTTGATGGCGGTGTCCGGATCCTTCAGGCCGTGGCCGGTCATGGTCGCCGTGATCAGGGAACCGTCCGGGATTTCTCCGGCCTGAACGCAACGGATCAGGCCCGCCAGCGGCGCCGCGCACGCCGGCTCGACCATCACGCCCTCGGTCCGCGCGAGCAGCTTGTAAGCGTGGAGGATTTCCTCGTCGGTCACGCTGCGGATCTTCCCTTCGGATTCCCGGGCGGCCTCCACTGCCGGCTGCCAACTGGCCGGATTGCCGATGCGGATGGCGGTGGCGACCGTTTCCGGGTTGTCGATGGGATGGCCGCGGACGAGTGGATTCGCCCCTTCGGCCTGCCAACCCATCATCTTGGGCAGCGTGTCGGACTTCTCGGCGTTGTGATACTCCCGGAAACCCTTCCAGTAAGCCGTGATGTTGCCGGCATTCCCCACCGGCAGAAAGTGGAAGTCCGGCGCGTCGCCCAGCGCATCGCAAATCTCGAAGGCGGCGGTTTTCTGGCCTTCAATCCGGACCGGATTGACCGAATTGACCACCTCGACCAGGCCGGTTTCGCCCAACTCCCGGACAACTCGCAACGCATCGTCAAAGTTGCCTTCCACGCTGACCGTGGTCGCACCGTAGAGCAGTGCCTGGGACAGCTTGCCGTGGGCAATCTTGCCTTTCGGCAGGAGCACCACGCATTTCAGCCCTGCACGGGCCGCGTAGGCCGCCGCGCTGGCACTCGTGTTGCCCGTGCTGGCACACACCACCACCTTCGCTCCGCGCTCCTTGGCCTTGGTGATCGCCATCGTCATGCCGCGGTCCTTGAAGGAGCAGGTCGGATTCAGCGCCTCGTATTTCAGATAGAGGTCAAACTTGCCCCCAATGGCAGCGACAAAGCCCGGCACCGGGATGAGCGGGGTGTTGCCTTCGAGGAGGGTCACCACCGGCGTCTCGGCAGTGACCGGCAGGAATTCGGCATACCGGCGAATCACGCCGGGCCAAGGATGGACGGGAGAACTCATGTGCGTCGCGAGCGGCGGATTAAGCCGCAATCCGCGCCGCAAGCCACGGGAAAGTTGCCCGCGAACCGTCGGGCAAGGGACGAAACGCCGTCACACCAACTGGGCTTCCAGCACCTCGGCAAAGGCGGTCCGAGTCGCCATCAGCATGTCGTTCAACAACTTGGACTCAGCCGCCGAAAGGTTGCCGCGGGTCTTCGCCGCCAGCATTTCCAACTGGTCGATATAGACTTTGGCAGCCTCGGGCTGCGGGACGGCGACATCGCCCGTCTGCGGATTCGGATAACGCCCGAGAAACATCATCGCCATTTGGGCGTGACCGGTGACCAACTGGGCGAACAGCTCCGCGTGGATTTCCGTGATTGATCCGCTTCCCGAAGAATCGCTGGTCATGAGGGCGAGTTCAGGTGGCGGAAGCCTTCTTGGCACGATGAATTTCACCGGTAAGGAAGCGGACGAGGTTCTTGAGGCGGGACTCGGGATCCACATTCTCCAAGATCACCTGGCGCTCGTCGGGTTCCGTCAGGAGCAAGGTGGTCACCAAGTCCGCCATTGTGCCCGGATCGGAAATGCCCCGGAGAGCGCGAACACATTGTTCCACGGACGAATGCGTGTTCCCGGCGCCTCCCGCGAGTTGATGAAATACCTCCAGCGGAACCTGGCAGCCAAGGCGCAGTCGCGCATCCACCAGATCGAGGGTCCGTTCCACCAGGGCATCCATTTCGCCCGTCACCTTGGCCGAGACGTTCAGCGGCTCGATTTCATGCACCCGGAACGGACGGGACTGAACCTGGCGCCCCAGCCGCACGCGGCCGAGGCCTTGGAGAATCATGTTGGAGGTTCCGTTGGCGTTCTTGACCGAGGCGCGAATGACCCCGATCCCCGCGACCTCGCACGGGCATTCCCGGGTCGCCCCCGGATTCTGCATCGCCAGACAGAACAGCCGGTGGGAGTCCAGCGCTTCCGCCAGCATCGCCCGGTAACGCGGCTCAAAGATGAACAGCGGCTGCACGGCCCCGGGAAAGAGGCTGCAGCCGCTGAGAATCATCACGCCGATCTGGGCGGGAAACTCCATGAATTCAGATTAGGCGGGAACGTCGGAACCGCAAGCTGGCCGCCACCGCGGCCCCTTGCGCTACCGCCAACCAGTTCCGATGTTCGTTCCGCGCTTATGAACGCCAAGATTTTCAGTGGCCTGTTGCTGGTCGCCTGCCTCGGGCTTGGCGCCGGCTGGTTTTTTACCACCCGGAAAGCCGCGGAAGACCAGGCGGCCGCCGCGGCGCGCATCGCCAATCTGACGAACGATCTTGTCTCCACAACGTTCAAGCTGCAGGAGCAGCAGAAGGTCAATGCCACCCTCAACACCGACCTGACCGAACGCGAAAAGGACCTCAACACGTTCTCCAACAAGTGGACCTTTGTCTCGAACGCTCTGGCCACCACCGAGGCGGAAGCCAAGGCCGCCGCCGACGCCGCCAGGGCGGAAATCGAGAAACGGGACAAACAGATCCAGAACCTCGAAGGCGAAAAGGACGCGCTGACCCAGAAGATGGACGGCCTCACGCAGGAGATTGGCGGCCTCAATTCCAAGATTTCCGAGACCGAACGCAAACTGGCCAGTTCCGAAGGCGATCGTCAGCAGTTGCAAAAGGAGTTGAAACGCCTGTTGGCGGAAAAAGCCGAACTGGAGCGGAAGTTCAACGATCTCGCGCAGCTACGGGATCAGGTCCGCAAGCTGAAGGAGGAACTGAGCATTGCCAAACGCATCGATTTCATCCGACGCGGCCTTTACGGCTTCGACAAGAAGGGGGCGCAGCTCGTCAACGATGGCATCCGCGTGGCCGCCAAAACCAATCCGCCCGCCGCCGGACTGAACGTGGAAGTCGGAACCGACGGGTCGTCGAAAATCGAGCCGGCAAAATGACCGGCGGGCGACGGCGGCGCCAAGCTTGCCCATCGTCATGCGGGGTGGCAGCCTCCGGTCACAACGCGGATGAACTACATTGACCCCAAGGACGACCGCAGCGAACACCAATACGCCGACATCCGGGACACCTCCCGTCGGTTTGTCATCCTGCTGGTGGCCCTCGCCGTCATCGCAGTCGTCGGCGGATTCGGCGCCCGTCCGGCCTACCGGTGGTTCAAGGTCCAGCGGGCCCTCTCGATGGTTGCCCAAGGCGAGGCAGCGGCCGCCACCAACGATTGGACCCAAGTTGGGCGGATCGTGCAGACGACGCTGCGATTGGCTCCGGAAGAACTCCGGGTTCTTCGACTGGCCGCCAAATATTGCACCGAAACGCGAGCCCCGGCCGGGCTGAACTACTGGCAGATGGTGCAGGCAAAAACGGGACTGGATTTGGACGAGCAGTATTGGTTTGCCCAATTGGCCGTTGCCATGGGGCGAACAGACCTTTCCGCCCAACTGCTCCAAAAATTGGTCGCCACCAACCAAATAGATCCCCGCGTTCTTCGCCTGGTAGTGACCCACGCAGAGGCCGTGGGAAATCCCCAGGAAGCGATCAACGCCGCGCGCCGCTGGGTTTCGGAAATGCCGGGGAATCCTGAGGCGGAAAACGCGCTCGGCAATTTGCTGTTTGGCCGGCCCTATGCCTCAGAACGCCGCGAGGGACGCGGGTTGCTCTGGGGACTGGCCCTGAACAAGAGCGTTTACAGCACGAATGCGATCGAAAAACTCGCTTCCAGTCCCGAGCTCAGCCAAGGCGAAAACCTGGTCCTCCTCAAGCAGATCGAGAATGACCCTGCCTATCTGGTGCCGAGCTACATCCTTCGGACCAAGCTGAATCCGGACCAAACCCAGCAATTGGTGGACGCCATGATTGGCACCGTCGTCAAACGGGCCGACCCGGTCGAATTGGCCAAAGCGGCCAGCTGGCTCGCCGACAACAACATGGTCCAGCGGGTCCTGGACGTGCTGCCGGAGAAGCTTGCCGAGGAAAATCCGGTCCTCATGACCGGGCGCCTTCAAGCCATGCTACAGGTCGGACAACTGGCGGACGTTAAGCGCTTCCTTGATTTGGATACGTCGAAAGTTGAGGCCTTCATGCTCCACTGCCTCCGAGCCTTTGCGGCAGGGAAGGAAGGGAAGCCCCAATTGATGGCGGGCCATTTTGAGAATGCCTTGGCGGCGGCCGGCAACAGTCCGGCACGACTTCGGTTTATCGCCGGTTACGCCGAACGCATTGGCCAACCCGCCGCTGCCATCGCCGCCTATCGGAGGCTCATGCAATGGCCGCCCGCCACCGTGGATGCCGGCCAGCAAATCATGAGGCTGGCTTCGGCCCTTCAAGATACCCGTGCCCTGCGCGACGCCACATCCCAATTGGCGGCTTACCTTCCCGGCGACCGCGGGGTGGCCATTCTTAATGCCTACCTCAGCGCCCTGCTGCGGGACACATCCGCACGCGCCAAGGAAAACCTGATTAACCTCTTGGGCGAGAACCCCACGGAGTCCGACGCCCCGCTTGCGCTTTCGTTGGTTGAACTTCGCCTCGGTGAAACTGCGGCCGCGTTGGCACGATTGGAAAAGATGCCGCGCGAGTGGACCCAATCGACGCCCCAGCACGGAGCCGTCTATGCGGCGGCGCTGGCTGCGAACGAGCAGCGCGAACTGGCCCGCCGTATTGCCCGCTCCGTGGATGTTTCCAAGCTGCGGCCCGAGGAGCTCGAACTCATCCGCGAAATCCGCCAGTGACGGGGTTCAGGGCGTCGGATACCGGCGCAAGCCCAGCAACTGCCCCGCAGTCTTCCAGAGGAACAGCGGGTTGTTCCGCAAATACCGGCGCCAAAGCCGGCGCGGTTCCTGGCAAAGGCGATAAAGCCACTCGAAACCGCTGCGCTGCACCCAGCGCGGCGCCTGCTTCACCCGGCCGGCGTGGAAATCAAATGCCGCCCCCACTCCAACCATGATGCGGGTTTCGAGCAGGTCGAGATGCGACGCCATAAACCGTTCCTGTTTTGGGGTGCTCAGGCCCACCCAGAAGAAGTCCGGTTTGACCCGCCTGACTTCCTGCTGAACGGCCTCGAGTTCGTCCGGTTTCAATGGCCGAAATGGAGGCGTAAACGTGCCCACGATCCTGGCCCGTGGAAACCGCGCCTCGAGTTTGGCTTTCAGCTCAGGCGCCACCCCCTCCGTTCCTCCGAACAGAAAATGGGTCCGGCCCGACTCCTCGCTCCATGCAAAGACCCGCTCCATGAGCTCGGGGCCATACACCCGCCCCATCTCACGATGCCCGGCCAACCGCCCCATCCAGACCATCGGCATTCCGTCGGGCGTGCTCAGAAGCGAACGGTTGTGGATGTCCCGAAGCCCGGGGTCGGCCTGCGATTCCATGACGCCGTGGACGCCGGTGATTGTCACAAATCCGCGCCGCCCTTGCGCCAAGGCGTCCGCGAGAACACAGATCGCTGAATCCAAGTTCAGAACTGAAATCCCCACTCCCAGCACATTGACCCGGGGCGGAGGCGAGAACGACGACATGCTGGAAAACTAAGCCGTCCAAGCCGGAAACGGAAGTCACCAGCGAATTACGGAAACAGTTTGGCCCGCTTCCCACGCCGAGGCCGGAGGAACATCCACAAATCCATCCGCGAGGGCCAACCCATGCAAAAAATGGGATGCCTGCGGGCCGCTCACCCACACCCGCCCCCCGTTGTCCCGACGCACCCGCACGAAATGCCGGCGACGGTCGGGATTCTGAAGCGCCTCCCCCAAAGTGGCCGCCTCCAACTTGGGCAACGGTTCCCGCGCTCCGGCAAGACGCCGCACTGCCGGCAGAACGAGCAGCACGCCGGTGACAAACGCAGAAACCGGATTCCCCGGCAGCCCCAGCAGATGTTTCTCCCGCCAGCGTCCGTAAAAGAACTGCTTTCCCGGCTTCATGGCCAACTGCCAGAATTCCAGCTTGCCACCCAGCAGCTCGAAAGCAGGACGGATCAGGTCCAAATCGCCAACCGAAGCCCCGCCTGCCGTGATCACCAGATCCGCCGAATCAAAGGCATCACGCAACGACAAAGCCACGCACGAAAGCTCGTCCACCGGAGGAGTAACCAGCAGCACCCGGCAGCCAGTCCGTTCCAGCAGCGCTTTGAGCATTGGCCCGTTGCTCTCAAAGACACCGGCAGGGGGAAGGGCGTTCCCGGGCGCGACCAGTTCCGAACCATTGGGAATAATGGCCACCACCGGCGCGCGATGCACACCGACGGTCGCCAGTCCGAGTGCCGATACCACGCCGATCGCCGATGGCGTCAGTTCACTGCCCGCCGGCAACACCAACGCCCCGGAGCGTAGGTCTTCGCCTCGGAAACGGACGTTTTCCCACGGACGCACTTCTTCGCGAATCTCGATCTGATCCGCACCGCTTTTGCAGGCATCTTCCTGCATCAACACCGCATCGGCCCCGTCTGGAAGTGGCGAACCGGTAAACACCCGGACGCAGGTCCCCGGCTCAACCGACCCGGAGAATCCCTGGCCTGCGGTTGCTCGGCCGACAACCCTCAGTCGGCGACCAACAAGCGCTTCCGCCGAACGCACCGCAAATCCGTCCATGGCCGAATTGTCGAAGGACGGCAAATCCAGCGGAGCTAAGAGATCCTGGGCCAGGAACCGGCCGCTCGCCTCCAGAACCGGGATGCACTGCACCTCCAAGGGAAGCAGGTTTTCCAGCAGGCGACTGCGTCCATCCTCCAGCGAAATCATGCCGGTTTAGGCCTTGGCGGTTTCGCCGGCTTCAAGCTTGCGGGCCCGATTACGCCACGCGACGTAAAGTCCGGTCGCCACGAGGCCGAAGACCGCACTGACCACGACCTGCTGCACCGAATCCAGCAACGAAAGCACGATGGCGAGGAGGCCAGTCGAACCGGCCACTCCGTAGAGCGCCCAAGCCGCCTGCCGGTGGTTCAGCCCGAGGTCCAGCAGCCGGTGATGCACATGGTTCCGGTCCGCTTGAAAAATCGAAACTCCCCGGGCCATCCGCATCACCATCACCCGCAGCGTATCGAACAGCGGAAGGCTGAAGAGAATCATCGGCACCGTGAGCACCGGCCCGGCAGAACCGGAACCCTGATTGAACACGGAGACGACCCCGATGCACGCCAGCACCATGCCGATGCTCAGGCTGCCGGAATCGCCCAGGAAGATGTTGGCGGGAGCGTGGTTATGCCCGAGAAAACCAATGCAGGCGCCCGCCAAGGCCAACGTCAGCAACGTGACAAACACATTGCCCGAAATAGCGTTGATCACCGCCAGCGATAGCGCGATGCACACCGTCACCCCCGCCACCAGGCCATCGATGCCATCCAGCAGGTTGATCGCATTGGTGACTCCGACGATCCAAAGGACGGTGACCGGCAGGCTTAGCCAGTCGGGCAATTCGATCGCCTTCAGTGCCCACGGGTTGTCGATGCTGTGAATCCGGATGTCCGCCAACCAGAGGCCGGTCGCGATGATCACCTGCGCCAGAAATTTCTTGGACGCATCGGCGCCTTTGCAGTCGTCATAAATCCCCAAGGCCAGCATGGCGAAAACGCCGCCAACCAGCGCGGCGAACAGCTTCTCGTAGTTCTGGAATGTCGCCGCCACCGGATTCTGGAGCAGGTAGAGACCCGCCCAAGGAACGCAGAACCCAAGGACCACCGCGACTCCTCCCAACCGCGGAGTAGGACGGCTGTGAACTTTCCGGGCGTTGGGCAAATCCATCGCCCCCAATCGGAACGCCAATCGGGCCGCCAAGGGCGTGAGCCAAAAGGATCCGATCGCGGATACGATCAGGACGAAAATGTATGTCTTGTAGCTGGTCATGCGTCAGCTCCCGCGACCATTCGCCGGAACAGATCCATGTATCGCTCAACCATTACTGACTCTTCGAACTCCCGCCGGGCCCGGGCCTCGGCAGACGTTCCAAGACGTTGCGCTAACTCCTTGTCCGACAGCAATCTTCGAATCGCTTCCGCCAACCTTGCACTGTCTCCAGGCGGCACCAGCAGACCCGTTTCACCGTCGCGGCAAACGTATGGCACGCCGGACTTCAGGTTACAAGCCACGACCGGCTTTCCGCAGGCCATGGCCTCCACCTGCACCAGTCCGAACGCCTCATTCGGCGTCTCCGACGGAAAGACAAAGAGGTCACACGCGCGATAGAATCGCGGCAATTCTCCATCGGCGACATCCCCAAAAAACCTGAGGCGGTCGGCCACCCCCAGTTCGGCCGCTTGGGATCGCAGTGCCGCCTCCAAAGGGCCCTGCCCCACCAGCCAGAGTTCAGTGTCGGGCAGTTCACGCAGCGCCGCCACCGCGTGCCGCTGCCCCTTGTAACCGACCAGCCGCCCCACATTGAGCAAGATCGAACGTCCCCCGGCCCGGGCCCGCAGCCGGCTTACGGCGTCCGGATCCGGATCGGGCCGTTGAAACCGGTCCAGGTTCAGCCCGAACGGAATGACTTCGACCTTGGACCGATACGGACCAAGCCATTGCGAGTATTCGAAATGAAAAGGGGTCGCCACCACCACCTTGGTCGCACGCCGCAGGAGCGCGGACTGAAGCGGCCGATACAACCGCATCAACGCCTTTTGGCGGACAATGTCGCTGTGCCAGCTCACCACCACCGGAGTCCTTGCCGGGGTCAGCAGACACGCCAAATCCGCCAGGGGGTTGGGAAAGTGGGCATGCACGACGTCCGGCCGGAACCGCCGGGGCGCTCCCAAATAGGAAGGGCAAAGCGAGACCCCAAAAAGCTCCCGCGGGCTCGGCAACCGATGGACCCTGACTCCGGCCCGTTCCTCGGAGAGCGTTCGCCAGCGGGAACCGGGCGTCTGCGGGCCATGGGCCACGACGCAGTCCACCTCGGCACCTCGGCGGACAAACCCCTCCGACCAAGCCTTCAGCAGGGTCTCAATGCCGCCACGTTCCGGCGCATAGAATTTGCCCAGCTCGAGGATTTTCATGCCCGCCCGCCTCCGTCAGGACGGACGGCAAATCGCTCCCATGCCCGCTCAACCGCGTCCGCCGGCCGGTCCCAGCGGAACCGTTCCCGGGCGTAGGCCGCGCAGCGCTCACGGGATGGCAGCCTAATCGGGTTCGCCATGAAGCCTTCCAATTTCGCCTCCAACGCCGGCAGGTTACCCGCCGGGAACAGCAAATCGGACGAGAGCGGTTCCAGCACCTCCGCATTGGCGCCCGCCCGTGAGGCAACCACCGGCGTGCCGCAGGCCAAGGCTTCTGCAGTGACCAGGCCGAAGCCCTCCAGATCGAGCGATGGCATCAGCACGCAGTCCGCGGCGGCGTAAAGTCCGGCCAATTTTTCCTCGGAAACAAATCCCAGGAGCCGAACCTGCCGGGCCAGTCCGGCAGCGCCGATCAACGCTTCCAGTTCGGCTTGCTGCCGCCCTCGGCCGGCCAGCCAAAGGCGGCCGTCGGGAAAGCGCCGCGCCACCTTCACAAAGGCCTCCACCACCAGCTTCAGTCCCATTCGGGGATCCAGCCGGCGCACCGTCAGGAACAGCAACTCGCGGTCCGACAGTCCCCATCCGGCGCGAATCTCTTCCCGATTCGACGGCGGACGAAAGCGGTTCAGGTCCGCTCCACCTCCGATCACTTCCGCGTCCCGGACGAGGCCCGGATGCCATTCGGAAAGCTTGGCCTTGGAGTATTCGCTGGCGACCACGAGAAGAGCGGCTCCGGCACAGCCACGGTATTCGGTGCGGGCCATCACCAGCAACGCCAACCGGTCCATGAGGCGCTGTCTCCAGGAACGCGGCTGACCTTGCAGGGAAAAGCGATGTTCCAACGCCCACGGTCCATGGAGCATTGCCGCATAACGGCCACCCCGCAGGGCGGGTTCCAAATAGGCGTGGTGGGAAAACAGCAACGTCGGCCCGGTTGCGGACGCCAGAAGTTCCCCGACCCGTTCCGAGGCAGCTCGGTTCGCGGCCCGCCACCGGCTCAAAAAACCGCCTGCACCGCGGGCGAGACGGTGAAGCTCCACTCCATTGCGACGTTCCCGCGCCGGCAACCGGTCGTCGGGAGTGGGATAAAGCGCGTGAACCTCATGCCCCCGCCGGGCGAGCAGTTCCGCAACCTCGGTGGCATAGCGGTAGCCACCGCCGTCGAGATCCGGCGTGTAGCCCAAAGTGAGGAACACGAAGCGCATGCTGAATGACCGTCCTTCGCCATCACTTCGGCCCGGCATCCGCCGCCCGGCGAGCCTTCCACAGCTCCACCGCCATGGGCAGCACGGAGACCACGATGATGCCGATCACCACCAGTTCGAAGTTCTTCTTCACCACCTCAAAGTTCCCGAAATACCAGCCGGCCGGCAGGATCAGTCCCACCCAGAGCAGGGTTGCCGCCACGCTGGCGCCCAGAAACCTCGGGTAGTCCATGGACCCCATACCCGCCACGAACGGCGTGAACGTCCGGACTATCGGCACAAACCGCGCAAAGATGATGGTTTTTCGGCCGTAGGTCTCAAAAAACGAATGGGTCCGGTCCAGATGCTTCTGCTTGATCAGCTTGGGAAACCGCCGGACCAGCCCTTTGCCGGCCACGCGGCCCACCCAGTAGTTCAAGTTGTCCCCGATGAAGGCGGCCGCGATCAGCACCAGGGCGACCACCCAGATGTTCAGGGATCCCCGGGCGGCAATGGCACCCACCGCGAACAGGAGCGAGTCGCCGGGCAGGAACGGCGTCACCACCAATCCGGTCTCACAGAACACGATCGCGAAGAGAATCAGGTAAATCCCGGTCGAATACTCCTTCGCCCACCCGTCCAGGTGCTCGTTCAGGTGAAGCACCACGTTGATGGCTTGTTTCAGCAACTCCATGTCGCCGGCACGGTGCGAGACTCGCCCCCGCCTCGCAAGCCTCCCCTCCGCCGTGTCCGGCGAGTCGCCGGGGAAGATTTCTGAAACCAAATGAGCATTTCCCGCGTTCGATGTTCCAAACGCGGGCCGGTAATGCCGACGGCATTTGCCAGCCCGGCCCTCCGCCGCTTAGCCTGATTCAGTTCGCACCGCATGAATTCCGCCGCTTCCGACGCGCCGTTACTCCAGTCGCTTTGCCGCCGTTACCCCGGCGCTTTCCTGCTCGGATTCCTCCTGATTGCGGTCGCGGGCTGCCGACCGGAAGTCCCCGGAGCCTCGAATCCGCCGA
>CAIWAH010000154.1 GCA_903910585.1 uncultured Verrucomicrobiota bacterium
TCGGAGGAAACCTGGGCCAGCGCCGGCAGGAACAGCAGCAGGCCAATCAGGCGGAACAGCGGGCGAGGGAACTTCATGCGAGGAAATTCCCCGGACGCTACGGAGGGGGGGGCGAATGCCAAGCCCTCGTTCCGGTCAGCCGACCGTTGCGGAGGGGCAGAGCAGGGCGACTTCGCAGGCAGCGCAATCCGGGGAACGGGCCGAACAGCGCCGGCGGCCGTGCCAGATCAGCAGGTGGCTGAAATCCGTCCAATCCGGCACCGGCACCAGGGCCATCAGGGCGGATTCGATTTTCACGGGGTCCGTTTCCCGGGTCAGACCAAGCCGGCCGCTGAGGCGGGCGACGTGGGTGTCCACCACAAGGCCGACATTGATGCCAAAGGCGTTTCCGAGGACGACGTTGGCGGTCTTGCGGCCCACTCCCGGCAGCGCGGTCAGTTCCTCCATGGTGCGGGGCACCTCGCCGCCATGCCGCTCCCGGAGGATCCGGCAGGTGGCCTGAATGTTCTTCGCCTTGTTGCGATAGAGGCCGATGCGCCGGATGTCCGCTGCAAACGGGTCGGGAGCCGCATCCGCATAGTCGGACACCGTGCGGTATTTCCGGAACAGGTCGGCGGTGACCAGGTTGACCTGCCTGTCGGTGCACTGGGCCGACAGGATGGTCGCGATGAGCAGCTCCAGCGGATTCGAATGAACGAGCTCGCAGTGGGCGTCCGGATAGATCTGCCGAAGCCGCGCGACCAGTGCGGCGGTCCGTTGGGCCCGGGCGGCTTTGGTCTCGCGCGGCACGGCGGTCAGTAATCCTGGCCCTTGTTCATCGCGGCCGAGTTGAACTTCCCCTTGGTGCCCGGCGTGTTGACCTTGGGCGGCGAGTCGAGAGGGACACCCTGGTTCTGCAACTGCTGGGCCTGCTGCTGGCCCGGACCCGGTTGCTGCTGGGGCTGACCGTCCTTGCCTTCCTGCTGGGCCAGTTGCTCCCGGAGCTCCCCGAGCTGTTTGCCGACCTGGTCCGCCTTTTGGGCCGTCTGCTCGGAAGGATTGAGTCCCTGCAGCTGGTTCAATGCCTGCTCGGCTCCCTCGAGCCGTGCGGCCTTGGACTCCATGGATTCCTTGTTCCCGCCATCCTTCATCAGCTTGTCGGCCAACTTGTCCAGCGCCTGCTCCAGCTTCTGCTGGGTGCGCTGGGTCTTGGGCGGAAGGTTCTGGTTCTGGGGCTGGAGTTCCTGGGACTGCTGGTAGAAGTCGAGCGCCTGGGTGAGCTGCTGGGTCTGCTGTTCGAGATTGCTGACTTCGGCCTGCATGGAGAGCTGGTCGCCCAACTCCTCCATGAGCTTCGCCAGCCTGCGGTTGGCCTCGTCGAGCGTCGCCTGGGCGTGCTCGTGTTTGGGCCGGCGGTCGAGCGCCTCCTCGGCCTTTTCCTTGGCCATGCGGAGCACGGCGAGGCGTTCCTTGGGCCAGGGCATGTTCGGCTCGAGCATCATCAGGTTTTGGGCGTGCTGGGCGAGGGCATCGGCAAGGCGGTCCTTGCCGAGCTCGAGCATGTCGGCGATGTCCTGATCCTTGGGCTTCAGCTGGTGGGCATCTTCCAACATGGCGACGCCTTCCTCGATTTCCTTGTGGTCAAGGCGCGGGATGGGGGCTTCAAACCGCGTGGGGCTGACCATGCGCTGCGTCAGCGTCTTGCGGGTGCCTTCCTTCGCGAGGGCCTGGGCGAGCTGTTCGCGGGCGTTCTGTTCGCCGGCCTGTGCCTCGGCGTTTTCGGGAGCCAGCTCGGCGCCCTGCTGGAACTTCTCAAAACCGCCGCGCAGTTGGTCGATCTTCTGCGCCGGCGCGAGGCCGGGATTCCGGGCGGCCTCGAGGTTCTTTTTCCCCTCGTCGAGCAGCAGGCGGAGGAGTTGCTGGCGGACGAATTCGAAGTTCGCCTTGGTGTCCGGCGCGTCGGTTTCCTTGAGCGCCTCGGCGTAGTTCCGCAGCGAGTCGCGCCAGCGGGAAATGGTCTCCTCCAGGTTGGCCTTGCGTGCCGCGAGTCCGAGGCGGAACTCGGCGTTGCCCTTCTGGAATTTCACGCGGTGGAGCAGAGCATCCTTGCCCAGGGCCTCCGCGCGGTCCAACGACAGCAGGGCGTCCTCGTAGCGGCCGGAAGCGTAGGCGGCGACCGCGTGGTTGTAGAGCAGCCGGGGATCGTCCGGCGCGTTGGTCAGGGCCGCGGAAAGCGTGGCAAAGGCCTGCGCCGGCTGGCCGTTCGTCAACTGGGCCTGAACCGGGGCGAGATCCAGTGGGGCGGCCTGCGGAATGAAAAATGGGAAAAGGAAGAATGCAAAATGAAGCAGCCGGTGGGTGACCTGGCCCAACCGCGTTTGCCAACGCCACTGGAGATCATTTTTCATTTCGCATTCTCCCATTTTTCATTCCCTGCCGACGGCGTTCGCTGGCGAGCAGCACCTTGGCCAGCAGGCAGCCAACGGCCAGCGCGAGCGGCACCTGATAAAGCTCGCGGTAGTTCTTGAGGTCGGACCGGGCCGCGGCTTCCGCCATCGGCCGGAGAACTTCCTGCCGCAACTGTTCCAGCCCCTCGCCGCGTTCACCCAGCCGGAAATAACGCCCGCCCGTCGAGGCGGCAAGGCGCTGTAGATTGCTTTCGTTGAGCCGTGAGATCACCTGCTGGCCAAAGGTGTTCTTGGCCGTGCCGCCGCCATACGAATGCAAGGGGACCGTGCCGCCGCCGGCCGTGCCGACGCCGATGGTGCATACGGTCATCCCTAACTGGCGCTTGAGGCGGCGGGCGAGTTCGACCGGCGCGCCGGAAAAGTCCTCGCCGTCGGAAATCAGGATCAGCAGGCGCTGGGGAACCTGGTTGCTGGTGTAATACCGCCCGGCCCGTTCGAGCGCGGAACCGAGGGCGGAACCGGTCAGGTCAATGAACTGCTCGGGGTCGAGGTAGTGAACGGTCGTGCGGAGCGCGAGCGTGTCGAACGTGAGTGGCGCATTGAGGAACGCGACCTGACTGAAGGTGAGCAGTCCGATGCGGTCGGCCTTGGTGTTGGCCAGGAAACGGTCGAGCGCGTTGGTCGCAACGTTCCAGCGGCTGGGCTTCACGTCCATCGTCAGCATGGACCGGGAGGAATCGAGCGCGACCAGGTAGGGCACGCCCTGGAGTTCCGACTGCTCGTCGCGGTCGAACCACAGCGGACGCGCGAGTGTCAGCACCAGCAGACCGAATGCGAACAACGTGAGCGCCCGGTCGAGACGACGTGGGCCGGCAGCGTGGGTCGGCTTGGCCCAGGTAAGTGCGCCCGGACCGGCGAAGACCGCGCGCAGGCGGTTTCGGCGCCGGTCGCCCCAGTGCAGGAGGAGCCAGAGCAGGGCGGTGACCAGCGGAGCGGCCACGGCGAGCCAGAAGAATGCGAACTTCATGGCAACCTCCGTTTGCCCAGATCGCCGGCCACGATGCCCAGCGTCCACAGGCCGATTCCGGCACCCACGAACCACGGAAACAGCTCCCGCCAGGACACGAACCGTTTCTGCAGCAGTTCGCGTTTCTCCAGTTGATCAATCAGGCGGTAGATGCCTTCCAGCGCCCGCGAATCGTTGGCCTGGAAGAATTGGCCGCCGGTCATGCGGGCCACGCGGTTGAGCTCATGGTTGGCCGCGGCGCTTGGCGTCACCATCTCCGGTCCGATGAGCACCGTGTAAATCTTCACCCGTTCGCCCACGGCCAGCGGCGCGATCTCCAGAGGTCGTGGCCCGGCTGAGTTGTCGCCGTCCGTGATGAGGATGATGACGCGGCTGCGCTCGCTCGCCTTCTTGAGGAAATTGACGCTGGCCTGGATCGCCCAACCGATGCCGGTGCCCGTGGCCATCTCCGCTTCCCGCAGCGAC
The DNA here is from genome assembly GCA_903910585.1 of uncultured Verrucomicrobiota bacterium. Classification (GTDB taxonomy): domain Bacteria; phylum Verrucomicrobiota; class Verrucomicrobiia; order Limisphaerales; family UBA9464; genus CAIWAH01. The sequence goes on from CAIWAH010000154.1 coordinate 3,880, forward strand.
GACCGCACCCACTCGTGGTCCAGCGTCAGCGGGCTGACGAGCCAGGGATTGCGCGCAAAGCACACGATGCCGATCCGGTCATTGGGCCGGCCGGCGATGAACTGTTCGGTTACCGCCACCAGGGCGTCCTTGCGCATGACCCGGCGGCCGTTCAGCCGGAAGTCGGTCTCCGCCATCGAGCGCGAGTAGTCGAGCGTCAGCATGATGTCGATGCCCTTGCTCGGGTCAGGCAAATCACCCCGGGGAACCCGCGGACGCGCCAGGCCGGCGATCAGGAGCGCGAGGGGCAGGACGAGGAAAAAGAAACGGAATGTCCCGGAGTGACGCCGCGGAATGGTGCCCAAGCCGGCCGCACCGCGCAGTGTGGGCACCGGAATGGCCGGCAACGGCCCGCGCCGCCCGAGCCACCAGAGCAGGGGAACGAGCACCAGCAGAAGCGCCAGCACGGCGGGGTGCTGGAACTCGAAGCCGGCGAGGTCAGGAATTGCTTCGGTTGGCTTCATGCAGGCCCTCCGGAGCTTTGGCGGACGAACTGTTCCGCAGCGTCGAGGAAGTGGGCCTGTTCCTCCGCGCTGGCCCCGTGGCGGGCAAACTTCACGAGATCACACAGGGCGAGGTAACGGCCCAGGCCCTCGCGGGCATGCGGGCTGAGCTCAACCTTGGCCGCAGCGGCTTCGAGGAACTCCCGGGTGGTCTGAGCCGTCACCGCGACCTGAAGTCGCCATTCCAGAAACTCGCGCAGAATCTGCGAGCACGCCACGGCGAGATCGTAGGCGGAAAGTTCGGTGCGCTTGCCGCGGAGCTCCGCGAGCCGGCGCAGGAACTCCGGGGTGAGGTCCGGCACCGGCGTCGGCGGCAGCCCAGACGCAACCGCCGGACGGAACCGCCGGCCCAGCCAGACAAGCAGCCAGAGCAGCGCCATCGCCGCTGCTACAAAGGCGGCGAGCGCCCACGGCGACTGCCACCACGGCGGCATCGGCACGAGCGTCAGGTCGTCGATGAGGTTGGTGCGGATCACGGAAGGAAAAGACCAAGGCGCAATGACCAAGGAGCGAACCAGCATAGGCTGCCACTCAGTCGCAGCGAGCATTGGTCGTCGGTAAGTGGGAATTCAGCGTTCACGCGACCCTCCTCTTGGCGGAGTAATCCAGGAACTTCTGGAGGCGTTGGGGCCAAGGCTGGTCGGTCCGGACTTCGAGTTCCGGCACCCGGCTCCGGCGAAACGTGGCGATGAGCTGCTGCTGCCGCTGTTCCCCGAGGGCGGCCCAGCCGGCGCGAACCTCGGGATCGCCGGTGTCGAGTTCCATGACCTCGCCGGTTTCCGCGTCCTGCACGAGCGCGAGGCCCACGTCGGGCAGTTCCAGTTCGCGCCGGTCCACGGTGCGCAGGGCGATGACTTCATGCCGCTGGTTGGTGGCGGCGAGGGCGCGCTGCCAAGTCACTTCGGCCGGGTCGTGAAAATCGGACAGCACGAACACCAGGGCGGGGCGGTGCAATAGGTTGTTGAGATAATTCAGCGCTGTGGTCAGCGAGGTGCCGGACGATTTGGGCTCAGTGTAGAGCAGTTCGTGCAGCAGGCGGGTGACGTGCGCACGGGACTTCTTGGGCGGCACGAAGCGCTCGACGCGGTCCGTGAACATCACCAGGCCGGCCCGGTCGCCGTCGCGGATGGCGCTGAAGGCCAGTGCGCCGGCCAGCACGGCCGCGAGTTCGCGCTTGGTGTCGGCCTGGGCCGAATCGCCGATCGCGGTGCCGAAGTGGCCGCTGGCCGAGGCGTCCACCAGCAGCATCACCACGAGCTCGCGCTCCTCGACGTGGCGCTTGATGAAGGGCTTCCGCAGCCGCGCGGTGACGTTCCAGTCGATGCGCCGAACGTCGTCGCCGGGCACATATTCGCGCACGTCGGCGAAGTCCATGCCACGCCCCTTGAAGACGCTGACCATGCGCCCGCCCATGAGCTGCTCGCTAACGATCCGCGCGCGGACTTCGACCTGGCGAAGGCGTTTGAGGTAGTCAGGCGGCAGCATCGGGGAAATGCGGAATGCGGAATGCGGAATGCGGAACGAGGGTCCGCGAACAGGCGCGAATGGAAGCGGAGCGGAGCTGCCGCCTTTCGGGTGGAGTGGCCGGAAGTTGCGGAGGATTCTCGCGCGCATCCGGCGGGGAAAAGCGGTGGCCGGCCACCGCACTCCAAGACGCTCCGCGAGGCCGATTGTCCTGACGCATCCGTTCGCGCAAAGGCTGACCACGGCATGTCCCCTCTCCCCGGGGGAGAGGGGAAAAGGCAGCCAGCCGCGGGTGCAGACGAATGCGTCCACACTGAAGCCCGCCCATGAACTGCTCGCTCACGAGCCGCGTGCTGACTTCGAGATGGCGAAGGCGTTTGCGGTGATCAGGAGGTGACATGGACAAAATCGGGGCTCAAGGCGGTGGCACTTCCAAGTCCTTGCAGATTTTCCGCGCCATGAAGTCGATGATCTCGCGGTGGCGACCAATGGCTGACGATTTCCGGGTCTTCCGGTTCACGTAGATTGTGTGGTTGCCACCTTCCCGTAGGAACTCGCAGCCGTGCGCCTCAAGGTGTCGGATGAGGTCCAGCCGCTTCATGCCGCTTGCAGCACCAATGGTTCCCGGATGATGTCGGTCTGGCCAAGCAGCTCCTCTTCGGCCAGGACGCGGTTGGCCTCCAGCACTAGTTCGACCGCTTCAGCCAGGTTGGCACGGGCCTCCTCCAGGGTGGCCCCTTGGGTATTGGCTCCGGGCAGTTCCTCGACCCAGGCGGCGTAGCCTTCGGGGAACCGGCGAAACACGGCGGTGAATGTCATTGGTTTCATGGCGGGGAAACTAGTGAGGGAAACTCCGTCGGTCACGCGGCAGGTTGACGTCGATCAGGAAGCGGGCCGGCATGGAGATCAGGCGGCGGGGACCACGGTGTAGTTACGGGCCATCAGGCGGGAGGCGAAGTCGAGGCACGCCTGCACGTCGTCCCGGGTGAGAACCGGATAGGACCGCAGGATTTCCTCCACGGAGTCCCCTGCGGCGAGGAATTCCAAGACGCTTTGCACGGCGATCCGCTTGCCGCGGACGCAGGGCCGGCCGTTGCAGACTTCCGGATCAATCGTGATGGCGTCGTTCATGCGGTGAAATTAGCAGGCGTCAGACCTGGGGCGATGCCGATTTTGTCAGGCGAACGCGCGCGCGGACTTCGACCTGGCGAAGGCGTTTGAGGTAGTCAGGCGGGATCATCGGCAAGAATGGTGTCCACCAAGGCTGAAAACGAAGGCGCGAGCACTTCAACGACCTTCACCTCGCGGTGCTGCAGGATACGCTCATGGTCGATCCTGAGAACCGGACAATCGCCTCCGGTTGTCTGGTCGGTGGCAAAGCAAACCGGGTCGTAGCGCCCATTTGCCGGCCGCCCAAACTGAAGCAGTCCGTGACCGCGAAGAACTTCGTGCAGTGCGTTGTCTTGCTGAACGCTTTGGGCCAATCCGGTCAACCCTTCAGACGTTGGGTTGGGCAGCAACGCAATCCACTCACAGCTCGCCTCGTTCCAACGGTAGTTCAGTGCAAGTTGCGCAAAGAGCGTGGGAAGAATACCGCCGACGGTGGTTTGGAAGGCGTCGAGGTCGGAGCTGGATCCGCTCCAACGGGTCATCGGCTCGCCGGAATACCAATCGAGCAGGCTAACCAGCCGGCGGATACTCGGACTGATGGCGGTGGGGGGCATCGGCCTCGCGGGTCACGGCACCTTCACCTTGCCCAGCAGCGTCGTGACGATGCTTTCGGTGGTGACCTCCTCGGCTTCGGCCTCGTAGGTGAGCAGGATGCGGTGGCGGAGCACGTCGGGCGCGATGAGCTTCACGTCGTCGGGCGTGACGTGGTCACGGCCTTCGAGCAGGGCGCAGGCCCGGGCGGCAAGCGTGAGGTTGATGGTCGCGCGCGGGCTGGCACCGATGCGGACGAGCCGCTTCAGGTCGGGGGCGACGCCCTTGCCGGCGGCGGCGTCGCGGGTGGCGACGACGAGGCGGACCACGTAATCCTTTACCAACTGGTCCACGTGGATCCGGTTCACCAGCGCCTGATAGCCGACGATCTCTTCGGGCGAGACGACGGCCTGAAGTTCGAACGTCGGCTTGGTCGAGGCCATGCGGTCGAGGATGACGAGCTCCTCGTCCGCGCTCGGATAACCGACGATGACCTTCAACATGAAGCGGTCCATCTGCGCCTCGGGCAGCGGATAGGTGCCTTCCTGCTCGATGGGGTTCTGGGTCGCCAGCACGAGGAACGGCTCGGGCAGTCCCCACGTCTTGTCGCCGATGGTCACCTGGCGTTCCTGCATGGCTTCGAGGAGCGCGGACTGGACCTTGGACGGGGCGCGGTTGATTTCGTCGGCGAGGACGAGGTTGGCGAAGATGGGGCCCTGACGGGTGGAGTAGGTGCCCTTGACCGGGTCGTAGATGAGTGAGCCGGTGATGTCGCCGGGCAGCAGGTCGGGCGTGAACTGGATGCGCTGGAACTGGCAGTGGGTGGCCTTGGCGAGGCTGCTAACGCTGGCGGTCTTGGCGAGGCCGGGCAGGCCCTCGAGCAGGATGTGGCCGCGGGCGACCAGGCCGACGAGCAGGCGGTGGACGAGTTCGCGCTGGCCGACGATGAACTTGCCGACTTCCGAGCGCACCTGCTGGAGGTGTTCGCTGGCGGCCTTGAGCTGCGCACTGAGTTCCGGTGACGGTGACGACATAGCGATGGGACTGTCCCGGCAAGCGAACCAGAGCCGCCGCGGCAAAGTCGAGCCTCCGACGTGAAATCATCCGGGAAGTTCAAGGAAAGAAGGCAACTGCCGGGAGCCGGCGCAATTGCTCAGTCAGGACCGATGGGAATCGCCGGGCTGCGCTCGACCCGGAGCAATCAAGGTGTTACCTCATTCCCATGCCAGCCACCGATCTTCGCCGTGCCCGCGTGGCGTTTTTGCTGGTGCCGCTGGCGGTGCTGGGGCTGCTGATCCTGACCTTCACGGCATTTCAACTTCGGATCAGGGCCCAAATCCGTGAATACGAAGCCCTGGCCCGGGCGCGGAAAGAGCCGTTGATGCTCAAGGCGCTCGCGGCGGCCCAATATACGGCGATACCGGACCACGAGAACGTGGCCGTGCCCCTGCTGGCTTTGTGGGAAAAGGAACATCCCGAATATTGGCGGGCCTTCCGGCAGGGCAGCCGGAAGTTGCCGGAGAAGCCGGATGACCCGTCCATCCCGTTCCCCAAGGTCAATGATCGAGTTGAAGCCGACTCCGGGGAGGCCAGCGCGGAGTCGCACCAGCCGCTTGTGTCGCATGTGGCCGCTCGCAGCGATAACCGGGAGGCGGTCCGCGAGGCCTTGCGCCGGCCGCGCTGTCGGTTTCCGGTGCGGGTCACCGACGGCCTGTTCGCCCTTCTGCCTCATCTGGCCCGCCTCAAGCGCGACGCCACGGAGTTTCGGGCCGAAGCCTGGGTGGCAACTGGGCGCGGCGACGTGGAGACTTCCGCGCGAGCCATTCGGGATTGTGCCCATGTGGGTCACTTGTTGCGGGAGGACCCGATTCTGATCGGGCAACTGGTGCGAATCGCCTGTTACTCGATGTGTCTGAGCGACGTGGAGCGCTTGCTTTCGCGGCTGCCACCCAGCGAAACCCAACTGGGCGAACTCCGGGCTATGACCGAAGGACTCTCCGCGTTGGACGGCTACTGCCGGAGCATGCTTTTCGAGCGGTCTACGGGCTTAGGCGCGTTCGAGATGCCGCCGGGCGCTCTTTGAAAGGGCGCAACTTTTACACAGACTGGTGATGAGGGGGCAGATCCTTCGGCGGTCGTGCTCACTCTGCGGTTGACCGGCCTGCAGCCGCTGGACCGACGGCTCTACCTGGAAACCTTTGAGCACCTGCTGACCAATGCCCCGCTTGATTCTCCCGAAAAACTGCTGGCCGTGGAAACGGCCATGACCAATACCGCAAGCCGGCTTAGGCATTTCCCGCCCAAAATCTATTCCGGAATGTTTTTGCCCGCCCTGAAACATGCCGCCCAGAAGCTCTGCCAACTCGAAGCCCTGCGGAACGCCGCCCTCACGGCCTTGGCGGTCGAGCGCTACCGGCTGCTCCATGCTGGGCAGACGCCGGAAACCCTGACCGAACTGGTGCCGGATGTGCTGCCGGAAATTCCGCGTGACCCATTTGATGGGCAACCGCTCCGCTACCGCCGTTTGGAGCAGGGTTATGTGGTATATTCGATTGGGCCCGACCGAATTGATCAGGGCGGCCGGGAAAAGCCCCGGAAGGGTGACAAGTCCCAGTTCGACGTGACGTTTACCGTGCGTCGCTGAGTTGAGTTGCCGGGCCAAGGCAGCGACGCCTCTGTTCGTGGGTCAGGTGGCCGGGGAACTTTGGCGAAGCCATCGAGCTTCAACCCAATACCAGCTGGCGACGGCCAACGGGAGCGTGAGGACGGTCGCCACGAGCGTAAATCCCGAGACGGTCCATTTCACGTCCGGTGTGAATTGCAGGAGCAACTGCTGGACCGGGAAGGCGTAGAGATAGATTCCGTAGGAGAAGTCGCCCGGCAAGCGGTTCGCCAACCGGGTCGGAAGCTTGTGGTAACTGGCCTGCAGCACCAGCCACGGCAGAACCAAGGGGCCTACGGCTCGCCCCACCGCCTCCGGGCCCACGAACGCAGCGGCCACGGCTGTGGCCGCCAGCAGCATGCACCAACGGTTCCTGGGGATTTTGCCGGTGTCCCAGTAAGCCAGCACGCCGCCGAGGAAATAAACGGCCAGCCAGCCCCAGTCGGACCACGCACCGAAGACCCGGGTCAACGCCGGAGGCATTTCGGCGTCGGGCCAGATGACGAACCATCCCCACAGGGCGCCAAAGAGGCTCCATCGCAGCCAGCGACGGCGCAAAATTCCGAGAGCTCCCAGCAGGGCCAGGAGCAGGTAACAGAGAAACTCGTAGCGAATCGTCCAGAGCGACCCGTTGAGGTCGTGCGAGATGCCGGCGGGGAAAAGTTCGAGCTGCGGATTGGCCAGGTGGCCGAGGCTGCCCAAGGTGACCATCGCCAAGCCCGACTGCCACACGTCCGCCAAGGAAGGGAATCCGGCGCCGATGCCGACGGCCAAGGGCACGACCACCATGGACTGCCACAGACAAACGGCAATGAAGCCCGGATAAATGCGCCGGGCCCGTCGCTTCAGGAAATCCCGGAAAGCGGGACGGCGGTCCCACGATGCGGAGACGAGGTAACCGCTCAGTGCAAAGAACAGGCTCACGGCGACGCTGCCGCCGTGGATCTGGAATTGGTGAAGGATCGTCGGCAGTGGCCGTTCCGCGCCGGTGGGCACCAGGTGCCACGAATGCGAAAAGACGACCATCAACGCGAGGATCAGCCGCAGCAGATTCAGGCCATTCTGATGGAACGCAGATTCATGCGCCGATGGGAGAACCGTTCCGGCCACGCTCGCAGCGTTGTCCCGTTATGCCGGGCCGGCAAGCCTCGCGGCGCATCATCGCGTGCCAGCGGGGCGGTTGAATGACCGAGGTCGTGCGCCGCCTTGGCCAGGAGACGTGCGCCCCTTAACGCGAAAGAGAAGCGATCCTGTGGATGGAGGACGGCAGGGTTGGGAAGAGGAACCCAATGGTCGGGGCGGTGAGATTTGAACTCACGACCTTCTGAACCCCATTCAGACGCGCTACCAAGCTACGCTACGCCCCGACCGGGTGCCCGTTGAGGCGACGCGGAAAATACGGACTGCGGACTTCGCAGCAATCTCTTTCTTCCCGGAAATTCGGCCGCAACCGACGAACAAGCCATGGCAACGCCCTTCGCAAGCGGCTCCCACCCTACGCGGACTTCGCCGGGGCCGTGCATTTCAGGCAGGTCGCGCGGGGCTTCCGCTCACGCGGCATTGGTGGGATGCGCACCTGGCCGGTAAGCCGACACGAGGCCGCCTCAGGCCAGTTCCAGTCCGCGCATGGTGCCGGTGGAGGACGCGAACTGGGACGTTTCGAGGCCGAACCGCTGCAGCATCGAAACGAAGAGATTAGGCAGCGGGTAGTTGCGCTCGCGGTCGAACGCGAGGTGCTGGCCGTGTTTGAACCCGCCGCCGGCAAACAGCGTGGGCAGGTTGGTGGTCACGTGCGTGTTGGCGTTTCCGAGGTTCGAGCCGTAGAGGATCATCGTGCGGTCGAGCAGGGATTCGCCGTCCTCCTTCACCGCCCGAAGCTTTCCGAAGAGGTCCGCGAGCAGCTTCATGTGCCACTCGTCGATGGCGCGAAGTTGCGCGAGCTTCTTCTCGGAACGCCCATGGTGGGAGAGATCATGGTAGCCCTCGGTGATCTTGGTGCCGTCGAGGTCAATGGCCGGCGAATTCACGCTGTCGAGCAGCAGGGCGATGGAACGCGTCGAGTCCGTCTCGAACGCGAGCCGCGCCAGGTCATACATGAGCCGCACCTTTTCCATGTATTCACGCGGGCTCTCCGGATCCAGCGGTGCGGTGGCCGTCACTGCCGGCTTGGGTTTTCGCTCCCATTCGCGGGACATCTGCATCCGCTGTTCGAGTTCGCGGACGCTGGTGAAGTATTGGTCCAGCCGCTCGCGGTCGGCGCCGCCCACGGTGCGTTGCAGGGATTTCGCCTGGCCGGCCACGGCGTCGAGGATGCTCTGGCCCAGCTCCAGTTTGCGGACCTGCCGTTCGGTTTCCTCGGGCGTGCCCTGGAGGAACAGCCGGCGGAAGACTTCGGAAGGTTTTTCTTCGCAGGGAATCAGCACGCCGGACCCGGTCCACGACAGGCTGCGCGCGCCGCGCTCGACATTCACGCCGAAGTTGAGCGACGGGAAGCGCGTGAGGTGCCCGATGCGTTCGGCGATGAACTGGTCGAGCGAAATGGTGTTCCGGAAGCCGCCGCGTCCCGGATGCGGTGCCGCGGTGAGGAAGCAGTTGTCCGCAGGGTGACCGCCATCCACGTCCGGATGCGACACGCCGCTGAACACGGTGAAGTCGTGGCGGAACTCCTGCAGGAGATTGAGATAAGATGAGAGCTCGTAATCGCGGCCGGCGACCTTGGGGAAGAAGTTCTCCGGCAGCAGGCCGAGGTTGTTGCAGATGGCCAGCATCCGGCGCGGCTTGGCCGCCGGGGATTCAGCCGGGGGCGCCACGGGATTCGCCGCGAAGGCCGGCGTCATCGAGTCCAGCAGCGGCAGCGAAAGCGCGATGCCGGTTCCCTGCAGGAAGCGGCGCCGGGACAGCGCGCGCCGGGTGGCGACAAAAGGCGCGGTCAGGGACGGGCGGAGGGACGGAGTCATGGCTGGCTGGAAGTCATTTGTTCAGGAACAGGTCGCTCTGCACAAGCTCGTGAATGAGGGATCGCACCCCGTAGCCGTGCTTTTTGCCGCGTTGGACCAGGCGCTCAATCGCGGGCCGGTCCGAGAAGCGGACGGGTGCGCCGGTGGCAAAGACGGTGAGCTGCCGGAGCAGGTTGCGGGCAAGCTGTTCCTCATCCCGGATCAGGCACTCCTTCAGCTGGCGGACATTCGCGAAGGCCCGGCCATCGGGGAGTTCGCCGCTGGCGTCCACCGTGGGACCGAGACCGAAGTGGAAGAACAGGCCGTTGTGGCCGATACCCTTGACCGGTTCCCCGCCGCCGATTGCCCGGTATCGTTCCCGCCAGCCGCCCATCACGTCGAAGCTCTCCAGGGCGAAGCCGGCCGGATCGATGAGCTTGTGGCAGGCGTTGCAGGCTTCCTGCGAACGGTGCTTGGCCAGCTGTTCACGGATGGTCGTCGCTCCGCGGATGTCGGGATCCACCGCCGGGACGGAAGCCGGAGGCGGAGGCGGGGGGCGGCCGATGATGCGGCTCATGATCCAGGCACCGCGCTTCACCGGCGACGTGGTGGTGCCGTTGGCGGTGACCTTGAGCACGGACGCCTGCGTGAGCAGGCCGCCACGGACGCTGTCGGCGGGCAACAAAACGGGGCGGACTTCGATGCCTTCCACGCCCGGGATTCCGTAGTGGGTCGCCATCCGTTCATTGAGCAGGGCGAAATCGGAAGCCACCAGATTCGTGACGCCCAGATCCCGGCGGATCAATTCGGCAAAGAACCCCTGGGTCTCTTCGCTCATGGATTCCACCAGCAGGTCGTCCAGTTGGTAATCGGGATACAGCTGCTCGTCCGGAGCGGTGTTGGCGATGCCGCGCAGGTCGAGCCAGTAGTCGAGGAATGCATCCACAAACTGCCGCGAGCGGGGATCGTTCAGCATCCGCTCGGTTTCCTGCCGCAACACCTCCGGGCGGTGGAGTCCGCCTTTGGCCGCCAAGGCGCGAAGTTGGCGGTCGGGGGCGGAATTCCACAGGAAATAGGCCAGGCGTTCGGCGATGGCCCGGTCCGACAGCCGCCCCGGCTGTTCATCGAAGTAGAGGAATCCGGGGGAGCAGAGGACCGCGGTGTATCCCGCCAGCATTGCGTCGGTGAAGTCGTGACCCGCCTTCAACGCGTCCCGGATCACGCCCCGGAAACGTTCTGTGTCCTCGCGGGTGGGCGGACGCCGGTAAGCGCGCTGGACGAACTCGGGCAGCAATCGTTCCGCATCCTCCTCCGGCGCTGTCGAGATGACCTTCACGCCGGCGGTGACCTTTGACCGTCCGACCCCGGTGGTGACGGGCGCCGGTTCCATTGGCAATTCACCGAACAGCAGCCGGTGACCCGCCGGCGGCCAGTCTTCGATGAAGGGACCCTCGACTTCCATCCATTGGAACGCGACGCCCGGCATGCCCTCGGCGGTGGTGAACGGATTGCGGTGGTCCGGCGGGCGATTGCGATGGAGGCGGGCGGCATCCGGGCGGATCGTCTCGCCGGCGAGCAGCCACACTTCCAGTTCCCGCACGGTGGGTTCGGTGCCCACGTCGAAGCCACCCAGCTTGCGGAGAATTCGCGGTGAAGTGTCGGAGTAGATAGTGACCGGCTCCGGTCGCCGGCCGGCCGACACATTGGTGAACTTCGGATCGATCCAGAAGCTGTAGCCGGAGAAGCGCAGCCGATACCGTCCCGAAACCGGCGCCCGGAATTTGCCGAAACGGATCTCCGTGGGCTCGTAAGTGCTGACCACAACGCCCATGGACTCCTTCGCCAGCCGATCGGCGTCGCGGATGCCGGGATGTTTGGGTTTGGCCGCTTCGGTGAGGTCCCGCTGCAGCGCCAGGCCGATCAGCGGAAACGTCCGGCGCTCCCGTGGGCCTTCGAGCTTGATGGCTCCGAAGAATTCCCCCTGATTCCACGCGTAGTAGCGGTTGGTCGCGGTGGCAGGCTGGCTGACCTCGGGAGCCATCGCCTTGCGCAGCGCAAAGTCCGCCGCCCCGAGATAGCGGGCCATCTGCACGTGCGAAACATCCAGGGCGTCGCCCACCTTGTTGAAGCCGTGGGCGGTGGAATCCTCCGGCAGAAAGTCCCTCACTTCCAGATAGGGCAGGGAGAGCAGGTCGCGAAGCGTGGCCTCGTATTCGTAGCGATTGAGCCGGCGCTGGGTCGCCCGGCCATGTTCACGGACCCACTGGCGTTCATCGGCGAGCAGCGCACTGCCCAGAGAATTGGTAAACCCGCGGAGGTCCTTCCCGTCGGGCCGCGGTTTCTTCGCCGGGGGCATCTCCCCGCGGGCGACCCGGTCAAACACGTTCACCCACGCGTTGAGGATGCCGGACTCGGAAGGGATGTAGGCAAGCGCTGTTAGGTCCAGGCCACCCTTCTTCATCTCGGTGTCGTGACACTCCACGCAGTGCTTATCGAGGAAAGGCCGAATGCCCTTGGGACCGACCCCGAGAGCTGGCGAACTGGCCAATGCAAAGAGTGCGGTCGCGACCAGCGAACGCAGGCCAAGGCGGAACGCGGCAAGGTGGAAGCGCATGAATCTCGGGAACGCGGAAAATCCTACCGGGGCCCGGCGGACTGTCCACGAGTCTTCCCAGACGCAGGAGTTTCCCGGGTCCTTCAGGGGAATCTTGCGGGCCTCGGAAATGACCGGATCAGTAAGTCAACCGGACGATATCCGGGCTGGCTTCCAAAAGTTCCAAGGAGCCGCTGCCCACGACCTGAAAGAACCGGCCAACCGCTTCGGCGGTCACCTGGATTTCCCGCTCGAAGGGCTCGACCGAATAGCTGTCATGCTCGGTGAACGGCCCCGCTGGGGTGGTCGCTGACAGCAGCTTTACCTCGCCCGCACTTTGGGCGATCCAGGCGTTCAACGCCGAGGCGTAGGTGGAGACCCTCGTATGCAGCAGCACTGCGCCGCGTTGCTGCTCGGTATTTGTCGTCGGAACCCAGGCGGCGGTTTCATCCAACTCAAACAGGCCGCGACGATCAAAGATGGAGCCAAAAAATCCGTCACCCTCGGCAGTGGTATTGAACTGCGCTTCCACCGAGAGCGCCACGCCCGCCAGCTTCCAGACCCCGTCGCGGTCGCGAACAAAAAGCCCGTTGCCGGAATCGCCGCCGGTGGTGCCGGCTTCGTCGTCGCCCGCGGTGTCATCGAACAGGCACGCGATCAGGGCGGGGGAGCCCAGGCCGGTTTCTCCCGGCGCGAAAGTGGCCCGCACGACATTGGTGCCCCAGCGCGGTCGTCCGTCGGCGGGTGCCCAAGTCCAGCCGCAGAGGCGGTTCGTTCCATCGGTGGACACGAACACCGGGTTGCCCCGCGGTTGGCCCCGGCCAAAGAGCGTCGCGGTGCGCCCGGATTCGTTGGTTCGCGCATAGAGGGATGCCCAGGCGGGGAAGCGGCCGTCCACCGTGAGCAACTGCAGGTCCGTGCCGGCGACATTGGTCACGCCGGTTACCCGGTGCGGAAGCCCGGCGAACCGGGCGATCGCATTGGTCGAAACCTTCAGGTGGGCGGCAGTTAGGATGTGCTGCGGCCCGACAACGGTGCCGGCGAAGTCGAAGAACAGCGAATGCTCACAGCCGCTGTTCGTGAAGGTTCCCGCTGGCGCGGAGGTGTTCTCCGTGGTTCCCGGCCGTCCAAAGAGGATGATGGCGTGGGCCGGCCACGCCCAATAACAGGCGAGGGTGGCAATGATGAGTCTTTCGCGCCAAAGCCGGAGCACGGCGCAACGCTGCCGGAGTCCCGCCGGAGAGCAAGGGCCGGCCGAACCTCCCGGGTTGAATGGCGTCAACAGGCTCTGCATCCCTGATTTACAAGCCGACCTGCCCTCCCCATCTTCCGCGCCTGATGACCGTCGCCATCCGCCACGATTGGACTTTGGAACAGCTGCGAGAACTCCACGCCATGCCGTTGCTGGAACTGGTGTTCCAGGCGGCCAGCGTTCACCGGAAGTTTCACAATCCGCGGGAGATGCAGGTGAGCAAACTCATCAGCATCAAGACCGGCGCCTGCCCGGAGGACTGCTCCTATTGCGCGCAGTCGTCCCGCTACAGCACCGGCGTCAGCCCGGAACGGCTGATGGAAAAGGCGCGGGTGGTGGAAATCGCGGCCCGGGCCAAGGCTGCCGGCGTCTCGCGGGTCTGTCTCGGTGCCGCCTGGCGCAACGTGAAGGACAACGAGCAGTTTGATCGCGTGCTCGACATGGTCCGTGACGTCACCGGCATGGGCATGGAGGTGTGCTGCACGTTGGGGATGCTGACCGAAGGCCAGGCCAGGAAGCTGGAGGATGCCGGTCTCTACGCCTACAACCACAACGTGGATTCCTCCGAGGAATTCTACGAAACAATCATCACCACCCGGACCTACGCTGACCGTCTCGACACCTTGGCCAACGTCCGCAAGACCAGCATGACCATGTGTTCGGGCGGCATCATCGGCCTCGGCGAAACCGTGGACGACAGATTGAAGATGCTGCAGACGCTGTCGCAGATTCAGCCGCATCCGGAGTCGGTGCCCATCAACATCCTTTCGAAGGTCGAGGGCACGCCGATGGCGGACAACGCCGATGTTCCGGTGTGGGATGTCATCCGGATGATCGCGGTCACGCGGATTGTGATGCCCCGGTCCGATGTCCGGTTGACCGCGGGGCGCGTGACGCTGGATGCCACGGCCCAGGCCCTTTGCTATCTGGCGGGCGCCAACTCGATCTTCTCCAGCGAGACCGAGTTCATGCTCACCAAGGCGGTGCCGTCGCCCAGCTACGATGCTGACCGGGAACTGCTGAACGCGCTCGGCTTGGTCATGCGGGCACCGTTCGTGAATCCGAATTCGCCGCGGGCCGCCGAACTCGCCGGTCAGATTGGCCTGCCCACGCTGCCGGAACTGCCCGTCTGCAACCGCAAGGGTGCCGCCTGCGCGGTGGCGTGAGGTATGCGAACCGGATTCGGTCGGGCGATACCTGTCCGATGCTTGGCCAGTTAACTTCCCCCTTGTTCCCCTGCGGCAATCGCCGCGATAACTCGCGGCCCGATGAACATCCTCGACGATCTGGAATGGCGCGGCCTCATCGCTGACTGCACTGACCTGGCGGAGCTGCGCACGCGGCTCAACACCGGCCGGGTCACCCTGTATTGCGGCTTCGATCCGACCGCCGATTCGCTCCATGTCGGCCATCTGGTGCCGCTCATTTGCCTGCGTCGTTTTCAGAATGCCGGCAACGTGCCGGTCGCTGTGGCCGGCGGTGCCACAGGCAGCGTGGGGGATCCCAGCGGGAAGTCCGCCGAGCGCAACCTGCTGACCAAGGATCAAATCGCCGCCAACGTTGCCGCGGTCGGCCCGCAGTTGGCGCGGTTGCTGGATTTTCAGGTGGTGCCGAACACCGCCAAGCTAGTGGACAATGCCTCTTGGACCGACGGGGTCTCGTTCATCGATTTCCTCCGCGACATCGGCAAGCACTTCACGGTGAACCAGATGATCGCGAAGGAGTCCGTGCGCGCCCGCATGGAGGACCGGGAGGTGGGCATCAGCTTCACCGAGTTCAGCTACATGCTGCTTCAGGCGTTCGACTTCTACGTGCTGGCGCGGGACCTGAACTGCACGCTTCAGATCGGCGGATCGGACCAGTGGGGCAACATCACGATGGGGATTGACCTCATCCGGAAGAAGCTCGGGAAGCCGGCGTTTGGGCTGACCTTGCCGCTGATCACGAAATCGGACGGAACCAAGTTCGGCAAGACCGAGTCCGGCGCCGTGTGGCTGGATCCAAAGAAGACGAGTCCGTATCGGTTCTATCAATTCTGGGTCAACGTCGATGACCGCGACGTCGTCCGCTACCTCAAGCTGTTCACCTTCATCGGACGAGACGAAGTGGAAGCGCTCGCGGTCCAACACTCCGCGGATCCGGGGAAACGAGTCGCTCATCGGGCGCTGGCGAAGGCGATGACCGAGCTCATCCACGGCGAGGCCACGACCCAGGAAGTGATCCGGGCGAGCGAGGTGCTTTTCACCGGGAGTTCCTTGGATGGGCTGAGCGAGGAGACCTTCAACGACGTCGTTGGCGAGGTCCCGACCCGCAGAATGGAATTGGCAGCGGTCGCGGGCGCGGGGATGCCGGTGGTGGATCTGTTTGTGGCTTCGGGCCTCTGTCCGAGCAAAGGACAGGCACGGAAAGACCTGGAGGGCGGTGGGCTTTATCTGAACAACGTCCGCCTATCGGAGACCGGCCGCTGCGCGACGACGGCCGACCTTCTGTTCGGCAAGCACCTGCTGTTGCGGAAGGGCAAGCGCAACTATGTGGTGATGTCGGCCGCGTGAGTTGCGACTGCCAGCTCAGCGGGCAGTTGCCCGGTAAAAGCGTCGTCCGTTCGCGCTGTCCACGGGCAAGGTAAGCGTTGTCGGTCCGGTGTTGGTCGCGGACGGCGTCCATGTCCCCAGTTCGCTCGTGGACTCGAGCACCCAGACTTGGGTGGCCGCGGCCAGGAAGGTGATTTGCAGGGAATTTCCCACCGGCTCAATCGGGCCGAAACCGAATGGAGCCGCCTGGGTGTCCGCCTTTCCCGGGGAGCCGCCGGGAAGCCAGCTGGTTCGCCAAGAACTGGCAGCGCTGAGGTCTCCTGCGCCTTCCACGATCGGCACGAGGGACGGCCCCGCGCCGTCCGCTGCCGTTGGCCAGGGCGACGCATCGTCGTAGGTGACTGAAAAGATGACCTCCCCGCCGGCGGATGTTTTGAGGGTCACGGTTTCGCCGCCATTGGCCAGGTTGCCATCGAATGGGCCGAACAGCGGAGCGGTGTCTGCCAGTTGGTGGAAGCGGAGGAATCCTGCGCGATTGGTGGTGCCAATCAGAACGGCGTAGGCCCCGGGCGAAAGCGTGGAGTTGGTCGGAAAGGTGAAGTCGATTCCGGCGGTGAAGTTCGCGCCGTCCAACCGGAGCGTCTCATGGGTGCTGGCATTGCGAAGTTCCAGAAACTCGAACCCCTCGGGAACCGGATTATACATCAGCTCGGTCAGTTTGAGGTTGGCCACCAGGGCGGCTCCGTTCTCGGGTTCACCGGCGGTGAATTCAACCGGTGCCGACCAGTTGCTGGTTCGGCCTTCGGCGTCGGTGAACCGCATCCGGGCGCGGTAAAGGCGTCCAACCCGCAGCGCTTCCTGGGGAAGGACAACGGAACCCGTCTCGGTGATCAGTTCATCACTCTCCCACGTCGGTGTAATCTCGTAGGGCAGGGGTTCATCCGGCCGGTAGGCGGGGTGATCCGGCCGTGTAATCTCGGCGACACGGTATTTGACCGATTGAAACGGCGCGTTGCCGGCGAAGCGGGACGCCGTGAACTGCAGGCGATTGACGGGGAATCCGGGCGGACCGGAATAGGTCAGCGTGGGGCGGATCGGTTTGGCGGGCTCGGCGGACATCGTGTCGAGCGAGAAGTTGGCATTGGTGGCCCGATATCCGATGTAGCGCTTCATCCATTCGGAAGCTCCCGCAAATGTTTTGGAAACACCGGAGGCGAGCGGGAACTGGTAATAACGTCCCTGGCCGGCCTTGCTGGAGTTGACCAAGCTGCTGGCCATGACCGGGTGGTAGTCCCATTGGGCCCGGTCGGCATCGATCAGCGAGAACGCATTCGTGCCGCGGACCAGCCGGACGTATTCGTCCACAAGACGCCAGGCTTCGTCGGTGTTCCAAAGCAGGTCGCGGATTTCGCGGACGCGGTTCCGGAATTCGCGGCTGATGTTGGGATAGCGTGGTGCGGCGGTGCTGAAATCGGAAAGCACCCGGCTCTTGAAGGGTTCGTTCCCGCCCTGCTGGCCGCTGCGATACATGCTGTCGGCCCACGTGAGGTCGAGGTCCCAGACGACGGTCATCCATTGGCCGGCGTCCGGGTTGTGGTAGAAGAAGTAGTTCTTCCCGTCGGCGATGTCGTAATGGTGGATTGCCTGAACGATCGCCTGATAATTGTAGTAGTTCGGCAGGCTGAAATTGGTCCGCCACCAGGATTCGTTCAGGGAGGCGAGCTGGTTCTGAAAGGCGTTCTGGAAAGCGCGGAGATCCGACTCGTCCACCGGTCCATCGGGCCCGAGGTTGTTGGCGTCACCTCCGCCCCCTTCCATCTTGTAGAGGTTGCCGTCCGGGAGACCGTGTTCATCGAGGAACCTTCCGTCCGGCTGTTCCAGCGCCAGATAGAGTCCCCAGAAATCCCCGTTGAACTGGTCGCCGGCCTTCGTTTCTTCGGCTTCGTCTATGATGCGGAAATGGACGAACGTCGAGTGCATCGCCGGTTGGCCGACGAGCTGGAACAGGCGGAACCCGACGCCTTCAAAAAGTCCCTGTTCGCCGCGGAACCCGTAGTCGCCCTGCTGGATGCATGAACCTAGGTTCAACTTGTTCCAGCCGGTGCGAAGTCTGTGTCCCCAATTGTCGCGGGCTTGGAAGTCGTGTCCGCGGTTGAAGTCGAACTTCCACATGTTCTTGCCCATGGCGTAGCGCCACACGCCTCCACGCGGCCGCATGCGAATGTGGTCGTAAACCTCGCCGTCGTAAACAAGGGTCGCATTCCAGTGGTAGTCGTCACCCCGGCTGCGGTCCCGCCATGTGCAGTCCTCGACCGCCTGCTTCTTGGCGATGAGGTGATAGACCGGCAGCCGGTTCATCTCGTTGGTGGGAACGCTGAATGTCGGAGCCACACCCGGGCGAATGCTCCCGGTCCATTCAGGCACGCCGTCGTAAACGAACAGGGCGAAATTGGGCTGTGGATCGTCGGAATAAGGAGCCTGCACGGACGCCCCCAGCCGATCCGTCGCGGTTAGTCGATAGCGGACGAGTTGGCGATGGCGGACCAACTCAGTCGGGATTGGGGCGACGAACAGGTTGGTGTCGGTCGTGTCCCGGACCATCGGGACGCTGACCCAGTTGGTCGCGAAGGCCGCATCGGTGATTTCCAGATAGCTTCCCGGCGATACGGATTGGAGCTGAAGCGTGACCGAAGCCACGCCGTCCGGGTCAGTGACCTTGGCGGAAACCATGACCGGCCCGTCGGAGCGCGGCTGTCGCGGAAAATGGGATACTTGCCGGATCGCGGGCGGGGAGTTCTTCGTGAAGGTGACGTTCTTGCGCCCGGGTGTCGGTCCGCGCTGGGCCGGCTGCTTCACGGTCCTGACCCGGCAATCGAAGTAACAGTCTGAACTGCCGCTTAGGGCGACGTTGGCAAGTTGAACCGACAGCACATTGCGACCGCTGCGAAGCACCCCGTCGGGCAAGGGAACTTCGAATGTGGCGAACGACGTGTCCGCCTCACGATTTGCACTGGCCAAGGCAGAGAAGGGGACCTCGCCTGCTGACATCGCGGCGTTAATCAGCGGCGCGCCGTTGAGCCAAAGTTTGAATCCGTCATCGTAGAGGGCGTCGATTTGGAGTGCGGTTATCCCTTCCGGATCCGCGATCGTGATCTCCCGCCGCAGGAAAACCTGGCTGTAGGTGCCCGCCATGTCGTTCAGCACTGAACCTGGGCGGATTTCTGATCCGGTGTCATAGCCGATGGGGGCGAGCCCAGTTGCCCAATCGGAATCGTCAAAATCTGTCGCCCGCCACGCGGCAACGGGAGAAGACGCTTCCGTCACACCTTTGCGGTAGCGCCACAACTCGCCGGTTTGCGCCACCGTGGCGACGCTTCCGGCTGTTTCGCCGACAATTGAGCTTCGCCAGTGTCCCCCGAGGTCGTTGTCCAGCGACGGGTTGACCAGTTCCATGGACAGTCCCGGGGAGTCACCCACGGTGGGCCAGGGGAAGCCGAGGCCATAACCGACTTCATCGACAACCCGCCCCGAGGAATCCGACAGGATGATTCTTTCGCCTGCTCCTGAGAGGCGTCCCAGCCAAGGCCCGAACGCACCGCCAATTTGGAACTTTCGGAAAAGCGCCCCCGGATCTTCCGCCGCAACCGCAAAACCACCGCCGGGGATTCGCGTTCCCGGAGGAAACGTAAAATCAATCCCGGAACTGAGCTTCCAACCGGAGAGATCAACTTCGGCGACGCCCGCATTGTGCAGTTCGACGAACTCTACCCGCTCCTGTTTGATGTCTGGAGCCGGATGAATCTCATTGATGACGACTTGGGCTTGAACATTCAAGGCCATCCATCCGGCTACCAAAACGGGGAACCTCATGAAGGGACTTTCGGCTCCCAAAGTCCTGCCTGCAAGCGAACGCCCCGTGGCCTGTAATCAGAGAAGCTCTTTGAGCAGTGCCTGTTCCGCCGGTCGCAGGCGGGCCATGTTGACCTCGCGGGCCGCCCGACGCCCCGCCTCCCGCTGGTCGTTCGCCGCCAGCACCAGTGCGTGCACGAGCTGCATCCGCGGGGTGCGGTTCTTGGGGGCGATGGCAGTCGATTGGACCAGTTCCAGCGCCTTCGCAGTCCGTCCCAGCCTCAGTTCCGACATGGCCAACGCGTAGGTCCAGACCGGATTTGTCGGAGCCTTTTCGTGCAGGCGACTGAGCACAGTGAATGCCTCCGGCAAGTCCTGCCCCGCGACCAGATTGGCCCAGGCAAGCTCTGCGCTGAGGTTGTCGTCATTGGGGAACATGCGGTTCAAGCGTCCCGCAACTTCCCTTAACTTGAATTGGTCCTCGATGCGACTGAGGAGACGCAAGCACTCCCTCGCAGCGTCAATTGCCGCTCCAGGTTCAGCGGAGATGCGTTGGTAAATGTCCACCGCCACTTCTGGAAGGCCCGCGGTTTCGGCTTGTTCAGCCAAGATCCGGGCATCCAAAATGGACACCTCTTTGACCGAACCGAGGCTCCTAAACTGGGCCTCAGCTTCAGCTTTGTTTCCGCGAGCCATCGCCAGCCGTGCCCGGAAGCCGGCCGTCAAGACCTTGCCAATGCTGGGCTCTGAAGTTGCAAGGAAGCCCTCCAATTCTTCCCACTTTTCGGAGGCTGCAAGAACCGCCGAATAGTGCGGCGCTAACGAGGAATTGGTCTGCGCCATCGCTGCCGGCACGGCCTTAAGCACCGCCGAGTATTGGCGTCCGCTCGCGGCCCAACCAATCATGGTGGCGAGCCCGAGACCGGAATCCTCTTTGACGTAGCGACTCAGTGCTTCGTGAACAATTTCGGCGGAATTGTCGGGGTTTTGTCGCTGGCGCAGGTCATAAATCAGGACGTCATCCGCCAATCCCTTGTTTGTTCTGCTTTCGATCTGCCTTTGGAGAATCGCCATTTCCGGTTTGGTGAGATTTGGCGATCGGGAGATCCGGTTCTGTGCTGCACGGCTTTCAGGGCGCTGGCTGATTGCCAGGCTAAACAGGAGTTTTCGTCCTTCGTCCTGGTATTTTCCGCCACGGGGATCGTCCATCAGCAATGATCCGAGCGTCAGCTGGAACCAAGCATTGGTCGGGTCGTTCTTGAGCGCCAGCGCAGATGCCTTGATGGCCCGCTCAATGTCCCCAGCGAGCAGGTGGTTCTCAACCAGATACTTGAGCGCCAGTGTGTCATTGCTGTTAGCAAGCAGCATCTCCCTGAGGACTTCACGAGCCGGCTGAAGTCGTTTGGTTGAGTGGGCCAGTTGAATCAAATTGGTTTTCTCTGCCAACCCGCCTTCGCCCGAACCCAAAAGCAATCGGTAGTAGTTGATTCCGGCCGGATCGGCCCGCAGGCGGCAGAACTCGGCCGCGGCCCTGAGAGTTTCCGGTTCCTTTGGGGCCATGGCCAAGGCGGTCTTTACCTTGCCACCCGCCGCCACCAGATCGCCCTTGCGCAACGCGGACATCGCTTCAGCTGCGTTTTGCCGCCCGCGAGCGAGTTTGATTTTCGGATAAATGAATTTGGCAACCACCCCGACAACGACCAGTCCGACAATGCTTCCTACGCCAATCAGCCACAGCCTTCTGATTCTCGCCCGACGCTCCGCACGGGACGATCCAGACCGCTCCGGTCCGGACTTTACGGGGGAGTCTTCTGGGCTGGCTGCTGGGGCACTCATCGGATCATTTTGGTTGGCTTACATTCTCGGCCGGTGCGTCGTCGCTCCACTTGACCAAGTCCGGAAACAGACGCTCCACCAGCTGGGGTGTCGGCTCTGGCTCGCCCCGATACGGCACGAAAACCGAGAGGATTTCAATGCCCATGAGGTGGCGGCTGCTGGGCCAGGGATGGTAAACCTCGGGGAGTGCGGTCAGTTTGTTGGAATAATCCATCTCCACTCCTTCGCCGTTTCGCCAGACGCCCCAGACGGACAGGGCCTTGATCCCGGGCTTTTCGAATCGGAATGCGTAGAACTGGCGCTGCCTGCCATTGAGATTGAGCGTCACGCGTTCGACCTCTCCGACGGGATTCCAACCCTGACCAGGCATGCAAATGTCGGGTCGGTGATGGAGAGCTGTTTTGGTGGTGGGCCCAGGCTTCCAGAAGAGATGACTGACGGAAACGCCGCTTTCAGTGGGGGCAAGCGGAGTCCTTCGGCGAAGTGAGTCCATCGCGGTTACTCCCAGCTCCCGCATGACCTGTTCATCGGGAGCGGTCTCCTCGTTTCCCGAATCCTTCTCCAGCTTCAGGTTCAGATAAGGCTGTGTTTGCGGAGAAACCGAGAACTGGAGTGCGAAATACCAGGCATGAACTCCGATGAACGACCCGACTGTGATGGCGGCCAGCGGCCGGAAATCCGGCAGCCGATGCCAGCGCAGGCCGCCCACCTTGCTCTTCCAATCGGAAAATCCGGCCGGCCAGGGGGCGATGACTTTGCCCTCCAGCACCTTTCCGAGAACCCAGATCAGGATGTAGAGGCTATACATGGCCACGTTGCCGGCCATGTCGTGAACCTTGTGCATCGCGTCGGTGCCGCCGTGCTCGGTGACCCACGACAGGTAGAAGGTCCGGCCGAGATTGCTGAACAGGGCCAGCAGGATTCCGCCGGTGACGAGCACAGTTCTGCGAGCCCGGTTGAGCATGAGGAGTTCGCCCACCGCGAGACTGACCATGAGGCCAGATTGGAGCGAACGAATTCCGCTGCATGCTTCCACGATGCCGACCGTCCCTTTCGTCAGGTGCAGGACGGCTCCTTCGAGCACCACTGGAATGCCCATCCACAACATGATCTCGGTCACGATCATGGCTACGACGCGGGCCAATTCCTGCTGCAAGGGCAGCGCAATCTTGGCCGGCCAGGGCACTGCGGTCAGGAAGAACAGGACCGGGAACATGATCAGCACCGCCAGCCGTCGGCCGCCCAACCACCAAGCACCCAGGAGGGAAAAGAAAACTTTGGCGAGATTGATGGCCCACAGGACGATTCCCGAGTTGTGATACTCCGCCCGATACACCTCCAACGGAAACAGGCCCAACCCAATTACGGCGAGCAACCAGGGGGAAAGACGGGATCGCTTGCGTTCGTCGTCGCGGCTGATTTCCGCCCAGAACTCCGGGCTTTGTTCCGCCAATCGGCGCCACAGGAAGAAGAACATCAGGAACGGAACCACCCAGCCGTAGGAGTAATTCGGGTCACGTTCCCACCACGGCATGCAGACGATGATCGACCAGCTCCACAGCAGCACTTCAACGGCGGTGAAGGCCCAGTTGGACCAGATGGGTGCCAGCGAGCGGCCGGCCGGGGCGGTGTCGGCGGAGACCGGGGCGTTGTTCATGGGCGGAGGTGGTAGCGCAAGCAGTCCGGGACGGTCAAAGTGAAGTGACCGCCAATCCGCTGCCTACATCGGCGGCGGTGGCGGTCACTTGAGGCATCAGGGCATCAGTTGCCGGCCAGATACGCCAGCAAATCGCGAAGTTCGCGCTTTGTCAGCAGCTCACCAAACCCCTCCGGCATGCCGCTCAAACCCTTCTCGCGGCTGGCGATCTCCGCCTTCTTCACCTTTACCAATCCGTCTTCGGGGGAATTGATTTCGAGGATGTCTCCCGATTCGGACTTGATCACCCCGGCGTAGGCGTTGCCGTTTTTGAGGTTCACCAGGACCGTTTCAAAACCTTGGGCAATGGCGGCATTCGGGAAGAGGATGGACTGGAGCACGTAATCCAGACCCTTCTTGGCGGCCAGACCGGTCAACTCCGGGCCAACCTCACCGCCTTCGCCCCCAACCTTGTGGCATCGCAGGCAGCTGACCTCAGCCTTTTCGAAGAAGACCTTTTTGCCGTCTTCCGCATTTCCGCCTGCGAGGGCCACTTTCCAAGGTGTGGCATCATAGTCCGACTTCTTGGCATTCGCCGCCGACCACTTTTCCAGCAACGCCTTCAGGGACGGGCGCGCCGCCGCCGCGTCCAGCACGTCCAACTGAAGCTCGGCGGGCACCTTTCCGGCCAGCAGGTCGGTCAACCACTTGCCGACCAGATCGTCCGCGGCTGCCCCGGAAACTTTCGCGAGGGCCGACAACGCGTTTTGCTTTTCGGAGACTGATCCCGACGCGAGGACACTCGCCAGTTTGGCGGTCGGATCCGCGGGGGCAGCGCCGGTCGCGGCGGCCGCGACCGGAGGAGCATCCACCGACAGCTTCAGCGCGGCCTTCCGCAGGAACTCCTCTTCGTCGTTCTGCGCAGCGGCAAGGGCGGGCGCGTATTCGGGAGTCTGAAGTTTCGAGAGGGCGGTGAGCGCGGTGGCACGGCTCCGTGCTGTCGCGTCCTTGTTGGCCACCAGTTTGGCCAGTGCGGCCGAAGCGTCCTTGACTCCCAGTTCTCCGGCGGCGGTGGCCGCGGCTTGGCGCACGCGTTCCGGCGCGGCGGCCAGCAGTCCGTTGACGACCGGCTTCACAGCTTCGCCGGGCACCGTTGCATTGCGGGCAAATGCCGTCGGACGCCAGAGGCCGGAAATGCGGTCGCGGCCACCGTTCTTGGGCCAGGCCGCGAGGGATTCGAGAGCCTCCGCACGTTGGACTTCGCTCCCATTGTCCCGGGCGGCGAACTCGGCGAGCGCCTTCGCGGTGTTCTTGGTGCCGAAACGGTAGTTGGCGTTCACCACCCGCCGCACGAGGGCGTCGTTTTTGGCGTCGAGCGGTTTGGCGATGAGCGCGGCGAGATTCTCCATCGCGCCGGGGATGGGCTCATCGTTGATGGCGCGGGCCGCTTCGGTGACCAGCTTCGGATTGGCGTCGCCGAGGAAGACGGAAATCTCGTTCCGCTGAAGCCGGCGCATCGCGAGCAGTGCTCCCATGCGCATGGAATCATTGGCGTCCGCGGCGGCGACTTGGAGGGCATCGAAGTCATTGCACGCGACAAGCGCGGTTACCGCCGCGTGCCGGACATGCGGATCCTTGTCGGCGTTCGCCTTGAGCACGGAAACGATCGCGGGCATCGCCTCACGTCGGCCGAGTTTGCCCAAGGCGATCGTGCCGAGGGCCTGAACATGGGCGTCCGTATCCGTCGAGAGCTTCACGAGCGCATCGAAGCCGGCCGGATACTTCGCGTCGCCCAGCACGCGCGCGACGTTGGCGCGGACGTGGTGGTTTGGGTCGCCGGCGAGACCGATGACCGTTTCGAGCGCGTCGGACTTGGCCCCGCGGGCGGTGGCCTTGGTGGCATGCGCAATCTGGCCAAGTCCCCAAATCGAGTGGAGGCGGGCGTGCAGACTGGACGAGGACTTCGCGAGTTTTGCCAACGCACCGGTCTGCTTCTCACCGCGGCCGGCGAGTTCAAACTGGGCCGTCTGGCGAACCCGGTAATTCGCATGGGCGAGCAGCTTCAGGAGTTCGCCGTCCTTCTTCGCGGAGAAGTCGGAGGCGAGCAGCTTCTGGGTCTCCTTCACGATCGGTGCGTTGACCGTGTTCGGATCGAACATGCGGTAGATGCGGCCCTTGCCGACCGGTTCCCAGCCGTCCACCCAGTCGAGCACCCAGTAGGCGCCGTCGGGTCCCCACGTGCCGTCGGTCGCCTCGACGGACCAGACCATCTTCTTGTCCTCAACGATCTCGAAGCTTGCGCCCTTGGGCTGATGCTTGAACTGCATGATGCCCGAGCCGCTGCCGCTGCCGCGAAAATCGCACAGCGTGAAGGTGCCCTGCCATTCCGCGCCCAGGCCGGTGCCGGGGTAGTAGGCATTGCCGCTGGGACCAGCTGTGATGTTCTTGATCGGCGGCGTGATGTAGGCCGGGTGGGACTCGTTTTGCGGGGCCCACATCTTCTCCATGTTCCACGGGCCGCGGGGCATCGGGGCGTCGGAACGTTCGATGAACTGCCAGCCGATGCGCCAGCCGCTGTCGCCGCCTTCGATCAGATAGGTCCAGCGGGCCTGGTCGCCGCCGTCGGAATTGTTGTCACCGGTGAAGAGGTTGCCCCATTCGTCGAAGACCAGTTCCTGCGGATTGCGGAGGCCCTTGTAGATCATCTCGATCTCCGAGCCGTCGGCATTGCAACGGAACACGGCACCGCAGTCGGGCGTGCCGACCTCGCCGTTCGGGGTTTTTAGCACGGAGGCCCGGTCGCCGATGCTGAAGTAGAGCTTTCCGTCCGGTCCCCACGTGAGGCCGTGCAGGTCGTGTCCGAGGAAGCCGACGCGGATGCCGTGGCCGTAGCTGATGCTGCGGCGCGCATCGGCGAGCCCGTCGAGGTTTTCGTCCCGGAGGTGCCATACGTTCGGGATGTTGGCGAAATAAACGTCCTTGCCCCGGGCCAGCACGCCGGACGCGACACCGTCGAGCGGCGTGGCGAAATTCTCGGCGAACACCTTCGAGATCGTGGCCTTGCCCGCACCGGTTTCATCGCGGAGATAACGGACGCGCTCGGTGTTCTTGTAATAGGCCTTCATGCCTTCCTCACCGAGTTGACGTTTCATCATCGCGAGGCGGTCGTCCACCGAACGGCAGGCCAGATCCTCGTCGAGCCACGGCATGATGCCCCGGATATCGGGCACACCGCGCCAAGCCCGGAACGATTCCGCGACGAACACCCGGCCGTCGTTGGCGATGTCGAAGGCGACCCCGTGCGCGACGTCCGGTTCGGTGGCCCAAAGCTCGACCTTCCAGCCGGGCGGCACCTGGAACCGCTTGATGTTCTTTTCGCCCTCGTCGGAACGGGCCGCGACCTTGGGAGCCTCGAAGCTGCCCTGCGGCCCGAGCTTGTGCTGGGCAAAGGCGCTGTTGGCGGCGGAAAGGGTAAGTGCGCCGAGCACGGCACGGCGCAGCAATGTGCGGACGGAATCAGGCATAAAGGACGCGGGACGATATGGCGGACGCCTTCCGACGCAAGGCGCGGCTTTGTCCGCCCGAAATCCCACCTCCGTTCAGCGCCAGCGCACGTCTTTCACGAACCGGAGCAGATCGGCCAGCTCCTGCCGGGACAACTGCTCGTCGAGGCCGCCCGGCATCACGCTGACTGTGCCTGGACGGAGATCCTCGATTTCGCCCCGGCGAAGGCGCTGAAGTGCGCCGGGACCGGTCTGGAGGTGAACTTCCTCGGGCGATTCGTGCTTCACGAGCCCGTTGACTTGGTCGCCACCCTTGAGCGTGACCAAGGTCGGCTCGTAGCTGCGGACGAAACTGGCACTCGGGAAAACGATGGCCTCCAGCAGGTCGCGCTCGGTCCGGACCTCACCGATCTTCGTCAGCTCGGGGCCGACGTCGCCGCCGAGATAGCCGATGCGGTGACACGCAGAGCACGCCGCTTTGGGCCCATTGAAGACGGCCTGGCCGCGCCGCTGATCGCCGCCGAGTTTCTGCAGTTCGGCGAGCAGGGAATCCAGCTTGGCCGCCTGTTTGGCGGCGTCCGCATCCAGCGTCGCCAGGAACGCTTCCGCCGACTTCTGGACCGCAGGCGGAAACTTCGCGAAGTGCGGCTTCAGCTGGCTGGGGTGAAGGGCCTTCGCGCTTTTGGCCTGCCCAAGCGTTTCGACCAGGCGCAGGCCTAGCGACTCATCCCCGCCGGCATCAAAGGCGCCCAGCAGGCGGTTGAGCTCCAGCGGACCGGCGGTGGGAATCAACTTGAGCACGGCGGTCAATTGGGAGCCTTCCAGTTTGGACCGGGCCAGCACACCGGCGGCGGCGGAACGCAGGGCAGGGGGAAGCTCGGGCGCCAACTGCGACTCGGCGAAGGTGAACTCCGTCTCGCCGAGGGCGGCACCTCCCGGCAGCGCGGCGAGCGCATCGAGCCGCTGGCCGGCGGCCAAAGACTTGGTGGTGGCGATTTTTCTCAGGGCGGCTTGCAGGGCGGAGTCCCCGTTCAGCCCCCGGGTCGCCCGAATGGCGGCGCCCAGCAGAGCGGGCTGTTCGAGCGCCTTGCGGACGGCTACCTTCCAAGCTGCGGGCGCTTCCTTGGAACTCGCACCGGCCATGGCGTCGAGGGCCGCCTGACGCGTTGCCACGGCGAATCCGTCCTCTGTGACCAGGTCAGCCAAAACCTGCCGGCCGACATCGTGGTGGGTAAGCAGGTGCAGTTGCCCCCGCAATCGCTCAAGATGCTCCGGTGCGGCATTCGGGGCCTTGAGCTGATTGAGAAACCAGCTGGCGAGATCACCGCCCCATTCCGGATGCCGGCCAAGAATCCACAGAGCCGCGGTGCGGAGGCGCTCATCGCCGGAGGTGACGAAGCGGACCACTTCGCCCGGCTTCAGCCCGCCGTTGGGCATCTGGTCGAGCGCGATCAGGGCCGACCGTTGGTTGATGGCCTGACTGTGATTGAAGCCCATGCGGGTGGTTTCCGGATGGGCGATCTCGATCAGCGCCATGATCGCGGAATGCTCAAGGAACGGATCGTTGCCGGCCGACTTGGCCGGTTCGTTCTGGAACGGATTGAAGGCCATCATCGCCATCTGCCCGACCGCGGTGCGACCGAAGGCCTCAAAGGCGACCCGCAGCGTGGGCGGATTGGTCTGACTGAGTTCGCCCGCTACCACGCCCATCGCCGGCGAAATGCGGAAGGTGGCGATGGCCTTGAGCGCCGTGCGGATCACCGTATCGTCCGTTTCGGTGCGGAAGAGGTTGGCAATGGTTCGCTTGGCCGCGAGATCGTTGATCTGGGCGAGGGCCCACACCGCGTTGCGGCGGACATCCGGCGAGGCGGCCTTCAACTGGACCTGGAGCAGGGGCAGGGCATTGGTGCCCATGGCCGCGAGCATCTGCGTCGCCCGATTGCGAACCACGGGCCGGTCGTCGCCGAGGCGGTTGGCGATCTGGGCGATGGCCCCTTCACCCCAGTTGGCATTCAGGCCGCGGGGATCTTCGGGCGGCGTGGCGCCGGTTTTGCGGATCCGGTAAATGGCGCCGAGCACATCCGGCTTGGCCAGCTGGGAACTGGGGCAACACAGGCGATACCACCCGCCGGTGTCCACCACGAGCAGGCTGCCGTCGGCATCTTCCAGCACGTCGGTCGGATGGAAATCCACGTCTTCGCAGGTCAGGAAATCGTAGTCTTCCGATCCAAACGAGGCCCCGTTGAAGTGCAGCACGTGACGGGTGACCCGGTGCAGGTTGAACGTGGTGGCGAACAGGTTGTCGCGATACTCGGTTCCCCACACTGAACCCTCGTAGCGGGTCAGTCCGCATTCGGCGGCCGGCCCGGCCTGATAGAACGGGTGCAGCAGGTCGGGTCCGGTCCGTCTGACGCGGCCGTCCGTGAGCACGTCGTTCACCTTGCCGTAGATGCCCCCGTAAACAGCATGGGCGATGCCGTCGCGGAAACCAGGCTCGCTGAAGTCGATGAAGGTGCTCGTGAACAGCGCCTCGCCTTCCGGCGTGAAGGCCACCTCCACCGGGTTGTCCATGCCGCCGGACATGATCACGT
This sequence comes from uncultured Verrucomicrobiota bacterium, assembly GCA_903910585.1. Classification (GTDB taxonomy): domain Bacteria; phylum Verrucomicrobiota; class Verrucomicrobiia; order Limisphaerales; family UBA9464; genus CAIWAH01. The sequence continues at coordinate 32,976 of CAIWAH010000154.1, forward strand.
CCAGACCGCTGCCGTCGGGGCGCATCCGGTATATGTGGGCGGCGCGGTCCTTGAGTTCCGTGCCGTTGCCCAGTTTGTGGGTCTGTTCGGAAAACGCGCCCTTGGTCCAGTAAATGAAACCATCGGGGCCCAGATACGGACCGTGGATGTCATTGGCGCATCCGGTCAGGGTGCCGCCCTTGAACCATTCCTCGCGCTGTTCGGCCTTGCCATCGCCGTCGGCGTCCCGGAACCGCCAGATGCTCGGTGGGGCGGCCACATAAACCCAACCGTCATGCCACAGGCAGCCCTGCGGGAACATCACTTTGTCGGCGAACTCGGTCGCGGCATCGAACACGCCGTCGTTGTCCCTGTCCTCCAGCCGCACGATCCGGGAGCCGGGATGTTTCAGCTGTTCGGACGGCGCCTCGTTCGAGCCGTCGGACTCGGTGACATAGAGCCGGCCCAGATCGTCAAAGCTCGCGCTGATGGGCCGCGCAACCAGGTTCGTGCCGGTGACCCGCTGCACCGTGAATCCGTCCGGCACGGTGAATTTGCGGCCTTCGAGGGTGAAGTCGGCGGCGAGCACGGGACCGGACGCCAGCGCGGCCGCGACCAACACACGGGAAAACGTCATGCCGCGGATGTTGGCGGGAATGCCCGGACCGCAAAGAAAATTTCCGCCGCCGCCGTTCGCCGGTTTCGGGGGTTCAGAGCGGCAGTTTGGGGGCGCCGTTGTGAAAGCGCCGGAGGTCCACGTCGCCCGCCTTCACGGTCTGGCTTTGGATCCACGGCGGCAGCTTGCCAATGCGCCGGGAATCGGCGGAGACCAGTTTCCAGCTTTCCGCGTGTCCGTCGGCGAAACTCAGCGTCAGGGCCCCGGCATGACGGACACCCGGGAAATCCACCCACAGCCATTCGCCCGGCTGGGTGACCACAAAACGGGCGTTCTCGATGCTGTTTTCGTGCTCGTCGAGAAAGACGTAGGCCTGGCTAGGGGACGGCGTGACAATCTGGCTGAGCTTGTGCCAGCAGGATCGGTCCCGCGGATCGGGGGTGTCGTTCATGTAGGCATTCATCGAGACACTGCGGGAGCGGCGGACCTTGCCCCGATCAAGGACCGTCGAATTGTCCGCCGGACACTTGTAGATCCCGACGGAGCGGTTGTAGGGGAACAGCAGTCCCTTCTGGAGGTTGGTGGTGGTCAGGTCGGTGTAGGCGTTGCCGACCACCCAGGTGCGGGCGGTGGCATTGGCCCCCTGCCGGCCACCGGTAAGAATGGTTTCGTTGGGCGGCAGGTCGTCCCGGAAATCATCCGCGTAGAGCAGCCAGGCGAGATTCAGCTGGCGGTAGTTGCTCAGGCACTGCGTCTGCGATGCCTTGCTCTTCGCCTTGCTCAGCGCGGGCAACAGCATGCCGGCAAGGATGGCGATGATGGCGATGACGACGAGCAGTTCGATCAGCGTGAAGCCCCGCCCATGGCTGTGCTTTCCCAAGCCCATGATTGGAACCCTAAACCCGGCAGACGGAGGGAGGAAGCCCGGGAATGGGCCAGCCATGAAAAGTTTCATGGATTACTGCCGACGTGGACGTGCTACCGGGAGACATTGCCACCGGATACGGACTAGAGGTGAATCTGAGCGTGGGGCAGGGGAGCGGTAATGGCTCTGCGGAAGGGCTGAAGTGGTGCCAGGGGGGAGAATCGAACTCCCGACCAAGGGCTTATGAGTCCCCTGCTCTACCGCTGAGCTACCCTGGCGCAAAAAAGCGGGCGGATAGATAGATTCGGCCCGCGGATGGGGCAAGCCGTTTCTCGGCGGGGTTAACCGCCGCGAATACAGTTCCCGACGGTCGGACGCGAAGTGGGGTGGTTCAGTGCGGCTGACTGGACGGCGACTGCAGGCCAGTGGCGATTTGCTTCAGCGTTTCGTCCCGGACACCGAGCGAGGCGAACAGGCGGGCGACTTCGAGCGCACCGTCCGACTTGCCGGCACGGGCCAGCCACAGCGCGGCTGCCGCAGCGTAGCGGTCGCGAGCGGAGGGGGACGCAATTTCCCGAATGGCCCGGGAGGTCACGGCCGACTCGCCGGCGGCACCCGCGTCGGCAGCCAGTTTTCCCAACGCCTCGTCGCGGGAACTGAGCGAGGCAATCTCCAATGCCGCGGTCAGCTGGACTTCGAATTCCCTGCTGCTGGCCGCCGGCGAAGCGGTTGCCGGCGGGACTGGTGCCGCGGATTGACCGGGTTCCTCGCGCTGGCAGCCGGCCAAGAGGAAGAGCGACAGGGCACCGGCCAGGAACCGCAGCGGGGAATTCATTTTCCGAAGCTTGCTGCGGAAACATCGGCCGCGCCAACTTGAACTTCCTGACCCTGGGGACGGGGCGCATCCGCCATTGCCCTCCGCTGGTCTGAGTTGAGAGACGCGTCGCAGCGTGGTGCGGGCGGACCCGGAACGCCCCGTTCGTGGGCGTGACTTAAAACTGAATTCGCCGCAGGCTGTGCCCCACAATCTCCATTTCCAATGAGCAAGAAGTTCAACGTCGGCGTCATCGGCCACGGCTGGGTCGCCACCGCGCACATCCCGGCGATCAACGCCACCGGCAAGGCCCAGGTCACCGCGATCTACAGCTCGCGCCCGCTCGATGATGCCGAGCTGAGCGCGAAATACGGCTCACCGGTGAAGGGCTACAATGACCTGGGGAAAATGCTGGCCGATCCCTCGATCGACGTGGTCACGGTGTGCAGTTATCCGTTTGACCACTCCAAGCAGGTCATCGCGGCAGCCAAGGCGGGGAAACACCTGATCATCGAGAAGCCGCTGGCGCTTTCTTGGAAGGACTGCCTGGCAATGGACCGGGCGATTCGTGAGGCGGGGGTGAAGACGTGCGTGTGCTTCGAGTGCCGCTGGTCCAGCCAGTTCTTGGCGACCAAGGCGGTCATCGACCAGGGCCTGCTGGGCGAACTGCATTACGGCGAGATCGACTACTATCACGGCATCGGACCGTGGTATGGGCAGTTCCGGTGGAACACCCGCAAAGACGCGGGCGGCAGTTCGCTGCTGACGGCCGGTTGCCACGCGCTGGACGCCCTGCTGCTGTGCCTCGGCAATGACGTCGCGGAGGTCACGAGCTACGACACCAAGTCGTCCAGCAGGCTGTTTGAGCCCTACGAATACACGACCAGCAGCGTCACGATCGTGAAGTTCAAGAGCGGCAAGATCGGCAAGTGCGCCGCGGTGGTGGACTGTCTCCAGCCCTACTACTTTCACACGCACCTGTGTGGCAGCGAGGGCAGCCTGCTCGACAACCGCTTTCACTCCCAGAAGCTGCACACGAACAAGGCGAGATGGAGCGAACTGTCCATGAAGATGCTGGATTCGGGCGACGTGAGCGATCACCCCTACCAGACCCAGTTTGACGCGTTCTTCACCGCGCTGGCAGCCGGCAGGGAAATGCCGCTGACCAGTTTCCGGGACTCGCTGAAGACGCACGAGGTGATCTTTGCGGCCGACAAGTCCGCAAAAACCGGCAAGCCGGTGAAGTTGGGCTGAACCGGTCCCGGCGTCCGGCGGCAGCCGCCGGATCGGTGCCACCGAGTTGAAATGTCATGAAGATTTCGTCCATCGCCCTGGTGGCGGTCGTCCTTTCGGTGAGTGGCGGTTGCCAAAACGATCGCCGCGTTTCACCGGAACCGGCGGTCCAACGCGCCGAAGTGGCCGGTGGTTATTCCGAAGTCGATGTGAGTGACCCCGGAGTGATTCGGGCGGCGAAATTCGCGGTGCAAGCCCGGGGCGACACCATGCCGGGCTCCCGCTTGGGCCTTCACCGGATTGTTTCCGCCCAGCAACAGGTCGTCGCCGGACTCAACTACCGATTGGTGCTGGAGTTGAACGAGAACGGCTCTCCGCGGACCGCCGAGGCGACCGTCTGGTGGCAGTCGTGGAATACTGCGGAGCCTTATCGGCTGACCGCGTGGTCCTGGAAGTGATCCGCCGCAGTTGGGTCAGACCCCACCGAAGCGGCGGTGACGCCGGGCGTATTCCTCAAGGGCCTCGAAGAACTGGGCCTTGCGGAAGTCGGGCCACAGCGTCTGCGTCACCACCAGTTCCGCGTAGCTGATCTGCCAGAGCAGGAAGTTGCTGACGCGCATCTCGCCGCTGGTGCGGATCATGAGGTCCGGATCAGGCGAATGCCGGGTGTAAAGGTGCTCGGAAATGACCCGCTCGTTGATTTCGGCGGGATCAAGCTGGCCGGACTTCACCTTGGCGGCGATGGCCCGGGTGGCCTCAACCAGTTCAGTGCGGCCGCCGTAGCTGAGCGCGAGCACCAGGGTCAGACCATTGTTCTTGGCGAGCGCGGCCTTGGTCTTCTCCAACTGCTGCTGCACTGCCTCCGGCAGGCGCCAGATCTGGCCGATGGCTTCCAGGCGGACGTTGCTGCGGTTGAGTTCGCCGATCTCGTTCTTCAGGAAGCGGGCGAGATACTTCATGAGCGCATCCACCTCGTCCTTGGGCCGGTTCCAGTTCTCGACCGAGAAGGCGTAGAGGGTCAGGTATTTGACGCCGGCCTCACCGCACGCGCGCACGATGGCCCGGACCGACTCCACGCCATTGCGGTGGCCTTCCACCCGGGGCATGCCGCGTTGTTTCGCCCATCGCCCGTTGCCGTCCATGATGATGGCGACGTGGGTAGGGAGGTTCGCCGCGGCGGCGGGGGAGAGCTTGGGGTCGGCGCTCATTTCGAGGGCTGTTCAGTAAGCGGCACTAGTCCATTGGGACCGTTTGTCCATTGTTCCAACGAATAATTGAGGCCGTTGGTCTGCCTTAAGACCATGACCAAATACTTGTGATAAACGTTGTCTTCCGGGCCGTTGATCAAGCGTTTGAAACCCCAAGTTACCGGCCAGATCGTGTTACGCGCCAGTTTCAGTGGAAACGGTCCTGCGTCCTTCAAATCCGGCACCTCCTCAAGCCAAGTTCCACCATGGACTCGGCGAATGGCCTCTCCGACAAAGGCACCCCCAATCAAACCTTCGGCCCGTTGGTCTTTCTCAGTGCTCTGCCGGAAACTTGGTTCCTGTGAAACTCGCCCCAGATACTGCTCGAACTCCGGAAGAGCGCTGACATGAATCTGCAGCCTCATCCGGTAACGCTGCCAAGCATCCATGACCGCCTGCTCGGCGAACCTTTCCATTTTTATGGCGACAGGATCATTTGAGCTGACTCCTGCCAGGCCCTTGTATGTGCTGAATTCTGCGGGTGGTTTCGAACGCTGACGCGCCTTAAACCAAACCATGGCCACGAACGTGACTCCGCAGACCAAGCATATTCGCAGGAGAATTTTTGCCATGGAGTGGCTCGCCGTCGCGGCTCTGAGTGCTCAGAGGAACATCGTCTGCTCCCGCCCTGGCCCCACGGACGCGATCTTGAGCTTCGCGCCGGACAGTTCCGCGATGGCCCTCAGGTAGGCGCGGCACTTCGCGGGCAGCTTCTTCCACTCGGTGATCTGGTCGGTCGGCGTGCACCAGCCTTCGAACTCGGCAAAGACCGGCTCCACCCGGGCGAGCTCTTCCAGGTCGTTCGGCAGGTGGTTCAGCGTCTTGCCGTCGAGGCGGTAGGCGATGACCACCTTGATGTTCTCCACCGTGTCGAGGCCGTCCGTGTTGGTGATCGCGATCTCGTCGATGCCGTTGACCATCGTGGCGTGGCGGGTGACGACCGAGTCAAACCAGCCGCAGCGCCGGGCGCGGCCGGTCGTGGAGCCGAATTCGCGGCCCATGCCGTGGAGCAGGTCGGAAATCTCTGGGCTCTCGCTGGGGAAGGGGCCTTCGCCGACGCGGGTCGTGTAAGCCTTCATCACGCCGACGACTCGATCCATCCGGTGGGGCGGCACGCCGGAACCGGTGCAGGCGCCCCCGGCGGTCGTGTTCGAAGAGGTCACGTAGGGATAGGTGCCGTGATCAATGTCCAGGAACGTGCCCTGCGCGCCCTCGAACAGGATGTGCTTGTTCTGACGCATCGCCTCATGGAGCAGCACCACGGTGTTGGTGACGTAAGGCTTGAGGCGGTCGCCGGCGGCGCGATAGGCGTCGTGGACCTTCTTGTAGGAAAGCGGCTTGGCCCCGAGGGCCTTGAGGACGGCGTTGTTCTCCTTGATGCGGTCCTTGAGCTTCGCGGCGAAGCGTTCCGGGTTGACCAGGTCAATCATCCGCAGGCCGACGCGGGCCACCTTGTCGCCGTAGGCGGGGCCGATGCCGCGCTTGGTCGTGCCGATCTTGTTCTTGCCCTTGAGCACCTCGCGCTGGGCGTCGAGTTCACGGTGGTAGGGCAGCACCAGGTGGGCCGTCTCGCTGATGAAGAACTTGCCCTCGACCTTCACGTTAAGCTTCTCAAGGCCGTCGAGCTCGCCGACGAGCGCGACCGGGTCCACCACGACACCGTTGCCGACGACGTTGGTCTTGCCCTTCCAGAGGATGCCGGAGGGGATGAGGTGGAGGACGTATTTGGTCTTGCCCACCCAGACGGTGTGCCCGGCGTTGTTGCCGCCCTGCGTGCGGACGACGACATCCGCCTGCTCGGTGAGCACGTCGATGATCTTGCCTTTGCCTTCGTCGCCCCATTGGGCGCCGACGAGAATCGTGTTGGCCATGTGTGCGTGACTTGGAAAAGAAAACGCCCCGAACGTAAATTCGGGGCGCTCCGGTATTTACCGGGGGAACCTAGCGGGACGGCAAATCACCCGTCAATCCGACGGTTGACGGGTGGGCGGCCTCAGAAGGTCAGCGTCAGCTCCACGTAGCTGAACGTGGTGTCGCCCTGGCGGGTCGCGTTGGGCGCGTGATGGGCGAAGGTCCCGTTCGCGAAATAGACGAACCCGGTGTCCAGCCGGACATTGCCGGGCAGCGCGTCATAGCGCAGGCGCGTTTCCAGTTGCTGGCCGACGAAGTTGCCCGAATTGCCCGACGCATCCCGCACGTCGGCCGCGGTCCAGGCATCGCGGGTGGATTCCAGCCAGACCAGGCGATGGGTGAAGGAGAGCTCCACGTTGATTTTCGGGCGCACCGCGAGCTCCCAGTCCGGCGAACGCAGATTGGAGCGGGCGATCAGGCCGTAGATGCCCGTCGGGCCGAATTCCCAACGGCGGGCGCCGAACAGCGTGTCGAAACGCTCGTTGGAACCGTCCGCGGGATCGTTGTCACCGGTCGCCTCCGTGTAGCGGATCCCGAACCGCGGATGCCAGGCCAAGTCGAAGGTATAGCCGAGACCCGCGTGGAGCAGGTGAGACTCATGGTCCAACACCGGCTCGGCCAGCCCGGCCCGCGCCCGGGCATCGCCGATCTGGTAGGCGGCCTCCAGTTCAAAGTCCACGTCCGCCACCTTCGGATTCCGGAACACCCGCAGGCCGGGCGTGTGCAGCCGCCGGCGCCGGCTGTCCGCGTCCGCATCTTCGTGGAGCTGCAGCCAGTAAACCTCCGTGTGAATCGCCGGCCCCCACATGGGCAGTGTGCCGTAGAGGCCCCAGAATTGCTGCCCGAAGCCCTGCGCATCTGCGACGATCTCGTTGTCCAGCAGCGAGGCCGCGTCCGCCGGAAGCCGCTGAACCGGCAGGAACCAGAACGCCCGCACCGAGCCGCCGCCTTCGGCCTCCCACAGCCAGTCGGCACCGGTGAACGCATTGATCGTGTTGCGGAAGGCGTTGCGGGCGACCAGCCGGCGGTTGCCGAGATCCAGCGTTTCGCGGCCGAGGCGCAGAGTGTTCGTCCCGCCCGGTATCAGGTCACCGGCCTTCCAGCGAACGTGGGCCTGCAGCACGTCGAGGGCATTCACCATGGTGGTGTCCACCGGACTGCCGGCATCGGTGAGATACTCGCGGGCGTCGAGGACTTCGGTCACCAGCTGGACCGGCGCGGTGCGCAGTTCGAACTGGAGGCTGGTGCGCAGGGCGAGGGCCTGGTCGCCCCCGGTCTTTCCCGCCCGGAACTGGCCGTCCAGCGTTTCGTAGCGAAGGCGATGTTCCCCGCTGACGCCGATCCACGCGGGCAGATCCAGCGCCTTGCCCAGACGCCAAGGCGACGAAGCCGTGTCTGCCGAAAGCGAGGCCGTCGCCCAGAAGCCCAGAAGAAGCGGGATGGCCCGTCCTCCGAAAGGAGGGTGATTCATTGCCCCGCCATCGAACGCCCCATGGTGCCGCCTCGTCAATTTGCCAAAGCGCCGCAGCGGACACGCGACGGTCGCCCGTGTTCGCTCGGCTGGTCACGGTGAGGACTGCTACAGCAGTCCCGTTTGCGCCGGTGCGACCGTCGGAAGTCCGAGCCGTTCGCGGAACTCGGTCTCGCTCAGAATCGCCACGCCCAGTTCCCGGGCCTTGTCCAACTTCGAGCCCGCGCTTTCACCCGCGATGACGAAGTCCGTCTTCTTGCTCACCGAACCGCTCACGGTGCCGCCGCCCTGACGGATGTGAGCGCCGGCTTCGTCTCGGGTCATGGTGCTCAAGGCGCCGGTCAGCACGCAGGTTTTCCCGGCGAACGGTCCCGTGCTGGGTGCTACGGCAGTCACGGGCGTGCCCTGCGGTGTGATGCCCAACTGAGCGATGCGGGCCAGCGTTGCGGAACCGGCGGCGGACGCGAAGTAGTCCAGCACGCTGGCGGCGGCCACGGGGCCGACCTCGGGCATGCGCGCTTTCAAACCACCGGCGGCCAGCCGGGATTCGAGCGCGGCAATTTCGGCTCGCAGCTCGGATTCACGAACTTCGCGGGCGGTCTTTTCCGCCTCGTCTTTGGGCGGATTCTTGCGGGAACGCGGACTGATCTCCTGTCGTTCGATTTCCTTGGCACCGAGGTCGCGGATGTCGCGCAGGACTCCGGAACTGGCGAGCGCTTCGAGCGATTCGTGAGTTTGCGCCAATTGATAGGCGGTCGCCTCGCCTACATCCGCAATGGCGAGCGCATGAATCCAGCGGTGCAGCGGCGCGGTCTTGGCGCGCTGGAGTGCCTCGATGACCTTGGTGGCGTTCTTCTCGCCAAAGGTGCGCGGCTCGTCGTCGGTGCCCAGGTTGAGCTTGCCCAGCCGTTCGACGGTGAGTTCGAAGAGGTCCAGCGGCTCCCTCACGAGCCCGCGTTCGACCAGCTTCTCCGCCACGATACCGCCGAGGGACTCGATATCGAGTGCCTTGCGCTGGGCGAAGTATTCCACGCGGCGGGTCAGTTGCGCCGGACAGCCGGCGACGTTCTGGCAGCGCCAGGCCACCTCCTCGGCTTCACCCGCGAGTTTTTCCTTCGCGATGGTTCCACCGCAGGCCGGACATTTCCCGCCGACGTGGGCGAACAGGTCAAATTCGTCCGCGCCTTCCGGCCGCTTCGTCTTCACCACCTCGAAGACCTCGGGAATCACCATGCCGGCCTTGCGGATGACCACGGTGTCGCCGAGGCGGATGTCCTTGCGCCGGATTTCGTCCTCGTTGTGAAGCGTCGCGCGGGCGATGGTCGAGCCTTGCACGAAGACCGGTTCCAGCTCCGCCACCGGCGTGAGCACGCCGGTGCGGCCCACCTGCACGGTGATCGCCCGGAGCACGGTCTCGGCCGGAGTGATCCACGGCACGGGCTTGTGGACGATGGCGTAGCCGGGCGCCCGGGAGCGGCCGGGGATGCGTGCCCAGTCGGCCAGGGTGTTCACCTTGATGACCACTCCGTCGATTTCGTAGGGCAGTTGCCGGCGCAGATCGCGATCCTCGTCATAGCCGGCGACCACGTCGGCATCGTAGCGGGACAGCACCTCGTCCATGTCGCGGCAGGTCCACCACAGCTTCTGCGTGGGCAGACCGAACTTCGCCAACGACTCCAGCATCTCGGCGTGCGCCGTGAAGCTGATCCCGTCGCAGGCGCCGACCCCGTAGAAGACCGCGCGGATCGGGCGCTGGGCGACGAGCTTGGGATCGAGTTGCTTCAACGCGCCGGCGGTGGCGTTGCGGGCGTTGGGAAAGGCCTTTTCACCGGCTGCGGCCAGGCGGGCATTGAGCGCATCGAACTCGGCGGTCGCCATGTAGGCTTCGCCGCGCACTTCCAGCAGGGCCGGAGGATGCGGGAGATCGAGTTCGAGCGGAATGGAGCGGAGCGTGCGCAGGTTGGCGGTGATGTCGTCGCCGAACTGCCCGTCGCCCCGGGTCACGCCGAGTTCCAGCTTGCCGTGCCGGTAATGCACGCTGAGGGAAACGCCATCCACCTTGGGCTCCATGACGTAGCCCACGTCGTCCCGGCCGAGCTGCTTGCGGATGCTGGCATCGAAGGCGCGGAACTCGGCGAGCGTGCGCCGGTCCTGCTCCCGGTTGCGCCGTTCGCGGTCGGGCTCCTCCTCGCGGGTCGGGTGGTCGCTGGCCTCGACCTTGTCGAGCGAGAGCATCGGCTGAAGATGGGCGACCCGCCGGAAGCCGTCGGTCGGCGCGCCACCCACGCGCTGGGTCGGCGAGGTGGCGGTGGCCAGTTCCGGATGCTGCCGTTCCAGTTCCTGCAGCTCGCGGAACAGTTGGTCGTATTCCCGGTCACTGACCTCGGGCCGGGCGAGCACGTAGTAGGCGTGGTCGTGCCGGCGAAGTTCGGCGGCAAGTTCAGCGTGGCGCCGGGCGGCGTCGGCAGCGGACATGCGCCTAGGTTGAAAGGACCGGGGACCGGGGGCCAATGACCAAAATGCAGCGGTGCGTCATTGGGGTTCCGGCGGGAGCTTCCGCCGGGGAGGACGATCGCCCTCGCGCTCGGGCGGCGGCACGAGGCCGCCCGGGCCGCCGAGACGATGTTGGCCGGGTGGACGCATTCCGCCGGGGCCGCGCTGGAACTCCGGGCGCCGTCCGGTGCGCTCGCCCGCCAGTTCGGCGGTGACCAGCCGCACGCGCAGATCCACCCAGTCCGCGAACGGGATGTCTTCCCGCGGTCCGATTCCGGGGCCCCCGGAGACGTTGCGGTCGGGAGCGCGATTGGTTTGCCCGAGCGCTGCCCGCTCGAATGCCGCCCGCGCCCGGGGGGATTCGGCGAACACGGCTTCGCGGGTCACTGCCGCGATCTTGGCGGCGTCTGCCCGCAGGCGTGCCGGAGAGAAGGCGTTCGTCAGCAAGGCCGCGACCTCCCGGCGGTAGGCGGCCGCCCACTCGGACTGACCCAGGAGCCGGGAAACGAAGCGGATGTGTGCGGAGTTCGGGGTGAGCACGCTGAATTCCGCCTGGGCCTGCCGGCCACCGCCAGGCGGATGTCCGCCAAACGATTCGTTGAGGTCCCACGGGATGAACGCGGCCTTCGCGTCGCCGCGGGGCTGGAACAGGTAGAAGTTGTGTCCGGTGCCCAGGAAGGAATCGTAGTTCGCCAGCAGGGCGTTCAGGGCCACGAAACGAAAGGCGTTTGTCAGGTCCAGCCGGGCGGGCAGTTCGCGCTGGAACGTGTCATCGTCCGCGCGGTCGGCGAGCCGGTTGAGTTCGATGAAGCGTTCCGTGTCCGCCTGCTTGGGCGCGTTCTTCGGTTCGAACCGGTTCGTGTAGGCCGCCCAGTCCGGCCCGAGATACTGGAGGCCGGGCACGCGCTCGGGTTTCACGAGCAGGCCCTGCTTGGTGCCGAAGTGCGCCTTGAGAAAGTCGGCGTCGACCGCCTCGACCACGGTGTAAAGGCCCAGGTAGGTGTTCGTGCGCTCGCCGGCGACGGTCAGGAAGACGCGGGCAAACGCCGTGCGCGGCGCGGGCAATCCGGCCCGCCGGAAGGCGTCATAGGCCAGCACCTCGCGAAACTGCGTGCCGTCATTGAGGTTGTTGTTGAGCAGCAGTTCCTCGTGTCCGCGGAACGTGCGGCCCTTCGCGCCACGGTCGAAATCGAGCTTGAGCGGCCGCTTCAGGCCGTTGCGCGACCCGTTGAACGAGGAATTGCCCTTGAACCGCACTGCGACGTTGGTGAGCACCGTGCCGTCGCAGGTGAATGTCGCGGTGCCCCACGGGTAGTCGCGGTCCATCATGCCCGGCGGACCGGCCCGGTCCGCCGGCTGGCGTTCCTGCGGCGTCAGGGCATTCCAGTTCCCGGCCGCCAGCGAGAGGTGGATGTCCCAGAGGTTCGTCAGGCCGAAAAACGTCTCGGTCGGGGCGGCTGCGAGCAGCGACGAGGCGCCGATGAGGCAAAGGAGTTGGCGGAACAGCGACGGAAACTTCATGGCAGGTAGGACGCGGAAGGGAGCCATCAGGTTGCAGCCGGGTCGAGAAGTCGAAGCGGGCAACCTGCGCCCAGTTGGGGCGGCTCAGATCGCCCGGTTGGCCGCCGGTGCGCCGGCGGGCGGCGGGGATTGGAACCACGTCGCGGGTTTCGGCAGAACGCCGGACTCTGCCAACAGCCACACGGCGCCCGCCCCGAGGGCGACCAGCGCCGCCAGCCAGAACGCGAGCTTGAGCAGGGACTTGGTGATTTTCCAGACGACTACCAGCCCGAGGAGGCCCAGAACCACCAGGCCGGCGGCCACGGCAAAGGTTTGGACCTGCGGTTCCATGTCCGGTGACGCCCAGAACGGCTACATCACCATGCCGCCGTCCACGGTCAGCACCTGGCCGGTCACATAGCGACCGCCCGGACCCGCGAGATACAGCGCGGCCTCGGCGATGTCGTCGGGCTGGCCCAGCGTGCCGAGGGGGATGTTCCGCAGCAGGCCTTCCTTGAGCTTCTCGTCCAATCCGGCGGTCATGTCGGTCTCGATGAAGCCGGGCGCGATTGCGTTGCAGGTGACGCCGCGGGAGCCGAATTCCTTTGCCACGGACTTCGTGAAGCCGATCAGGCCGGCCTTGCTGGCGGCGTAGTTGCACTGGCCGGCGTTGCCGATCAGGCCGATCACGGAGCTGATGTTGATGATCCGGCCGCTGCGCTGCTTGAGAAACGCGCGGGTGAAGGCCTTGGTGAAGAGGAAGGCACCGCGGAGGTTGGTGTTGAGCACCGTGTCCCAGTCCGCCTCGGTCATGCGCATCAGCAGGGTGTCCTTGGTGACGCCGGCGTTGTTCACGAGGATGTCCACCTTGCCGGCGGCGGCGAGGATCTGTTCGGCGACGGCATTGATCGCGCCGGGATCGGCCACATCCACGCCGAAGCTCCAGGCCTGACGGCCGAGCGCCCGAATTTCGGCGGCGGTCTTCTCGGCGTTCTCCGCCGTGCGAGCGAGACAGACCACATTGGCGCCGGCGGCGGCGAACTTGAGGGCGATGGCCCGGCCGATGCCACGGCTGGCACCGGAAACGACGGCGACTTGGGAAGCAAGCGTGCTCATGAATCGCGGCGAACGTCCCGGGAGAACGGTCGGTTCGTCAACGGCGGAGACGGCGTCAGACCCGCGGTTCGTAGTCCATCTGCCGCCACCACGCTTCCAGTTCATCGGCGCCGAAGTCGGCGAGGATGTGCCCGTCCACGTCCATCGAGGGCGCCTTGGTCTGGCCGGTCAGTTCGCGCATTTCGGCGCGGGCGGCGGCGTTGCGGATGACGTCGAGGAGTTCGTAGCGAATGCCGCGGCGGTCGAGCCACTCGATGGCTTCATCGCACCAGGGACAACCGAGCTTCACGAACAGACGGATGGAAACGGGCTTCACGCGGCCGAGGCTAGGCGCACTCCGCGGGAACGCCAACTGGGAGCGCCCAAGTTCAGCCGGTCGGACCGTAGAGAAGATCGTTCGCCAGAGCCGCCAGCCGACGGCCGGAAAGGCGGCAGCCCAAGGTGCCGCGGACGAACGCGTGCTCATACACCGGCGCCCGGTGGAGCAGGTTGATCGCGTCGGTCACCTGCTCGCGGTTGGTCGCCCGGGAGAAGTCCTCGGCAACTTGGCGATCATGCGAAAAGGCGCCGCCGGCGAACGGTCCGACCAGAATGACCAAGAGGCGCCTGGCGGGCGGCAGTCCCTGACGGAAGACCCAGTCCGCGACCCGTTCGGGGGCGATGCCGTGACGTTGACTGATCCGTTCCGCGAGAGTGATGGACATGCGTGTGGTGAAAACCGACGCGTCAGAATGGGCCCCGGAAGCACTGTTCCGCCAGTCGCGCCGGCAGGAAACGTTTTCAGATTCCCGCCGCCGGCGATGAAGGGAACTTGAGGACGGACTCAGGCCGTCAGGGTCTTCACGGTCGCTTCCAGGCTGGCCACGTCGGCGACGTTGAGCATCTGGGCGGTCTTGTCGATGCGCTTCATGAAGCCGCTCAGGGCGGTGCCGGGGCCGAGTTCGATGAAGCGGGTGAAACCCTGCGCGAGCAGATGACGCATCGAGGCTTCCCAGCGCACGGACGACGTCACCTGGTCCACCAGCACTGGCGCGATGGCGGGAGCGTCGCCGTGGGGTTGGCCGGTCACATTGGCGATGACGGGCACGGACGGCGTGCAAATCGCGATGCGGGCCAGTTCGGCGGCGAGCTTCGGCTGCGCGCTGGCCATGAGCGGGGAATGGTAGGCGCCGGCCACGGTCAGCGGAATGGCCTTCTTGGCGCCCTTGGCCTTGGCCGCTTCCACGGCGGCGGGAATCTTGTCCGCAGCCCCGGAGATCACAATCTGTCCCGGGCAGTTGAGGTTGGCGAGCGTGACACCGGTGGTCTCGCACACTTCGCGGGTCGGGCCTTCGTCGAGGCCGATGATGGCCGCCATGCTGCCCTGGGTCGCCTCGCAGGCTTCCTGCATGAACCGGCCCCGCAGGCGGACCACGCGCAGACCGTCCTCGAAACTGGTGCCGCCGGCGGCCGCGAGCGCGGTGAACTCGCCCAGTGACAATCCCGCCGTGGCGTCGCAGGCCAGCGCCGGAACGCGTTCCCGGAGCAGCGTCATCGCCACCCAGCTGACCAGGAAGATGCCGGGTTGGGCATTTTCGGTCTTGGTGAGTTCGGATTCAGGTCCGTTGAAGCAGATGGAGGCGAGGTCGTAGCCGAGGGCGGCGTTGGCCTGATCAAACAGGGCCCGGGCGGTGGGAAACGCTTCGGCGAGGTCCTTGCCCATGCCGACGGCCTGGGCGCCTTGGCCCGCGAAGAGGAAAGCGGTCTTCATTCGTGAGGCGGCAGCTTAGCCGAAGGGGGCCGGGAAACAGAAGGGGGAAGTCGGCCGGGGAAAATGACCAATGATCAGTTTACAATGACCACCACTCAGGGGGCAGTGGTCATTGAGTCTTGGCCATTGCCCTACGGTCACTTCTTCTGGTCCGGGCGCGGGCAACGCCAGAGCTGGGCGCGCCGGTCGTTCTTGTCGGCGACGCGGGGAAACTCGTTGTTGTCCACGATGAGCCAGAGGTTTTCCGCCTCGACCAAGAGACCCTCGACGAAGCCGTAGGGATACGGGTGCGCGTAGGCGTTGTCGGGGTCGCGTTCGATGGCCTCGTAATCGAAGCTGGCGAGAACCTTCTCGGCAGCGGCGTCCACCTGCAGCACACACCGGCTTTCCCGGCACAGCACCCAGAGGTGGCCGGCGTGCCAGCAGAGGTCCGAGTAATGCACATCGGCCGCTTGGACGTCGGGCGGACGGACTTGGAAGTCGTGTTCCACCTTCAGCGTCGTGGCGTCCACCACGATGATGCGACCGCGGCTGCGTTCGTTGGCGAGGTAGAGCTTGCCGCCACCAACCGCGATGCCTTCCCAGGAAGCATTCATTTCGCTCGAGAACCAGCGCTTCGCCGGGGTCCAGTCGATGTTCAGGGTCTCCTGTGAGTGGCTGATCAGGTCATATCGGAACACCCTCCGCTGTGACTCCTCGCACACCAGAACGCGACCGGATTCATCCACCGCGAGGCCCTCCGGATCGGGGCGGGGCTCGGCCTTGGTGCCGGGCTTGCGCGGCGGGCGCGGGGGCAGGAACTCGTGGTCGGTGGCGACCAGCCGACCCGCGTCGCCGGTCAGCTCAATCCGGAAAAGCCGGGTGGTTTTGTCGTCCAGGGTGACCAGCGAACCGTCCGGGAGGCGCTGCAGGGCGGAGGCGTCGAAGCGTTTCGGCTTGTCGCAGTCGAGGCGCCAGATCTGGGCAGCCTTCAGGGTGTAAGTGGGAACGGTGTTGGTGCTGGTCAGCGGGATCGGTGCCGCCAAGGCCAGCCGCAGGACGCTGAATAGGGCAACGCCCATCAGCCAGAGGCGTCGCTGCGGGGGCAGGAGGTTGGGACCGGCAATCACGGGCATTTGGTAACTGGAACGTTCCTCTTCGGCAATTCCGGGAGGACACTCCCGCTTCATCACTCGTGCCGCAACGCCTCCACCGGGTCCATCTTCGCGGCGCGGAAGGCCGGATACAGGCCGAACACCACCCCCACGAGCGCGGAGATCGTGAAGGCGGCCAGCGGCGACCAAAGCGTGATGATGGTCTTCATGCCGGCGGTGGCGGTGACCACGAAGGGGATCGCCACGCCCAGCAGCACGCCCAGCGCGCCGCCGGCGCCGCTGAGGATGACGGCCTCGATGAGGAATTGCGTGACGATGTCGCCGCGCTTGGCGCCCAGAGCCCGGCGGATGCCGATCTCGCGCGTCCGCTCCGTCACGGTGGCGAGCATGATATTCATGATGCCGATGCCGCCGACGACGAGCGAGATGGCTGCAATCGAGCCGAGCACGATGTTGAAGATCTTCTTGGTCTCCTCGGCCTGCTTGAGCTGCTCCAGCGGCACCACGATGTCGTAGTCCTTCTTTTTGTGGTTCCGCTCCATGAGATCCTTGATGGCGAGCGATACCGGCACCACGCGTTCGGTGCGGTCCACCTTCACGGTGACTTCGTGCAGGGCGACGCGCTCCTGCTCGAAGCTGCCGCTGCGACGTTTGAAGAGGATTTCGCCGTAGCGTCGTTTGGCCGTCTCCAGCGGAATGAACATGCGGTCCACCGCCGGCTGCGACGAACCGGCACCGGAAGCACTGGCGTCGGCATCCGGCGTCACGAACGGCTCCATCACGCCGACGACGCGGTAATACTGCTCGCCCACGCGCACGGTCTGCCCGAGGGGTTCCTCGATGGGAAAGAGGTCGCGCGACAGGCGCTCGCCGAGCACGCACACATTCTCCGCGTGGTTCTGGTCGGTCTCGGTGAAAAAGCGGCCGCGGGACACCCGGTGATTCCGCATGGTCGGATACCAGGGCACGGTGCCCACGACCTCGGCGTCCACGCGGCGGGTGATGTTCCACACATATTCCCGCATCACGCGCGCCGGCACGATGGTGGTGACGCCGGGAATGGTGCCCTGGATGCGGGCGATGTCCTCGTATTTCAGCCCGTAATCGAGGACGTAGTTGTTCTGGTTGTTGGAGACCTTCTGCTCCTCCGGCGGCTTGATGCTGCGGAGGATGATGTTCTGCGAGCCGAGTTTCTTGATGAGCTCCTGTGCCTTGTGGCTGGCGCCCTCGCCGATCGCGAGCATCGCGATGACCGAGCAAACTCCGAAGACGATGCCGAGGACGGTCAGGAGCGATCGCAGGCGGTGCAGCCACAGCGAACGGAGGCCTAGCCGGATCGACCGGCGAAACTTGGAGGCGTTGACTGAACTTCGGACCTGCATCGGCTCACTTCCTCAAGTCGCTTTCGAGCACGCCGTCGCGGAGGCGGACGAGGCGTTTGGCGCGTTCGCCGGTGGCGGGGTCGTGGGTGACCATCACGAGGGTTTTTCCGGCGGCGTTGAGCTCGTCGAAGAGTCCCAAGATTTCGCGGCCCGAACTGCTGTCCAAGTTGCCCGTGGCCTCGTCCGCGAGCAGGAGGATGGGGTCGCTGGCGAGGGCGCGGGCGATGGCGACGCGCTGCTGCTGGCCGCCCGACAGCTCGAATGGCCGGTGGTCGAGGCGTTTTTCGAGGCCGACGCGCGTGGCCAACCGGGTGGCAATTTCGCGGGCCTCTTCCTCCGGGCGGCCCTGGTAGAACAGGGGCACCTCGATGTTCTCCAGGACGTTGAGCTGCTGGATCAGGTTGTAGCTTTGGAAGATGAACCCGAGGCGACGCCCGCGGATGGAGGACAGGTCATCGTCATTGAGCGCCGAAATGTCGTCGCCGCCCAGCAGGTAACGGCCGGAACTGGGCCGGTCGAGGCAGCCGAGCAGGTTGAGCAGGGTGGACTTGCCGCAGCCGGACGGCCCCATGATGGCCACGTATTCCCCGGGCTGGATCGACAGCGTCAGCCCGCGCAGGGCGTGCACGAGTTCGCCGCCCATCTGGTAGGTCCGGCGGACGTCGTCCAGTTGGACAATGGGCGTCATGGGCCGGTCAGCGGCTGGCCGTCTGTTTGGCGGCTTCGGCGGGTTTGGCTTCGGGAGCGCCCTGGTTTTCGCCGCCCGTCTTGTTGTCCGTCGGCGTCCGCAGAAGCACGGAATCGCTCGCGGCCAGGCCCTTTTTGATCTCGATGAACTCGTCCGTGAAGTCGCCGGTCTCGACCTCGGTGGGTGTCGTTGCACCTGGTCGGAAGACGACCTGCTTCCCCTCGCGCGTGGTCACGGCCTGCAACGGCACGTAAACCACATCGTCGAGCCGCTTCACGAGGATCTCGATCTTCGCGCTCATGCCCGGCTTGACCCACTCGCGGGTGCCGCCGATGGCCACGGTGGTCTTGTAGAGCTTCATGTCGGGGTTCATCCAGCGGTTCTCCGAGTCCGGCAGCACGCCGACCTTGGTCACTTCGCCGGTGAGCGGATCGTCCGGGAAGGCGTCGGCGGTGATCTTCACCTTCAGCCCGCGTTTCACCTTCTTGATGTGGGATTCGTGCACGCCCACGGTGACGCCCATCTTGGTCGGGTCGGGAATCGTGATGATGGGCTGACGTTCATAGACCTGCGCGCCGACGGCGATGCGTTCCTGGTTGCCCCAAAACATCCGCTGATTGCCGCCGCCATACACCACGAGCCCGGGCTTCTGGGCGGTGATCAAGCACTTCTCGATCTGCTCGTTCATCTCTTCGAGGTTGCGTTTCTCCCGCTTAAATCGCCCCTCGGCGCCACGCAGTTTGGCCTGGGCTTGGGCGAGCTTGGAGACCGCCTCCTTGCGCGCGCGAATCAGCCCCTGCAGCGCCTCGTCGTATTTGGAAAGGTTCTCCTCCCCGAGCTTCGGGAACTCGTAGCGGATGAACAGGTCGCGGGCGGTGATGGCGGCGTCCACCTTCAGCCTGCCCTGGTCGAAGGCGATGCGGTCGTTCTCCAGTTCGCTCTTGGTGACAAAGCCCTTGTCGAACAGCCGCTGGGTGCCGGCGAGTTTCGTCTCGGCCTGGGCGGAGGTGGTCTTGGCAACCATCAGTTCGTCCTCGCGCTTGCGGAGTTCCTGTTTGGCCACGCCGTCCTCCAGCAGCTCCGCCTTGGCGAACTGGGTGAAGTCCACGCGGGTCGTCAGGTTGGTCCGGACCGGGGCATTGGTTCCTGCCAGGTCCTCCCGCAAGCCAAGGCGGTCGATAACCTCGGCGGAAATCTTCGTGCCGAGATACTTCTCGAACTCCATCAGGGCGAAACGCGCCTTCTGCTCGGCGGCCTTGATGTCGGTCTTGTTCTGGTTGAGCTGGATCTCGTAGCTCTGCTGGGCCTCGGTGAGGGCTGACGCGGTGCTCTGGAAGGTGATGTCTTGGCTGACCAGGTTCTGTTTGATCTTCGAGGAATCGAGCTCAACGAGCACCTTGTTGGTTTTCACATCGTCGTCGGTCACGAGGTAACCTTCCTCAACAATTCGGAGGATCTTGATCGGCTCGCCGCGGACTTCGGAGACGATCTCGTGCGATTCCAGCGCCTCGATGCTGCCGCCGACCAGCACCTTGATGTCGAGCGGGCCGCGCTTGGCCGCGACCACGAGGTTGTCGTCGGCCGCCTTGGTGGGACGGAAGACGAACCAAACGCCCGCTCCCACCAGCAGGGCCGCAAGGACCAGCTGCCATGCGGGACGGGAACGAAGAAATGCGATCGGGTTCATGGCGTCAGGGCTTCGGAGCGGAATCAGCAGGGGGAAGTTCGGGGGCCGAAGGATTTTCGGGCACGGGCGCCTCATACCACGAACCGTCCTCGCGGACGAACAGCAGGCCCATGTCCCGCCAGTAGCGGAGCCGGGCGAGGGTGTGGTTGACGAGCGCGGCCGTGCGGCCGTTGCGAGCGGAATTGAGATCGGCCTGCGCATCGAGCAGATCACGGGTCTGGCCGCGGCCGAGCTGCATCCGGAGCTCCTGCTCCTCGACCCGGCGTTCGGCGAGCTTCACCCCGATCTCGGCGTTCTCGAAGTTGCGCTTGGCCTGCTCCAGCGCACGCCAGTCGCTCGCCACGGCCAGGCGGACCGTGTCCAGCTCCAGCGCAAACTGCCGGCGGGCGCGTTCGACTGAAATGAGGGCGCCGCGGAAGCTGTTGCGCTGGGACTTGCGGTCGAGGCCCAGGTCCACGTTGAGACCGGCCGACCAGCTGTTGAGTTTCGGATCAGGCAGTTTGAAGCCCGACGCGGCGCTGCTCTGGATATCCCCGCGGACAATCGCATCAATCTGTGGCAGGAGATTGTTCTTCGCGATGGGCACCTTGCGCGCGGCATCCTCGACCCGTTCGCGGGAGGTTTGCAGGTCCAGCCGCGTGGCCACGGCCACGGGAACCGCCTCATCAAGACCCACGCCGGGTTCCTGTATGGCCAGGCGGGCCAGTTCGGAATCGTCCAGCACGAGCCGGGTGGCCAGCGGGACGCCGAAGCTGATCTTGAAGCGGTCGAGCGATTCGCGGTAGCTGCGGATCGCCTCCAGCCAGCGGGTTTCCGAGTTCAGCTCGGCCTGGCGGAACTGGTCGAGCGAAGCCAGGGGGCGCTGTCCTTCGTCTGCGAAGGCCCGTTCCCGTGCCACGTTCTGACGCGACCGGGCGAGGTCGAGAAACGCGTTGCGGGCGGTGTCCCGCGCCTGAAGTGCCTGAAAGTAGTCGCCGGCGACCGTGACGGTGAACTCCTGGCGGTATTGGGCGAAGTCCCGCATCGCGTAGAGCAGGTCGCGTTCGGACTGACGGAGCGATTCCAGGTTGGCCTTGAACCCGGCTCCGCGCAGCAGCGGCTGCGAGAGCGAGGCGCCGAGCCGTGAGCCCGTGTTCGGCGTGCCGTTGCCGGCGATGACGCGGAGAAAATCCGTGGTGAAATCAGTCGAAAGCCGCGCCCCGGTGGCGAGGAGCCAGTTGGCTCCGAACCGCGCGCCGCCGGTGGCGAGCTTGTTGCCGTTGCGCAGCGCGGTGACCTGCTGCCCCGTGACCGGGTCCGTGCCCTGGACCTGCACCGGCGCGAACGACTGGATGCCCCCGTTGGCCGTCAGTCCAAAGATCGGCGTCAGTTGCCAGCGGGACAGCGACAGGCTCAGGGCCTCGAGGAACAGCAGCTCGCGCCGGTTCTGGAATTCGCGGCTCTGGCGCACCGCCAAATCGAGGGCGGTGGCGAGATTCAGCACCCGGGCGTCCTTTTCGGCCGAAGCCTCGCTGCCGAGGAATTCCTCCGGTGCGGGTGCCAGCGGCAGCCGGTCCAGCAGCAGCGGTTCCGG
Organism: uncultured Verrucomicrobiota bacterium; assembly: GCA_903910585.1. Taxonomy (GTDB): domain Bacteria; phylum Verrucomicrobiota; class Verrucomicrobiia; order Limisphaerales; family UBA9464; genus CAIWAH01. The sequence goes on from CAIWAH010000154.1 coordinate 54,395, forward strand.
GGTTTCGACCGTGAAGTTGGTGTCCATGTTGGGCACCGCCGGAAACTTCTCCGCCAGCAGTCGCGACGCGTCGCGGTCGGCGGATTTGCGCCAGTATTTGGACGAACAGCCGGCCACCGTGGCTGCCAAAAGCAGGCCGGTGCACACGGTCAGAAAACGGTGGGGGCGGACGGATCTCACGCTGTCAGGGAGCGGCAGTGGACTCGACGGAGCGGCATTTGTTCAAATGGGAATACCGGCGGGCGATGCAGCGATGGACACGGCGACGTTGGACCGGCCCGGGGCGCAACCGTCACGCGAAAGTTTCCGCGCGCGGCGGCTCATGGAATGGGCACCACCCGCAGCCGGAGGAAAACCGCCCGTTCAGCGGCCAGTTGCGCCGGCAAGGTGACCGTGCGCCGGCTGATGCCGTCGGTGGCCGGTTCGTCGACCGTGACCACGGGGGTGACCTCGGCTGCGTGTCGCCAATCTGTGAGGTCGCCGGTGGATTCCAATCGCAGGGTCCAATCACTCGCGAGCGTATTGAGCGGAAACCGGAGTCGCGTCGGGACGCCGTCCGCGTCGGGCGACGAGGCGGTCAGCCATCCGCCGGGCGGGTCATGCTGCCGGGGTGAAGTTCCGAGCAAATACTCGAGCTCGTTCGGCAGGCCGTCACCGTCAGGATCGCTCCCGGCGGCCGTGGACGGTTCCGGATCATCACGCCGGAAGTGCCGGGCTCGCCATTCGGTGAACGTGCTCGAACGCCGGTCGAGGTCCACGTCCCACGGCTCGGTCCCCGAGGCGAGAAGTTCCGCAGGCGATTTCCCATCCAGATCGCCGCGGCAGATGGACTGCCCGCCGAAACCTTCGCCGGCATTCGTTCCGGTGTCAGCCCAGTAGAGCTTGCCCGCCGGCACGTCGAGCACCAGGCCATGCGGTGTGTCGAGGCCGCGGTAGAGGGTTGCCACCGCAGAATGCCCCAAGGTGATCGGCCCGTTGGCAAAGGCCGCGAGTGGGCATCGGTGCAGGCTCCTGCCGTCGCGGTTGACCCAGTAAAGGAACCCGCCGCCGGCATCCACGCCGACGCCCCGGGTTTGAAGGTTGCCGGTCAGCAGCAGTTCCCGACGGGAACCGTCGAACTGCGCGCGGTAGATGGCGCCGCCGCTGAAATCGCCCCAATACACCAGTCCGTGATCCCGGTCGAAGTCGAGGAAGTAGGGCCCGGTGGGGGCCGCGTCGGCCACCACTGTGACGGCCTCGCCGCCGTCCAAAGGGGTCCGCTGGATCAGCCGCCCGGTTTGGTCGCACCACCACAACTGGCCGTTGGCAAAGTCGGGACGCACGTCCGCCGGAAACGGACTGGCGCCAGCCAGCTTCAGCAGCGATTTCGCACCGGACCCGTCGAGGGCGGCGGTGCGCAGGGTGTCCGAACCGTTGTCGGCCCAGAAAAGGCGGTTGGCGGCGGTGTCCACGGCGACGCCGCGGAGGTTGCTGCCGGCGGACGGGAACTCGCCGGAAAGCACCAGCGCGCCGGAGTTGGCGCCGTCGAAGTTCATCCGCATCAGCCGGCCGGCGCCGCGATCCGTCCAATAGACGCCGCCCGCCAGCGCCGGTCCCAGCGCGAGGATCGCCACGCCGCTGCGGAGGATCGGATGCACGGCCCGTTCCTAGGTTCCGGCGGGCACGAAGTCCATCCGGGACGCGGGCGCATCGGCGAATGCCAGCGGAAGAAGCCATCCAACAATTGCGAGTCGGCCCCGGTGAGGCGGAGGGCCTGATCGGGCGGTGAAGGCGGGACTCCAGGGCCCCGGATTTTTCAGGACGCGTCGGACCGGAACGGCACTATGCTGGTTCCGTGGCGGCGCTGGACTTCCGGTTTGTGGACGGGGCGATTCACCTGCCGGAGCTGCGGCTCTGGCTGGATGCGCATGCGCCCATCGGGCCGGAGGAGGCGGTGTTTGTGTCGCACGCCCACAGCGATCACACGGCCCGGCACGCGCGGGTGCTGTTCTCTCCGCCAACGCAGAGGCTGATGCGCGCCCGCGTCGCCGGGGACCGCGAGGAACACGTCGTAAACTTCGGCGAACGCCGGGCGCTGGCACCGCTGACGGGCACGTCGGAGCCCGGGGCGTTTGTGACGCTGCTGCCGGCCGGGCACATCTTCGGGTCGGCGATGTCACTGATCGAGACGCGGGCCGGCTCGCTGCTTTACACCGGTGACTTCAAGCTCCGCCGCGGCCTGAGCGCGGAGCCATGCGAGCCGCGGTCCGCGGACGTGCTCATCATGGAGACCACCTATGGCCGGCCGGAGTATGAGTTTCCGCCGACGGCCGCGGTGATGGGCAGCCTCGTGCGGTTCTGCCGCGAGGCACTGGACAATGATGAGGTCCCCGTGCTGCTGGGTTATTCGCTGGGCAAGTCCCAGGAAATCCTCAGCGGTCTGGCGGATGCGGGTCTGCCGATCATGCTGAACCCGCAGGTGGCGAAGCTGACGAAGGTTTACGAATCCTTCGGCCTGCGGTTTCCCGACCACCGGGAATTCGAGGCGAAACAGGCGGCCGGACATGTCGTGCTCGCGCCCCCGGGCAGCACCGCCACGAACCTGCGGCGGAAGTTGGGAAAATGCCGGGTCGCGATGCTCACCGGCTGGGCCCTGAACGCGGGTTCGGGGTTTCAGTATCAGGCCGACGCGATGTTCCCGCTCAGCGATCACGCCGACTTTCCGGACCTGGTCGAGTTCGTGAAGCGGGTCGCCCCCAGGAAGGTCTATACGCTCCACGGGTTCGCGGCCGATTTCGCCGCCACGCTCCGCGAACTGGGTTTTGAGGCGCAGGCCCTGAGCGAGGCGGAGCAGTTGGAATTGGGACTCAAGGGAGCCCGCACGGGTTTCGGCGCCGGGGCGGCGAGGTCCGAAGGGCAGGGGAAGTCCGGGCTGTGCGAAGTGTGCCCACCGGAAGTCGGCCGCGATGGAATTGCCGACGAAGGGGCGGGCACCGGGGCGGAGCCGTTGCCGGGCAGCTTCGCGGCGTTTGCGGAAACGTGCCGCGCGATCGCCGGCGTCGGAGCAAAGACCGAAAAGGTCCGGCTGCTGGGCGATTTCCTGCGCGCGCTTTCCCCGGAAGTTTTGCCGGCGGTGACGGTCTGGTTCACCGGGCTGCCGTTCGCGGCCTCCGCCAACCGCCCGCTTGCGGTCGGGTGGGCGGTCATCCGCGGCGCCGTATGCGAGGTGTGCGAGCTCACCGTCGCGCAGTTTCGGCAGGCGTATCTGCGGCACAGCGACACCGGCGAAACCGTCGCCGAGCTGGTCCAGCGTCGGCACGGGGCGCGGCCAACCGGAGGCGACCTGCGACTGACGCTGATTTCCGTAGCGGAGTTGTTCACGAGCCTGGCCGCGGCCCGCGGACCGTTGCCGAAACAGTCGTTGCTGGCGGCCGCGTTGGCCGGGGCTTCGGGCTTGGAGGCCAAGTTCCTCGTCAAAATCCTGACGGGCGACCTCCGGATCGGACTGAAGGACGGGCTGGTGGAGGAGGCGGTGGCATCGGCGTTTGGCGTCCCCGCCGACGCGGTCCGGTCGGCGCATCAATTGGTCGGCGACCTTGGCGCTGCCGCCGCACTGGCACGGAGCGGGCGGATTGCCGATGCCGACGTGAGGCCCTTCCGCCCGGTGAAGGTGATGCTGGCGTCGCCCGAACCGTCCGCCGCCGCCGTGCTGGAGCGGTCGCACGAATGGCAGGCGGACGGAGCCGTTGTGGGCGAGGCGCTCTGGGTGGAGGACAAGTTCGACGGCATCCGCTGCCAACTGCACAAAGTCGGGGACCGGGTGAGCCTGTTCAGCCGCGAGCTCAAGGAGATCACGGATACCTTTCCGGAGCTCGCGGCGGCGGCCCGGCGGCTTCCGGCGAACGTGATTCTGGACGGCGAGGCCGTGGCCATGGCCGGGGGCCGGGCACTGCCCTTCACCGAATTGCAGAAGCGTCTGGGACGACGGGAGCAGGATCTGTTTCTCGGGGCCGAGATTCCGGTCCGGTATGTGGCGTTTGACATCCTCTGGCGGGATGGCGTCGGCCTGCTGAATGTGCCGTTGCGCGAGCGTCGGCGGGCTCTGGAATCCGCCGTCGAAACCGGCGCGGAACTCCCCGAGATTTCGATCGCCGAACTGATGCCGGTGGACTCCGAAGCGGATTTGGAAGCGGCGTTCGCGGCGTCCCGTGGGCGCGGCAACGAGGGGCTCATGGTCAAGGACCCTCAGTCGTTCTATCTGCCCGGCCGCCGGGGAATCTTCTGGCTCAAGTTGAAAAAGGCCCTCGCGACGCTCGACTGCGTGGTGGTCGGTGCGGAATACGGACACGGCAAACGGAAGGGTGTCCTGAGCGATTACACCTTTGCGGTGCGGGATGAGCGGACCGGCGAGCTGAAAGCCATCGGCAAGGCTTACAGCGGATTGACCGATGCCGAGATCGCGCGGCTCACCGGCCACTTCCTCGGCCGGGTGCGGCGGCAACGGGGGCGCTACCATGAGGTGGAGCCCGACACGGTGCTGGAGATCGCCTTCGATGCGCTGCAGCCGAGTGACCGGCATGCCAGTGGCCTCGCCCTGCGGTTCCCGCGGATCGCCCGCATCCGGGACGACAAAACCGTGGCGTACATTGACACCGTGGCGACCGCCCGGAGGCTGGCGGGCTTGCCCGGCCGTTGACGTTTCCGCCAGTGGACGTCCGGGCGCCGGCTGCCTACCGTCCCGCTCCTTTCCGGGTGAAATCACTGCTCGACAACGCCGACCAAAAGTCCGAACGCGCCTTCCTCGTGGGCGTGGAATTGAAATCGCGCTCCGCGTGGGATGTGCGGGATTCGCTCGATGAGCTCGGGGAGCTGACCGGCACGTTCGGGGCCCGGGTCGTCGGCGAAGGCATCCAGAAACTCGAGACGCCGAATCCGGCAACCTATGTGGGCAAGGGCAAGGCCGAGGAGTTTTCCGCCTCCTGCAAGGACCACGCCGTGGACACCGTCATTTTCGACGACGAGCTGTCGCCCGCCCAGACCCGCAATCTGGAGAAGGTTTTTTCCTGCAAGGTGATGGATCGCACGGCGCTGATCCTGGCCATCTTTGCGCAGCGCGCCCGCACGCGCGAAGGCCGCCTCCAGGTGGAGTTGGCGCAGCTCCAATACCTGCTGCCGCGCCTCACCCGTTACTGGACGCACCTGTCGCGTCAGCGCGGTGCGGCTGGCGCGATCGGCGGCGAAGGCGAAACCCAGCTCGAGGCCGACCGCCGCAAGACGCAGCAGCGCATTGATTCGATCCGCGACGAACTGATCCAGGTGCGCAAGCAACGCGCCACCCAGCGTGCCGGCCGGCAGCGCCATCAGTGGCCGCTGGCGTCCATCGTCGGCTATACCAACGCCGGCAAGTCCACCCTGCTCAACGCCCTGACCGGCGCCGACACGCTCGCGGAGGATAAGCTTTTCGCGACGCTGGACCCGACGACGCGGCGGCTCCGGCTGCCGACCAACCAGAACGTGTTGCTGTCCGACACCGTGGGCTTCATCCGCAAGCTGCCGCACGGGTTGGTGGAGGCGTTCAAGGCCACGCTGGAGGAGGTCGTCGAGGCGGACCTGCTGCTGCATGTCGTGGACGCCAGCCATCCCAACGCCGACGCGCAGATCCGGGCGGTCAACGACGTGCTGACCGAGATTGGCGCCGACCAGAAGCCGACCCTGATGGTCTTCAACAAGGTGGACCGGGAAGCAGGCCGCAATGCGGCGGAACAGTTCGTGCCGCAATTCGCCAAGGCGGTCTGCGTGTCCGCCCGGACCGGCGAGGGGTTTTCCGAGCTGATGGCCGAACTGGGCGCGATGCTGAAGCCGATCCGGGACTTTCTCACGCTGTGGATTCCGCACACCGAACCGCAGACGATCGCCCGCCTGCACGCCCTCGCCCAGATCGTGGAACAGGACTACAGCGGCGAGCAGGCCTACTTCCGGGCGCGCATTCCGCCGCATGTCCGGCATGAGTTTGACAGGTTTGTGAGGGAAGAGGCCTGACCGGGCTAACCATCTAATGCGTGGAGACTTGCAAGCGCGGCGCTAGGTTGCGTCCGGCCGCGTTGGCGGTCCTTCTGCAAACTCCGGCGGAAGCTATTCAGGAGTGGTCTGGACGCGGTAGAAGCCGACTTCACTTTTCGCGGGTAGTTCAAAGGAAAGGAAGGTGCCGTTGCCGGCGACGGCTGCTCCCACGGGCGTCCAAGCGTCCAGGCCGGAACTGCGCTCCAACTGGAAACGGAAGCCCGTGGGAGCCGGCAAAGTCAGCTGGTCGCTGCCGCCGGGGCCGACGCCCGGTTGCAGGGTCAATCGGGCGCCGTCGTCAGGAAACACGATGTGCGCAATCAATCCCGAGTCGGCGGGGTTCGCCGCGGTCAGAAAGGAGGGACGGAAGTCCTCCCCTATGACGAAGAGCGTGCGACCGTCGCGACTCACCCGGCGAACCTCGAGGGAAGAATAGTCAGCGAGGCGCTTGTGCGCGCCGTTGGGGAGAAGTTCGGCAAGGCGATAAGGCCTGTATTCTGTGCCCACGCGCCGCCAGACGTGCCTGCGTCCGCGACGGGTATCGTCCCGACCGCCCACGATGGAACCGTCGAAGGAACAGTCGTTCAGGTCGCCAACACCCCAAGGATGTTCATCGTGGAGGACGGATAAGCCCCGGTCTGCAGTCCAGATTGCCGGCCTGCTGCCCGCCTGTCCGACGATGACCCGGCCATCCCCGGAAAGCCGACGCGGATACAGTCCGCCAACCGGTATCAGATTGCCCGAACCTTCCCGCCAGAGATGATCGCGCAGCAGTGCGGTCCGGCCATCCCAAGATAGCTGAAACTCCCCCAGCAGGAACGTGTCTCTGGCAGGCCGCAACTCCACCGATTCGCCAGTCCGCCAGTCATGCCGCTCCAGATTGCCGGCTTTTCCGAACAACAACACGAACTGGCCATTGCCGCTCAGGCCCAACGCCAAGTCTCCGGGCACCGGCTGGGCAACGCCATTGCGCACCAGGCGAGGGGCATGGCTCGCGCCGTCAAAGTAGTTGCCGACGATGGTCAGGCCGTCGTCGGAAGTCCCCGCAATCGACCACTGATACGGATCGGCCGGGACCGGGACAGGTGAGCGGAACGACACCTCTCCGCCGCCTCGCCGCCAACGGGCCTCCACGGGGCCCCAGAACGGTTCCGTGGCAGGACCGGGCACGACCCGGAGGAAAGCGGCCAGTCCATCCGCCGCGAAAGCAAAGAGACTTCGATGTGTCGTGGTCAGGCTGAGGCCGGCCGCATTGGTGTTCTGGTAGAGTTTGTGGGTATCGCCCGCCTGGGGCGCACGATAGGAAATCGCCGGCGTGAGTTGAGCACCTGTCAGTCCGTGAAGCACCGTGGCGGGTGCATTCGGTGGGGAAAGCGGCGGCGAATTGAAAGCCGGGGACGCGCCGCGGACGCGGGCGCTTTCCCAAGTCGGATTGGTGCCGTGCTCGTTGTCCCATACCCGCAACTGGAGGCGAGCCTGCTGGCCCGGCGCCACGGAGTCCACAGTGACCGGGGCGCCAGAAATCACGCCGGGCTTGCCGGTCAGCGGGAAGACGGGAGGAATGGCTGTCAGCGCCTCTTCGACCGTGTTCAGTGGCCCTGCGTAATACTGGGCGGAATAATCGGGGCCTGCGAGGGGTGTGACGCCATCTTGTTCCCGCAGCGTGGCCGCAATCGGATTGGGTCCGCTGGGGTGGGAATAGTTGTCTGGGCGAAAGCGTCCCTGCGCCAGCAGGCCCGAGTTGGAGCCCAAAGTGATGATCGCTGCGACTGATAGGACGGGAAGCTTCATGGGACGGAAAACGCTGGCTCGCGGGATCATGGTTGAGTTTCAGCGGCAGATTTGCCGGGGATCCGACTCCGCACAATACGCCAGACGGCTACCGTTCGGCCGTTTGAATGAGCGGGCTGATTTTGAAGTCCGGTTGGCCCGACCGAAGAAATCCGGCCGGGCGCTGTTCAGGGGTGAATGCGTTGTTGTCTGGACGTTTCCCGTCGGCTTCTCCACAGAATTACGAACCATGTTTGCCTTGATCACTCCAACCGGCCGCCAGTTTGCCCGGATACTGACCGCGGCGGCGGCACTGGCCATCCTCCCGGCCGTGGCCCAGAAGGGCGCCAATTACCGCATGATGCAGGACGATTTCCCGTTCCAGGCCGCCTGCATCGGCGTGAACGTCCCCTCCAACAACGTGGCCTACAAGGGCTACGCCATCCGCGTGGGCAACGACGCCGCGGTCCTTTGGGACACCGACACCCTCCGTCTCGTCGCGGGCTGGACCGGCGGATTTGTGGACACCCACGGGGTGGTCTTTGACGGCAGCCACGGCAAGCACCCCCAGATGATCGGCGACCAGAGGTTTGCCGTGGGCTTCGGTCCCGGGGTGGCCGGGGCGAATGGCAGCTTTGCCGATACCCGGCCGGAGCCTTACGGCCCCATCGACAAGTCGGTCGCGCACTGGAAGGGGATCCACGTGAACGGCATGAACGTGCTGCTGAACTACACCGTGAACGGCGACACCGCGGTGTCCGAGCAGCCGGGCAGCGTGGCGCAGGACGGGCAGGTGGCCTTTACACGCACGATCAGGATCGAGCCGCCGAAGACCGGCTTCATCTTCAAGTCACGCAAGGTGACCGGTGACTTCAGCATCGCCCTGGCCGAGGTGGAGGGCGCGACCAAGGCCATCAGCAACCAAAACGGCATGGCCGTCGCATCGCTGAAGTCCGGGGAGAAGGTCACGCTGGTGGCCGCCACCAGCCTGCCCAAGGGGGCGCAGCTCGCGGTGGATGGTTACCGCGTGGTGCTTTCGGTGCCCAAGGGCACCAAGGCCGGAGTGGCCAAGATCGCCATCTGGAGGGGCACCGAGGCGGATTCCGCGAAGATCGGCGCCTTGGCCGCCAAGATTCCGGACCAGTCCGACTTTTCGCAGGGTGGACCGCGCCGCTGGAATGAGACCGTGAAGCTCCAGGGCAAGCTCAACACCAGCGCCACACCCGACGGCGCCTACGTGACGGATTCGATCACCGCGCCGGAGGACAATCCGTGGAAACGCCGGGTGCGTTTTGGCGGCATGGACATCTTCCCCGACGGCAAGCGGGCGGCGCTGTGCACACACGACGGCGACATCTGGATCGTGTCCGGCATCGACGAAACGCTTTCGAAGCTCGAATGGAGCCGCTTCGCCTCCGGCCTTTATGAGCCGCTGGGTCTCCAGATCGTGGACGGCCAGATTTACGTCTCCGGCCGCGAGGGAATCACCCGCTTCACCGACTTCAACCAGGACGGCGAGGCGGACTACTACGAGGCCTTCAACCACGACATCATGTCCACGCGTGGATTCCATGAATTCGTGTTCGACCTCCAGCGCGATGCCGCCGGCAATTTCTACTATGCGAAGGCGAATCCCGTGAACGGCGGTGGCCGTGGCTTCGGCGACGAAAAGGCTTCCCGGGGCAATGGCACCGTCTGCTCGCACGCCGGTTGCCTCTTCAAGGTGAGTCCGGACGGCAAGCGCTTCGAGGTGGTGGCCCGCGGTTTCCGCGCTCCGAACGGCATTGGCGTCCGGGCCGACGGCCAGATCACGACCGGTGACAACGAGGGCACCTGGGTGCCCACTTCGCCGATCAACTGGGTGGACGGAAAGACCTTCCACGGCGTGATCAACAACCTCACGCCCAAGGCCGCCGCGGACGCCTATGCGCCGCCGATCATGTGGCTGTCCCACTCGGACTTCTGCAACTCGAACGGCGGCCAGACCTGGGTGCCCAATGACAAGTGGGGACCGTTCCAGGGCGAAATGCTCTACGAGAGCTATGGCAAATCCTCGCTCTTCCTCGTGATGCGGCAGGACATCTCCAATGGTCGCCAGCAGGCCGCGGCCGTGAAGTTTCCGCTCAAGTTCACCAGCTCCGTGATGCGCGCCCGCTGGCATCCGACCGACGGCCAGCTTTACATCGCCGGCCTGAGCGAATGGCAGTCCAACGCCGCCCGCATCACCGGCTTCGACCGCGTGCGTTACACGGGCAAGCCGGTCTATTCGGTCCGCGGCGTGAAGGTCGTGAAGGACGGCGTGCAGCTCAGCTTCACCCAGCCCCTCGACAAGGCGTCTGCGGAGGATGTGCAGAACTGGTCGGGCAAGCGCTGGAATTACGTCCGCAGCGAGAACTACGGTTCGCCGGAGGTGTGGGTGTCGAACAAGGACAAGAAGGGGCGCGAAAACATCGACATCACCTCTGCGAAGCTGAGCGACGACGGCAAGACCGTGACCCTGAAGATCGCCGACCTGAAGCTGGCCAACAACCAGTCGCTCAAGTGGGACCTCAAGGCGAAGGACGGCACGCCGGTCGCCCAGGACATCCAGCACACGATCCACGAGATTCCCTCGGCGAATCCGCTGAACTGACCGTCAGCCGCCGGGATGACCGGCCCAGTCAGTCGCCGTGAGCGGGTCATTCCGTTCACGGCGAACTTGTGTCCAGGGGGCGACCTCGCGTTGATTCGCCCCGAAGCCTGCGGGTGCCGCGAAGCGGCCACCGGGGCACGCGTCTCAACCTTGCGGGTGAACCTGTTTCCCATACTGCACGAGGACGATGACCTGCTGGTGCTCCACAAGCCGGCCGGGCTGGTCTGCCATCCGACCAAGGGCGACGAGTATTCGAGCCTCATCAGCCGGGTCAGATTGCATCTGCACGCCACCGCGGAACCGCAGATGGTCCATCGCCTCGATCGCGAGACGAGCGGTGTGATGATCTTCGGCAAGACCGCGGATTCAGCGCTGGCGTTGCGCCAGCTCTGGGAAGGCGGATTGGTGACCAAGGAATACCTCGCGATTGTCCACGGCCGTGTTCCCGCGGCGGAGGGCGTGGTCAACGCCCCGCTGGGAAAGAACGAGGCCAGCGCCGTGGCCATCGCCGACTGCGTGCGTCCCGACGGCGCCAAGGCCCGCACCCGCTGGTGGCTGGTGAGGCACTTCGCCCGGAATGGCGCCGACTACAGCCTGCTGCGGGTGCGCCTGGATACCGGGCGGAAACACCAGATCCGGATCCACGTCCGGCACCTCGGGTTTCCGCTGGTCGGCGACAAGATCTACGGCCCGGACGAGCAGCTCTATCTGGCGTTTGTGGAACGCCGGCTGACCGAAGCGCAGGAGCGTCAGCTGATCCTGCCGTGGCAGGCATTGCACGCCGGCCGGCTCTGGCTGCCTTGGAACGGCCGCGAAGTGGAGTTCAGTTCGCCGCCGGAACCGTGGTTTGCCGAGTTCGCGGGCATCCCGGAGATCGCGTGACTATTCGCCACCGGCATCGCCGTCGTCGCGGGCCGACACCCCGTATTCGTGGAGCTTGTTCCGCAGCGTGCGGATGCTGATTCCGAGCTTGCGGGCGGCGTGCGTGCGGTTGTCGTCGCAGAGCTTGAGCATCCGCAGGATGTGCTGCTTCTCCAGTTCGGCGAGCGAGACGACCTCGGAGCCGGCCGTTTCCGCCTCGGCGACCGGGTTGCCGTTCGCCTTCGGGACTGCGGGGGCGCTGATCGCCGTGATGGCCAACGGCGCGGGCACCGGGGTGGCCGCACCGGCCGGCGCCGGGGCAAACCCCAGATGCTCGGTCTGCACGTCCTCGCCTTCGGCGCACAGGATCACCGCCCGCTCGATCACGTTCTGAAGTTCCCGGACATTTCCGGGCCAGCTGTGGGTCTGCAGGGCCCGCATGCAGGCGTCGCTGATGCCGGAGACCCGCACGCCGTGTTTGCGGGCGAACCGCTTGAGAAACTGCTGCGCGAGGAAGGGGACATCATCGAGGCGTTCCCGCAGGGGCGGCACGTAGATCGGGACGACATTCAGGCGGAAGTAGAGGTCCTGGCGGAACTCCTTCCGCTCCACGCTCTGTTCGAGATTCCGGTTCGTGGTCGCCAGCACCCGCGCATCGACCTTGATGGTTCGGTTGCCGCCCACGCGTTCGAGCTCCCGCTCCTGCAACACGCGCAGCAGCTTGGCCTGCACCTGCGGCGAGACCTCGGAAACCTCGTCCAGCAGGATGGTGCCACCGTGGGCCAGTTCAAAGCGGCCTTCGCGCTTGCTGTGGGCCCCGGTGAACGCGCCCTTCTCGTGGCCGAAGAACTCGCTCTCGATGAGGTTCTCCGGGATCGCGGCGCAGTTCACCTTGATGAAGGGGCCCTGCGCCCGGGGGCTTTCCCGGTAAATGGCCCGCGCGACCAGCTCCTTGCCGGTGCCGCTTTCGCCCTGGATCAGGACGGTGGCCTGGGTCCGGGCCACCCGCCGGATGAGTCCGCGCAGTTCCTCCATCGCCGCGCTGTGGCCCAGCAGCTCGTAGCCGGAATCCGGCCCTTCATCCTGGCTGAGGAAATGGTTCAGCTTGCGCAGCTGGGTCACTTCCTCGGCCTTTTGCAGGGCCACCCAGATCTGGTCTGCGGAGAACGGCTTGATGATGTAGTCGAAGGCGCCGTCCCGCATGCACTTCACCGCGGACTCGATGGACCCATGTCCGGTGATCACGACGACCAGCGGCTTGACCGGACGCGGCGCCAGCGTGCGCAGGAGGTCAGTGCCCTCGCCGTCCGGGAGACCGACGTCCACGAACGCGAGGTCGAAGTTGTCGCGGGCGACCAGTTCCTCCGCCTCGGCGAGGGTGCCGGCGGTCGCGACCTCGTAGCGGCGGGTCCGCAACTGCTGTTCGAGGACTTTCCGCACGAACGGATCGTCCTCCAGAATCATGATTTTCTCGATCGGCATCGGGCCAAAAAGGTGGCTGCGGTTCAGGTCTCTTCAACCGCTGACGGGGTTTCCGTCCGGGCGGACACCGCATTCACGCTGCCCTGGCGACGATACAGGTCGGCGACGAAATGCGGTCGCTGACGATTGGGCGGGGGCAGGTGACGGGTAGGGACCAAGCCGCGGCGGAGAAGACTCTGCTCATTCTCGCGGTCCAAGACGATAATTTTCATGATCAGGTCCTGGTTCTGCCGCAGGAGCAGGTCGATGTCCCGGTGCTGGGCCCGTTGGGCCGGGGTCGCCGCGAGCCATTCCGTGCGCCGGCCCTTGAGGGCTTCGACCGATTCCTCGAGCTTCCCGAGCAGCGCCTTCTTTTCCTGAAAGCATCCGAACTGGCCGCCGGGCTCCGCGGTGCGGAAGGCGGCGGCTTCGCGCTCGACCAGTTCGAGAATCTGGCGGCAGAGGGCGAGGTGACGGGTCAGGTCCTGCCGGATCGCAGTAGGATCGGTCATCGGGGGGCGGAATTGGGTTCAGCCCCTTCCTTGGGTGTGGGTTTGGCGAGCACCAGTTCCTTCCGGGTCGCCTCGGTTTTGCCGCTCCAGTCGAGATGCTGCCGACGCCACGCGGCCATCTCGACGATGGTCTTCAGATTCTCCGTCTGTTCCGCCTTGAGCAGGGATTTGGCGGCGGTTTCAACCTTGTCAAAGGACTCCTTGGCCTTGGCCGGTTGCTGCAGCCGTTCGAAGGCCAGGCCCACCTGATACCAGGCCGGGACCTGCCATGCCGGACTGAGGTTCAGCTCGGCGATGCGCTGATAGATCTGGAGCGAACCCAGGTAGTCGCCCGCCACATAGAGCTGATTGGCGAGATCGTTGCCCACGCGGAGCCGCCAGTAGTCCCAGTCCGACGGCGAATCGGCGGATGCCGCTTCCTGCTGCTGGAGCAGGACGAAGACCTGGGCCAGCGCATCGTCGTTGCGGCCGGCCTGCCGATACGCCTTCGCCAGTTCGTAACGAATCTCCGGTGCACTGGCCGTGTCGGGGGCGTCACGGAGCACGATCTGGGCGTGGTTGATGAGGTCCTGGGTGCGGTCGGTGTGCGCGAGGCTCCGGACGAGCTTCACCCGGATGGCATTCCGGTTGAGGGCCTGGTCATCCAGCCGGAGCAACCGGAGAAAATAATCCGCGGCGTCGGCGAAGCGGCCCTGTTCATAGTAGGTGTCCGCGATCTCGGTCTTCGCCTGCAGCACGAGATGCTGGTAATACTCCAGCTGGTTCGCGTCGTGGGCCGAGTCGATGTTGAGGGACTTGCTCATGACCGCGTAGAACTTCGAAAGGGCGCTGGTGTAGGCGCCCATCTGCCGGAAAAGCAAGCCTTGCCGCAGCAGCACTTCCGGGACATTGGGGTCTTCGGGATACTTCGCGAGATATTGGGAAAAGACCTGCTGGGCCCGAACGAGGTCGTTCTCGTCCTGGGCGAGCAGGGCCAGTTCAAGCAGGGCCGAACGCTTGACCTCGGCGGGATGGTCGCCGGTGACCAGTTCGACCAGGTTGGTTTTGGCCATGGCGATTTCCTGCCGAGCGCGAAGCCCGCGGGCGATTTCCAGAGATTGCTCGGAAGCCTCCCGTTTCTGGCGGGCCGTTTCGTGGACGGGGGAACTCAGCAGGTTGGAGCTGGAAAGCAGGTCCTGGCGATCGCGCAGGGCACGATCCATTGGGCTGGCGGCGTTGGCAGCCACGGCATGTGCTTCTTCACCGGACTTGGCTGGAGCGGAAGCAGCCGCAGGATGATGGGTGTCAGGCGACGGGCCATTGCTGGCCCGGAGTCCGGCGGCCAGCCCAACCCAACCGGCCACGGCAAACAGTCGGATCCAGCCCGGAAGCCGGCGCCCACCGCATGACTGGAAGCGTGCCTTCACTGTTTGGTGTAGATGGCCCGGCTGGAGCGCGGATCGGCGGGCGGCACCGCCGGGGCGAACTGGACCGGCACCGCGACCTGGGGGCCACGTGGATTGCGGTTGCCGCCGGGCGCAAAAAACGGCATCAGGATGCTCGGACTCGCGGGGGCGGCGAAGTTGCCTGGCGGGTTCGGCGGCTGGTCATCCGGATCGTTCGCTCCGGTCACAATGGCGCCGGGGCCAGTCGCCGAACCGGGCGGCGGTTCGGGACCGTAGAATTCCGGACCAATGTCGGCGGATCCGGTGCTAGCAGTTTCCGGTCGGTTGAACACCGAGCCGGGCAGGGGAAGAAAGTGCGGTGTGGCCGGCTGATTCACCTCGTCGCCCCGCGCGAGCGCCGGAAGCTGTGCGCGCGCCGCGCCCAAGTCGGGCCTCGGGGCTACTGCGGCTGCGAAGTGGAGCGGGCTGGGCCCGAACAGGCGCAGATAGCCCGCCGGGCGTTCGGCGGCGAACGCCCCAAAGGCGGCCGAGGCCGCCCCTACCCACATGATCGTCGTGCCTCTCATTGCGGACCCACTTTCCGTCACGCTGGCGGCGGTCCTGCCGCCGGCTAGCCCTGTTTGAAGGCCGCCACGGCCTCCTCGAAAGATGCCACGAAGTGCCAGTCCTTGGACTCCTCGTAGTTGCGGCACTCCTTGGAAACGGCCTCGGAACCGATGACCCGGTGCTTGAGCGAAAGATCCTGGCACAGCTGCATCGCGCTCAGTCCGAGCTTGATGACCGAGACATCGGCCGCCTTGAGCTGGCTGAGGTCGAGCACCATGCGATCCAGGCCGGCGTCAACCGCCTCTGCGACCTTGTTGCGCAGGTGATGGGTGACCTCGTTGGCGACATTGGTGGTGAAGGTCGCGGGCAACTTAAGCACCAGCACGCCTTCGCGTTGTTCGAAGTATTTGTAGGACGTGTCGAGGTGCAGCGCCCGGGCGATTTTGGACTTCAGCTCCTCGAAATCGATCGGCTTGGTGATGACCCCCTGAAAGCCCGCCTGCTGGGCACGTGCCTGCTCGTCGGCGGCGGTTTTTACGCTCAGCCCGAACACCGGCACGTTTTTGGTTTTGGAGCTGGCCTTGAGCATCTGGAACAACGTGAAGCCGCCGCTGTCGGGCAGGGAAAGGCTAACGAGAATCAAGTCCGGCAATTGCTGGCTGCAGTAATCCACAGCTTCACCTGTCTGAGATCGCCCATGGGTGGTCCAGGTCGTCTCGCCGAAGCCGGATTTGATCTGGTCGATGATTGCTGGTTTGTCGTCCACCACCAGCAGGTTGAGCGGATCGTCAAAGCGCCGATTGCGGACGGTTGTTTCTCCCTTCGGTTTGAGGTCGATGACGCGGCCGACTCGTTCCACGATCAGCTCTTCCTTGAAGGGCTTGATGAGGTAGTCGCGAACCCCGAGCTTGGCGATCTTGAGCACGTTTTCCCGGCCTGCTTCGGCCGTGAGCATGATCACAGGAATGTTCCGGAGATCCGGGTGGGTTTTCAGCTTCGAGAGCATCTCCGCCCCGTCCATGATGGGCATGGTGAGGTCGAGGATGATGACGTCCGGTTGCTCGCGCGAGGCAACGGCCAATCCCTCGACGCCGTTGGCTGCCTCGAAAACGTCGCAATCAAAGGTCTTGAAGGCCTTGGTGACGATCAGCCGGATCGTCTTGCTGTCATCCACCGTGAGGATTTTGGGTTTCATTTGGCTCAAAGGAAATGGGGTCAGGAGTGTTTCAGCATGACTTCGACTCCGAGACGGTCTTGGTCGCAGTTGAAAAAATATACCCGGCGCTCGGCTGAGCTGACGGGTTCGATACTGAAGTTGGATCCGCGCACAATCGATGGGATCGTGAGCACGCACGCCATGCCGCGGTCCACCAATCGCGACTTGATGTGGCCGACCACCATGTTCGCCATCTCCCCCATGGCGTCGTTGACCATTTCGTCCCCTTCTATTTCGGCATCCTCCAGCCCCAGCAGCCGGCTTGTCATAAGGCGCGCGAACCGATTGCTGGCATACAGATAGACCACACCGGTGGTCTTTCCGATGAAACCGACCGCGCTGGCCAAGTGGCCTTCGCCGGTGCTGAAATTAATGGCTTCCTTGGTTGGTTGAACCTTGAAACTCATCATGGTGGTCATCACCTCTGTGACGGCTGAGCTGACCAGTTGCTCGAGGTCCTCAATCATGATGATGGCACATCGGCAGGAATTGCCGGGCACTTGAGTGTCGTCTGAACACCAGGCTGACATCGGGCCGAAAAGCCTTTTTGGGGTCATTTGGCGGCCCAAAACCATTTCAATTCACGCGTTTCCGAATGTTGGTGCAAAGCGGGGTTAATCTTTTGAAGGGAACTGCCGATGTGAGGTTGGCATGTTCGGGACACCGATCATCAAGACCGCCCGACCCCCGGCAAATATGGACCGCGCCGCCATCGAGCTGCGTATCTCCAGTTGTCCCCGGCTCCCGTCGCTCGGCAGCATCAACATCGCGCTCCGCGAACTGCTCTCGGCGGAGAACCGCTACACGGGGCAGATCGCGGATGTCATCCGCCGTGATCCGAGCCTGACCGCCCGCCTGCTGCGGCTCGTCAATTCCGTCTACTACCACCAGACGACGCCCGTAAACAGCATCGAGGAGGCCGTCTTTTACCTCGGCACCCGGCAGATCCGGCAGCTCGCGATGATCACGCCGGTGATCGACGACTTTCAGAAACTGACCGGCCGCACCCAGTTCGTATGGCGCAGCTTTTGGCAGCACTGCATCGCCACGGCGTTGCTGACCCGCGAGGTGATCACCGTTTCCGGCGTCCAGCCGGAGGACGCGGACTACGTGGCCGGCCTAATCCATGACGTCGGCAAAATCATCATGGCGGCCTGTTTCGGCGACCGGTTTGTGGAAATCCACCAGCGCGCCGCCACGGAACCCAAGGGGCTGCGCCAAATTGAGGTCGAAGTCCTGGGCATGGATCACGCGGAACTTGGCGCGCTCTATCTGCAGCACCATTCGCTGCCGGAAGTGATGGTGGAAACCGCCCGGTTTCACCACACACCGGAGCTGGCCCGGCGGCATCCGAAAGTGGTCGCCGCCGTCCAGATCGCGAACCTCATCCTGCACCAGTCGAAGATCGGCGCGAGCGGTCACAATCTGCCCGTGAGCGAGTCGGATTGGATGACGGCGTCGGGTTGGAACATCCTGCTGCCCGGCGCGCAGCCGGAGGTTCTGGGCAGCGCCATTGCCCGCCTGAAACCAGAGATCGAGCGGCTGCCCACCCTGCTCGAAGGGCTCGTTTGAGCCACCTTGATCGCGGCAGCCAGGACGCGATCAGCAAAAAAGCCCCGGGGAGAACCTCCACCGGGGCTTTTTTCTTTCGGTTGGAGTTCAGGCGAAGTCGTAAACCGTCACCTTTTTCCAAAGCTTGCTGCATTCGGTCACGAACTTCACGTGCTCGGGATGAACCTGATAGTCGTCCTGAGCCTGCTTGTTCGGGAAAATGAGATTCAACGCCACCTGGTAGGACTGGTCCACCACCGGGCGGTGACTGCCGACCATCTTGCCCATGTGGAACTGCAACACACCCGGGATGGGCTTCAGGTATTTTTGGCCGCCGGCGATGAGTTCGTCAGCGGCGTTGGGGTTGGCCGGATCGGTCCAGAAGATGACAACGTGCGAAAACATGACTTCGGCAGATTAGGAAACCGGACCTGAGGCGAGAAGCCGGAAGTGGAGTGGCGGGAGACCAAACGCTACCGGGCAAACAGCCGAAAGAACCACTCCTTGCCGCCCCAGACCCACAGCGTGGCCGCGGCGGCGATGAATGGGCCGTAAGGCAACCGGGTGGACCAGTCCCGTTTGCCGGCGACGATCAGCCCAACGCCGACAAGCGAGCCGAGCACGGCGCTCGCCATCAGGGAAAAGACCGTCGCCTGCCAGCCCAGGAACGCCCCGATGCCGGCCATGAATTTCACGTCGCCAAAGCCCATTGCCTCCCGCGGCAACGTCACCTTCTCGGTGTCGGCGCACATCCACGGCTCCTGCGAGGCATCGAACTTTTCCGTGCCAATCTGGAGCAGGGGCGGCGTCTGCTTCAGGGCGAGGCGCACCGGTTGGTTCCAGTAACAGCGGTCGGACAGTTCCAGCCGCTTCGCCTCGAGGATCACTGTGTCCGAAGTCCGGTAGAACACCTCATCGTAGAACACCGCGCCATCCGGCAGGTGGATGGCCTCCTCGGTAAACGTGATCCGGGAGCCGTCGGGAATCGTCACCCGCTGCTTGCCGAAGAGCAGTTTGCCGCCCCGCAGCACGGCATAGACCATGCCGCCGCCGACCACCGCGCCCAGGGCGCTGAACTTCATGCCGTTGACCGCATTGGCCTGGCCCACGAGCGCCGGGGCCAACGCACAGAAGACGAAACCGGCGAAGATGCCGCCGACGGTGATCTGGTCGGGGATGATGTAGTGCTCCAGGTCAATCGCGGTGGCGGCGATGAATCCGGCGAACAGGATGCACAGGGCCAGGGCCATCAGCGGTTCGCTGCGGCCAAAAGCCAGCCAGGTGCCGAGAAAGGTCAGCCCGGTGAACGCCTCGACCAGCACGTAGCGGGGCGGTATCGGCGCCCCGCAATACGCGCATTGGCCCCGGAGGAGCAGCCACGACAGCACCGGCAGATTGTGGCGCAGCTTGATGCGGGTGTTGCACTTCGGACAGTGGGACGGGGGCGTGACGGTGCTCAGGTCCAGCGGCACCCGATAGATCACCACGTTGAGGAAGCTGCCCACGATCAGCCCGAGCAACAGGAAGCAGATCGACCAGAGGTGGAACGGTGTCCGGAACGGTCCGTCGTAGAGATGCTCGTAGGGGATGCCGAAAAACGTGTCCATGTCAGGCGCGTCCGTAAATCTCCGCTTCCAGTGCCCGGCGCATGGTGGTGACCGGAACCGCTTGGCCGGTCCACAGCTCCAGGGCCGCAGCCCCTTGATGCAGGAGCATGCCGAGCCCGTTGGCGGTGCGGCGGTCCGCCGCTTTCGCGGCCTTCAGCAGGGGCGTTTCCGCGGGGCGGTAAATCATGTCGTAAACCCCGTCGGTCTGCTGCAGGGAGAACTGCTGCGGATCGAAGGGCAGGGGATCCTCCGGTTTCAGTCCCAGCGACGTCGCGTTGAGGACAACCTCCACCTCGGCTTCGGGATAACCCACCTTCACCTCGACGGCCGGGAAGCGTTCCGCGATCTCGTCCGCGACGGCCCGCGCCTTGTCCACGGTGCGATTCACGAGCCAGAGCGCCTCCACCCCTTCATCCGCCAGCCGCAATGCCGCCGCCCGACCGGCCCCGCCGGCTCCGAGCAACAGCACGCGCGCGGAGCGGGGCTCGATGGCGAGGTCCTCGCGCAGCGACCGAATGATGGCGTCCGCATCCGTGTTGAAGCCGCGGGCGCGGACCGGGCCATTGACCTGGGCCACCTGACCCACCGGTTTCCATTCGCCGTCGCCCGTCTGGGTTTCAAACACGACGGTGTTCACCGCGCCCCAGCGACGGGCGGAATCGTCCAGTTCATCCATCAGCGGCACCGCGAGCAGCTTGTGCGGCACCGTGAGGTTGAGCCCGAGGAAACCCATCTGGCGAGCGCCCTCGATCGCTTCGCGCAGGCGTTCGGGTGCGACTTCGCAGGCCACGTAGCGCCAGTCCAGGCCCAGTTCCGCGATCGCCGCATTGTGCATGGCCGGCGAGGCTGAGTGCCGGATGGGCGCGCCGAACACCGCCAGCAACCTTGTGCTGGCGGATAACGGGCGGGCAAACGGCGGATTCATGTGCGCGCGGAAGGTGGCGGATGCCCCGCCGGCCACGCAAGCATCCCGCAGGCCGGCGCGGCGCCCTGAAGTGATCAGCGGCGGAAGGACGCGGCGAAATCGTCCGCCGTCACGGCGCGGGTTTCCTTTTTGAGCGTCGAGTTCGCGATCAGCTCCTGAAGTTTGGCTTCCCAGCGGGCGCCGCTCATCGGCAGTTCGATGGTTTCGCCCTCGAGCGACGACAGGACGATGGCGTTGGCCAGTTCCACGGAGTTCATCCCTTCCTGTCCGGGCGCGATCAGCGGCGCGCCGTCCAAGGCGGCCGAAGCGAAATTCTGCATCAGCGTGGCGTGCTGGTTGGCGGCGTTTTCAAACGGGATCTCGATGTTCCACACGTCCGGTTTGCTGAAGCCGACCTGTGCCGTCCGGCTCCATTCGAGGGCGTCGGATTCGTTGCGGGTGAAGGTGAGCCGGTTGTTTTCGAGCACCACGCGGCCACGGGTGCCGGCGATCTCAAAGCGGTTGGTGCCAGGAGCCTCGCCGGTGCTGCTGATGAACGTGCCGGTCGCCCCGTTGGGCAGCTCAAAGTAGGCCGTGACCTGGTCCTCGACCTCGATGTTGTGCCAGCGGCCGAACTGGCAGAACCCCCGCACCCGCGTCGGCATCCCGAGCAGCCAGGCCAGCACGTCGAGGTTGTGCAGGCACTGGTTGAGCAGGACGCCGCCGCCCTCGCCTTTCCAGGTCGCCCGCCAACCGCCGCTGGCATAGTAGGTCTCGGTGCGAAACCAGTCGGTGTTGATCCAGGTGACCCGCTGGATTTGGCCCAGCTCGCCCCCGTCGATCAGGGACCGCAGTTTGGCATAACGGGGCTCGACCCGGAGCTGGAACATCCCGGCAAAGATCTGTTCCGGATGCCGGGCGGCGGCTTCCAGCAGCCGTTCCGCGTCGGCTTTGTGGGCGGAGATCGGTTTCTCAACCATCACATGCAGACCGGCCTCCAAAGCCGCGATGCCCAGCGTGGTGTGGTCGTAATGGGGTGTCGCGATCAGCACGGCATCGATCGCGCCGGAACGGACCAGTTCAAGGGCGTCGGTCGAGACGCGCAGCTTGCGCTGGTAATACGGTTCAAGCTTGGCCGGCGTGGTGGCGCAGACCGCCGCCAGTTCGCAGCGGGACGCCTTGCCCTCCAGCAGATAAGTCGCGTGATGCCGGCCGATGTTGCCGAGACCGATGAGGCCGATGCGTAACTTGGACATTTGACGTGAGCCAGCGTTGCCACCGGAATCGCGTCCGGGCAAGTCCTTGAGTAGGGTTATTCCCGACATGGAACTCCGGTGCGACCTGGCGATCGTGGGGTCGGCGTTTGGCGGCTCATTGCTGGCCCAAATCGCCAGGCGGCTCGGTCTTGCCGTGGTGCTGGTGGAGCGGGGACGGCATCCGAAGTTCGCGATTGGCGAATCGTCCACGCCGCTCGCCAATCTGCTGCTGGAGCGGCTGGCGATTCGCTATGGCCTGCCGCGCCTGGAGCCGCTCTGCAAATGGGGAACCTGGCAGCGGACCTATCCCGGAATCGGCTGCGGCCTGAAGCGCGGCTTCGCGTTTTACCATCACCGGCCGGGTGAACGATGGGTTTCCACGGCCGACCGGTCCCGTGAGCTGCTGGTGGCGGCAAGTCCCAACGACGAAGTGGCCGACACCCAGTGGTATCGGCCTGATTTCGATCATTTCCTCGCCCGGGAAGCGGCGGCGGCCGGGGCGTCTTACCTCGACCAGACGGAACTGACGCAGGCGAGGTTCGGACCCGCCGGGGCGCGTCTCGAGGGACACCGGGGCGGCGAGCCGGTGAAGATTGATGCGCGGTTCGTCGTGGACGCGACCGGCCCA
>CAIWAH010000155.1 GCA_903910585.1 uncultured Verrucomicrobiota bacterium
TCCACGCGGTTGAGGAACTCGGGCCGGAAGTGCCTTTTCAGTTCGCCCATGACCTTGTCCTCCATCACCGAGCGCGCGCCGACGGTGGTGCGGCCGTCGAGGAAGTATTCCTGGATGATCGGCGAACCGATGTTCGACGTCATGATGACGATGGTGTTCTTGAAGTCCACGGTGCGGCCCTGGCCGTCGGTGAGGCGGCCGTCGTCCAGCACCTGGAGCAGCACGTTGAGGACGTCGTGGTGGGCCTTCTCGATCTCGTCGAAGAGCACCACGGAATACGGCCGGCGGCGGACGGCTTCGCTGAGCTGGCCGCCTTCCTCGTAGCCGACATAGCCCGGAGGCGCGCCGACGAGCCGGGCGACGGTGTGCTTCTCCATGTATTCCGACATGTCGATGCGGACCATCGCCTGGTCGTCGTCGAACAGGAATTCGGCGAGCGCCCGGGCCAGCTCGGTTTTGCCGACACCGGTCGGGCCAAGGAAGATGAACGAGCCGATGGGACGGTTCGGGTCCCCGAGACCGGAACGCGCCCGCCGCACGGCATCGGAAACGGCCTTGATCGCCTGGGCCTGGCCGATGACGCGGTCGGCGAGGCGGTGCTCCATCTTCACGAGCTTCTCGCGTTCGCCCTCAAGCATCTTGGTCACCGGAATGCCGGTCCAGGAGGCGACGACCTTCGCGATGTCCTCGTCGGTGACTTCCTGCCGCAGGAGGGTAGGCAGCCTGCCTGCCGCGTAGGGCGGGTTGCCATCCCGGCCGGACTTCGCTTCAGCGGCGTTCTCCGCGGGCAAGCTGCCCGCGCTACCTGACAGGCTGGCAGCCTGTCCTACGGCGGCGAGCTTCCGCTCCAGCTCAGGAATCTTTCCGTATTGGATTTCCGCGGCCTTGTTCAGGTCGCCCTTGCGCCGGACCTGTTCCAGCTCCGCTTTGGCCTGCTCCAGTTGGGCCTGAATGAGGCTGACGGCGTTGATGGCGGCCTTTTCGTTCTGCCATTGGGCGGTGAGCGTGGACGACTGTTCCTTCAGGTTCGCCAGTTCCGCGTCGAGCTTCTTGAGCCGTTCCTTGCTGGCGTCGTCCTTTTCCTTCGCAAGCGACGTGCGCTCGATCTGCAGCTGGAGAATCTGCCGGTCCAACTGGTCGAGTTCGGTCGGCTTGGAATCGAGCTCCATCTTCAGGCGCGAGGCGGACTCGTCCACGAGGTCCACGGCCTTGTCGGGCAGGAAACGGTCGCTGATGTAGCGGTGCGACAACGTGGCGGCGGCGACCAGTGCGGCGTCCTGGATGCGCACGCCGTGGTGCGTCTCGTAGCGTTCCTTGAGGCCGCGCAGGATCGCGATGGTGCTTTCGACGCTCGGCTCGGCGACGTGGACCGGCTGGAAGCGCCGTTCGAGCGCCGGGTCCTTTTCAACGTATTTGCGATACTCGTCGAGCGTGGTGGCGCCCACGCAGCGAAGTTCGCCCCGGGCGAGCTGCGGCTTGAGCATGTTCGCCGCGTCCGCCGAGCCCTCGGTCTTGCCGGCGCCCACGATGGTGTGCAGCTCATCGATGAAGAGGATGATCTGCCCCTCGCTGGCGGTGACCTCCTTGAGGAAGGCCTTGAGCCGGTCCTCGAACTCGCCGCGATACTTCGCCCCGGCGATCATCGCGCCGAGGTCCATCGCGATGACGCGCTTCTGCTTCAGGGATTCCGGCACGTCGCCGTCCACGATGCGCTTGGCGAGCCCTTCCACGATGGCGGTCTTGCCCACGCCGGGTTCGCCGATGAGGACGGGGTTGTTCTTCGTGCGCCGCGTAAGCACTTGCATCACGCGGCGGATCTCGTCGTCGCGACCGATGACAGGATCAATCTTTCCCTGGCGGGCGAAGGCGGTGAGGTCCTTGCCGTATTTTTCAAGCGTCTGGATCTTGTCCTCGGGATTCTGGTCGGTGACGCGCTGGTTGCCGCGCAGATCTGCGAGGGCTTTCAGCACGGCGTCGCGCTTGAGGCTGTGTTTGGCAAACAGCTTCTTCAACGAATCGCCGCCTTGGTCGAGCAGCGCGAGCAAGAGGTGCTCCGTCGAAACGAACTCGTCTTTCAGCGCCTTGGCTTCTTTGGGCGCGGCGTTGAGGACATTCTGGAAATCCTGTGAGGGATAGACCTGCGAGGCACCCTGGACCTTGGCGCGGCGGTTGAGCTCCGCATCGAGGTCCGCCGTGAAGCTGCCGGCCTTCACGCCGAGCTTTTGGAGCAGTTGCGGCACGAAGCCGTCCTCCTGTTCCGCCAATGCCAGCGCGAGATGCTCGCCGTCGAGCTGCTGATGCGAGCGTTCCTGCGCCTGGTTCTGGGCGGCCTGGAGGGCCTCCTGCGCCTTGATGGTCCACTTGTCGAAGTTCATGGGCCTTGGTCTGCATGGGCTGTGCCGGCCAAACCGAGGGGTTTGGGCCGAAATGCGTGACGAATTCCGGCCGGCTGTGTCGGATTGAGCCAGACGGGCGGTGCCACTGCGCCAGCGCGTGACTTTAGTGGCGCGGTGGAATGCTGAGTATGAAACCTCTGGTCATGGGAAACATATGAACGGTCCATCCAGTCGCCGGGCATTGGCGTTGATGATCGCTGCGGCGGTATTGATCGGAGCGGTGTGGCTGCTTGGTCTGGGACGGGGGAAGGGGGAGGGCTACTACTTCCCGACCTGGCAGTGGGGCGAGGCCATCGAGGAGGAGCAGGCGGAGCGAATGGCACGCCTGAACGATGTTTCGCAAGTGGCGCCGATTGCGGTGAGTTCGATGGAGAGGGGATTGTCGGATTTCGGGGTGAAGTGGGAGGAGGTTCGGGAGAATCTGCCTGATGGTATTCGGAGTCGGGTGCCGAAATACATTGGTCCCAGATGGGACGCCTTGGCTTGGCTGGTCAGTCACGCAAACCACCCGCTGGTGGCAGCCGGGATGGTCGAACGATGGAATCGGATGGATGCTGACCGCCGGCACTGGTGGATACTGCAGGTTGAACCCGAATCTGTGCGGCAACGGCGGGAATACCAGCCGCTACTCAGGCAGATCGCTGCTTACACCCAACCCGTGGCGAGCATGAACGCAGCCTCTCTGCTCGCAGCTTTCGATCCAATTTCCGATGGAGATGCGCAGATCGCAGCCGGGGCGATGGAGCGAAATGGTGCCTATGCCGGATTCGGATTCTGTCTCCGGTTGGCCGAACGGATTCTGGATCACCGGCCAATTCCTCCTGAGCTGATCAAGGTGCTGGAATCATGGTCAAACTCCGATGCGCCCGGGTGCGGCGCTGCCGGGGGCGTCGCGCTCGCGCTTCTCGATCCTGTGAAGTATCCGCCGGAACGGGTGTTGGAGCCACATTGGCGAAAACTGCCCGCACAGGAGGGAGAAGACATGCTGTCCGCGTTGGGCAGAACTCGGTTTGAGCCTCTGATGCGGTCTGCTTGGGGCGTGGGATTTGTTGGTGAACTGCTGCTAAACACGACCAACCGGTCGAAGACTGCAACGCTTTGGACAACACCGCGGACGCGCACACTCCTCCAGTGCATCGAGCGGATGGGCACCAATGCCGCCGCCCTGGCTCCGCGAATGGTGCCGCTTTTGTCGTGGCCGGATCTGCAGCGAGAGAGTGCGGCCGTCTTTGCGGCCATTGCCGGTTCGGACGCACGATGGATCGAACTGGTTGTTCCTGGCCTGACCAACGCCAAGACGTCGGGGCCATTGCTGCTGTGGTTGACGTCCCTTGGTCCGAAGGCTCGGTCCGCCCGCGAAACGGTGCATCAACTGGCCGAGGCTCAGATTCTGTTTCCACCATTGGTGCAGAGAAACCTGATGATGGATCCAGTTTTGGCCAAGCGGTATGGGCTGATTCCGGCCGCTTCGGAGGATTCACTCCGGAATTCACGGAGTCCGACGGTTCGGAGACCCGGCGAAGTCCGAATCAAGGCCGCCGACGTTTGCCCCGTTTCGCTGGTGGCATTTTGGCCCCAGTCGGTGCTGGGCTCGAACCGGTCGCCATCCGACGAAACCTCCGGAGCTTCCCAGGATATCCGTGCGCGCCTGCCCGACTCAAACCTCGCCGAATTGGCCCAACGGTGTTTGGCGGCGATGGACGCTGCTCCGACCGCCGAAAAGCCGGACTCCGCCAACCGCTCCGCCAATCAGTAGCGCGGCACCTGCGGGTCCACTTCCAGACTCCAGCGGTCAATGCCGCCGGTGAGGTTGATGAGGCGGGTGAAGCCGAAGTGGCGCAGGATCCCGATGGCGTGGGCGCTGCGGACGCCGTGATGGCAATAGACGACGATTTCCCGGTCACGCCAGTCGGCCAGCTCGTCGGCGCGCTCGGCGAGTTCGCCCAATGGCAGAAGCCGGGAGCCGGGCAGGGCGCAGAAGCCGTGCTCGCCGGGTTCGCGCACATCGAGCAGGGCGGGCGCGGTCGGTTCCTTCAGCCAAGCGGCCAGTTCAGCGGGCGTGATCGTCATGCGCGGGAAGATGGGCGGGGAGGCTGGCTTCGGCAAACGCCCCCCGAAGTTGCCGGAATGGCGGGGCGGCTCTGGACTCGGCATGCGTCCGCCCAGGGCCGCCGCCAAAGTGCTGCCGGTTTCGAACCGGCAAGCCCCGTGAATCGGCGACGACTGCCCCAGTGAACGTGCGGTGCGGGCTTTAGCTCTGGCCGGAGGCCACTGCCCAGGGTGTGGGCTGAAGCCCAGAAGCCTTCGGCCCGATTCGCCAGCTGGGTCCAATTCGTGGCCGCCCCGTGCCGCCGCTGCCGGCAAGATGCCGGCAGCACTTTGCGGCTCACCTGCTCGCTCACGATGGTCTGATGCAACTGTATGGCTGGGAGCTTGCCAACGCCGGGCAGTTCGGGACCCTTTCCGCGTTCCCATGAGTTTTCTCGACCGGAAGGCCACCGTCGCCGAACCCGGCTATTCGCGCTGGCTGGTGCCGCCGGCCGCGATCGCCGTCCACATGTGCATCGGCGAGGTTTACGGCTTCAGCGTCTTCAACGTGCCGCTGACGCGCCTGCTGGGCCTCACCGAGTCGCTGGCCGGGAAGGACTGGACGATTCCGCAGGTGGGCTGGATATACTCGATCGCGCTGTTCATGCTCGGGTTGTCGGGGGCGGTGTTCGGCAAATGGATTGAGCGGAACGGCCCCCGTAAGGCGATGGTTGCGAGTGCGGCCTGTTTCTGCGGCGGGCTGCTGGTCTCCGCGTTGGGCGTGAAGCTGCACCTCCTCTGGCTGATCTACTTCGGCTACGGATTTCTGGGCGGCATCGGACTGGGGTTGGGCTACATCGCGCCGGTTTCGACGCTGATGAAGTGGTTCCCGGACCGTCCGGGCATGGCGACCGGCATGGCGATCATGGGCTTCGGTGGCGGGGCGCTGATCGGCTCCCCCCTCGGCGTCCAGCTGATGGAGCGTTTCCGGTCTCCGGCCGGCCTCGGAGTGGCCGAGGCCTTTGTGACCATGGCCGTGCTGTATGCGGTCGCGATGCTGTTCGGCGCCTGGCTCGTGCGGGTGCCGGCCGAGGGCTGGAAGCCCGATGGTTGGACGCCGCCGGTGCAGACCCGGGCGCTCGTGACGCGCGCGCATGTCAGCGTGGACACGGCCTGGAAGACGCCGCAGTTCTGGCTGCTCTGGGTCGTCCTGTGCATGAACGTGAGTGCCGGCATCGGCATCCTCGGACAGGCCTCGCTGATGTGCCAGGACTTGTTCGGCGTCAGCGCGGCCGTCGGGGGCGGTTTCGCGGGCCTGCTGTCCCTTTTCAACATGGGGGGACGCTTTGCCTGGTCGTCGGTGTCCGACCTGACCGGACGGCGGACGGTTTACTGCATCTTCTTTCTGCTGGGGGCGCTGCTCTACTGCCTGATCCCTTTCGCCCAAAAGAGCGGGCAGCAGGCACTTTTCGTGGGGATCACCGCGGTGATCATCTCCATGTATGGCGGCGGGTTCGCGACGATCCCGGCTTATCTTCGCGATCTGTTCGGCACCTACCAGGTGGGGGCCATCCATGGTCGCCTGATCACCTCCTGGTCCATTGCCGCGGTCGTCGGACCGTCGCTGGTGAACTACCTCTCCACCGCCCAAAAGAACGCCGGCGTGCCCCGGGCGGAAGCTTACAACCTCACCCTCTACCTGATGGCGGTGCTGCTCGTGATTGGCCTGGTTGCCAACCTGATGATCCGGCCGGTCCACGAACGGCATCACCTCGCGGAAACCCCCGCGCACTGAACCATGAAACCGCTGAAACTGACCTTGGCCTGGCTGCTGGTGGGAATCCCGCTCGCGTGGGGCGTCTTCCACTCGGTCAAGAAGTCGCTGCCCCTCTTCGGCCGCGCCGCCACGCCGGCCGTGACGCCCGCCAAGTGAACCGGCTTCGCCGGCCGTCTGTGGCTATTTGGCTTCCACCGCTTCCGCGTCGCCGAGCTTGAGTGTGGCGGCCTTGGCCTCCTCGCTGACCTTGAGCGAAACCCAGTGGCCATTGATGGCGTGGGCCGGAAAGCCGCACGCGAAGACGTAGTCCCCCGCCTCGTCGGGAACGAACGTGAACGCGGTCTTCTTCAACGCCATCCCCACCGCGGGGTTCGGCACGGAGGCTCCGGTGAAGGCCGGCTGTCCCATCTGGAACTTCCGCACCATGTCCTTCTCCACGACGATGACGCTGTGGGGCACAGGACTCGGATTGATGAAGGTCACGTCCACGGTCCAGCCCTTGGGAATCGTGTAGATCGCCTTGCCCTTGGAGTATCCGTTGAAGTTCATGCCGTAGTTGTCCGCGGTGAAGGCGGCCGCCAGCGTGATCTTCACCGTGTTCGGCTTGTCCCCCAACCGCAGGAAGTCGGCCGGGGTGATTCCCTCGATCAGCTCCTTCTTGATGCCCGAGGCGGCGTGGCCGGCGTGCGGATCGGCGGGCGGGGCTGCAGGCGCTGCCGGCGGGTCTTCAGCGAAAGCGGCAAGGGCCGCCCAAAGCAGCAATAATCCGGCGATCTGTGGTCTCATGTGACGGTCCGGTCAGTGACGAACGGTTCAGACTGCGGAGTCACTTTTGCAACGGCGCCACCTGCGCGCCGGCGGGCACCTTGTCGGCGGCCACGATCTTCCACACGGCGCCGCGATCGCTGGTGTAGGGGTCCACGGGGCCGCCGTAGTTGGCGGTGGCGTGGGTGACGTAGAGGTTGCCGTCGGGATCTTCACCGGCGCCGGTCGGGCGCAGCGGGGTGTCGAGGTCGAGCAGTTCCTGCATCTGCCATTTGCCGGCGGCGTCCCGCTTCAGGCCCCAGACCTTGCCGGAGCCCCAGTCGGCCGTGAAATACACGCCATCCAGCGACGGGTAGTCCTTGCCGCGATAGACGCCGAGGCCGATCACGCAGATGCCCTGGTCCACATGGCTGTATTCGGCGATGGGCAGCACGCCGACGCGCGGGGCGCCCTTTTCCAGTTCGATGGGGAAGGGATGGCTGCCACCCATGAGCTTCCAGCCGTAGTTCTCGCCGCCCTTGCTGGAGGCGGGCTGGAAGTTGATTTCCTCCCAGTGGTTCTGGCCGATGTCGGCGATGTAGAAGTCTCCGGTCTTGCGGTCGAAGGAGAACGTCCAGGGATTGCGGAGACCGTAGGCCCAGATCTCGGGCTTGGCCTTGGGATGGATCTTGGAGAAGGCCAGTTCGCTCACGCCGAAGAGGACCATCTGCTGCGGCAGGGTGATGAACGGGTTGCCGGCCGGGATGTTGTAGGGGCGGTCCGGCGTCCGCGAGTTCACGTCGATGCGGAGCATCTTGCCGAGCCAGGTGTGCAGGTCCTGGCCGGCGCTGATCACGTCGCCTTCCCAGCCGCCGTCGCCCACGCCGTGGTAAAGGTAACCATCGGGTCCGAAGGCGATCTTGCCGCCGTGGTGGTTGCAGTAGGGGAAATCCACATGCTGGATCACCCGGGCGCTGTCCATGTCGGCCTTGTTGGGGTCGTCCTTCGAGACGCGGTATTCGGTGATCAGCGTGGCGCCGTTGAACCAGAGGTCGGCGTAGCTCACGTAGAACAGGCCATTCTCCTTGAACTTCGGGTGGAACTCGAGCGCGTAGAGGCCCTCCTCCAGGAAGGAGCTGAGCGTCTTGTCCTTGAGGTCGAGGAACGGCTTCTTGAGCACCTTGCCGTCCTTGATGATCTGGACAACGCCGGGCCGTTCGCAGACGAAGAGGCGGCCCGAACCGTCGTTCGGCGCGGAGACATGGACCGGGTCCACCAGGCCATCGGCCACCTTGACGAGCTGGATGGCCACCTTGCCGGGGAGCTTGCCGCCCGGTTGGACTGGCAAGGGCTGGGCCTCTTGGGCGAAGAGGGCGGTGCCGGTGACGAGGCTTGCCACGCAGGCAAACGTGGCCAGGGAGAGTTGGGATTTCATAGAAATCGGGGAGTGCCCGGGAGGAAACTCAAGCCGGGGACGCGGGGCAAGCGGCAAACGCCGCGGAACCGGGTCGCGTCCGATCGCCGGCGGAGCGCCGTGTCAGCCGGCGGTCGTCGGGCCAACGGGGAGGACCGCAACCCAGGCGTTGTAATCGGGCACGCCGCTGTTCGGGTCGGTTACGCCCCGGGGCAGGAGGACGTTGCCCTCGGGCCAATGGACCTGGAGGTTGCCCCGCGCGATGGGCGCCGGGAAAACGGTCCCGGTGAAGCGCCCGGTGGCGTTGGCCAGGACGATGCGGTCGCCGCGGGCGAGGTGAAGTTCCGCTGCATCTTCCGGAGCCATGAACACTGCGTCGCGGGGCGCGCCGGTCAGCGGGTCGGTCTCGTCGTAGATCAGCGTGTTGAACTGCTTGCCGCGCCGGGTGGAGACGACGAAACGGCGGGCGGCGGAGCCGGGCGATACGTCCGCGCCTTCGGCTGGCGCCACGGGTGAAGCCGGAAGGGCGATGACTTTGAAATGAGCCTTGCCGTCGGCGGTGGCGAAGCGGCCGTGGTCGCACAGGCGTTCGCCGCCCCACTGGATGGCGTCGCCGGTTTTGGTGAGCGTTTCGCAGCCGGCGTAGAAGGGCACCACGCGGGCGATTTCGGTGCGGATTTCCGGACCGCTTTCGCAGCCGAGCAGGTGGGCGCGCTCCGGCCACGCCGCGGCGGCGAGATCGCGGAGGATGCGCCACTCCGCCTTGGCTTCGCCGACTTGCCGGGGTATTTCCGGCGAAAAGGCCACGCGCCGTTCCGTGGTGGTTTCGATACCGCCCCCGTCCTGTTCGTAACGGGTTTTGGCCGGCAAAAGGATCACCTCGTCGGCCGGATCAAGGAACATCTGGTCGGTGAGCAGGATGTCCTGGTGGACCCGCAGTGGCACGCGGCTCATGGCCGCCGCGACGTAATCCGGCTCGGGCAGCGTGCGGAGAAAATTGCCGCCGACACAGTAGAGGACATCGAGCTGGCCGCGGGCGCAGGCTTCCACCATTTCGACGGACGTCAGGCCGGGCCCATCGGGAATCGGGAAGCCGTATTCGGCCGCCAGCGCGGCGCGGTTCTCTGCCGTGATCGGTTTGCCCCCGGGCAGGGCGGTGGAATAACAGCCCATTTCCGCGCCCCCTTGGACGGAGCTGTGGCCCCGGATGGGCACAAGCCCGTTCTTCGGCCGGCCGACGTAGCCGCGGGCGAGCCCGAGATTCAGCACGGCGGAGACGGCATCGCCACCATAGGCATGCTGAGTGATGCCCATGCTCCAGACGAAGACCGCGTTCTTCGCGCCCCGCAACACGTCGGCGAATTCCGTCATTGCACTGCGCGGCAGGCCGGCGGCGGCGGTGAGTTGGTCAAAATTCAGGGCCGTGAGATGGGCGCGCAGTTCGGCCCAACTTTCGGCGTTCACATGCTCGCGGACGAAGGCTTCATTGATCCCGCCGTGTTCGAGCAGTTCCTTGAGCACGCCGTGGAGGAAGGCGATGTCGCCGCCCTGGGTGACCGGGAACCACCAGTCTGCGAGAGCGGTGCCGAACAGCGCGCTCCGCGGCGAGCTGGGCACCCAGTAGCGCTTCATGCCCGGCTCCAGATACGGATTCACGAGGGCGATCTTGGTTCCGAGCTTTTTGGCCTCGTGGAGATATTTGGTCGTCACCGGCTGGTCGTTCGCCGGGTTTGCTCCAAAGAAGACGATCAGGTCCGTGCCCAGCCAGTCGCGATAGCTGCAGGTGCTGGCGGCGTAGCCCACGGCGTGCTTCATCGCGCCGGTGCTGGGCGCGTGACACAGCCGGGCGGCGTTGTCCACGTGGTTGGTGCCGAGAAAACGGGCGACCTTCTGGGCGACGTAATAGACCTCGTTGGTGACGCCGCGGGCGGTGATGAAAAAGGCCAGCCGTTGGGGATCGGTGGCGCGCAGGCGGCGGGCGATACGTTCGTTGGCTTCGTCCCAGGAAATGCGGCGAAAGCCCGGTTCACCCCGCCGGCGCAGCATTGGGTAGGCGAGCCGGCCGAGTTCGCGGAGTTGGGCATTGTCCCAGTCGGTGTCACGCGGTGCCGAGCGCGCTTCGGTCAGTTCCCGGCGCAGGCGGGCGAGGTCCGCCAGCCGTGAATGATCCAACTCCGGCATGGTGTTCAGCCGGAGCAGATTCAGGCGCGTCATGCAGAGGTGGATGCCGTTGAGGGTCCAGTCGTGGAGCCCGGCGACGCCGAGGGCGCAACCGTCGCAGACGCCCTTGCTGAGGACGTTCCACGCATGGCCGAGGTTGTCGCGGTTCTTCCACGCGATCTTTGCCATGTCGCGGAAATGCTTGGGTTTCGTCAGCCCGAGGCCAAACGGAGACCAGCGGCCGGGCTCCCGGACCGAAGCGGAATCAACGCGATGGGACACGCGGGGAGCATCCGGGGAAAAGGGAACGGCGGCCAATCGGAATTCTGGCCGCCGAGGTCATCGCCAACACCCATTGGCGGGTGGGTCAGTGTGTAGTTGACTCAATGATTGTCTTTGGTGGTGCCGGCTTGGTGCCGGGCGACGCCGCCAATGGGTGTTGTGCTGGAAACTGGAGGATTGAGCAGGAGCGATTCCCGGTTGGGCTTCGCCGGTGCCTTGATGGTCCTTTTGCCGGATTCGGTCCGGGGCACGACGGCCGGCGGGGCGGCCTGGGGCCTCGGCGTGCGGGCGAGTTCAAGATCCGCATCCGGATCGGCCGCGAACGCGGCAGGGGCCGGGTGGTGAGGAGCCGGTTTGGCGGTCTTGGCCGGGGCGTGGGCGGGCTCCGCAGCGTGCGGAGTCTCCTCGTGGGCCGCGGCTGCCGCGGTGGCTTCCTCGTCGTGGTGATGGGCTGGGGGCGGGACCGGGGCGGCGTGGGCAGGAAGCGCCGGAGCCGGGGCAGGGGCGGGCGCCGGGCGCACAAAACTGACGGGAGCGGGCTGCGAATCGGCCAGCGGGTTGAGCCATTCAACGGCGCCGGTGTCGAGATCGCAGATCGCTCCCAAAACGGTGAGCCGGCCAGCCACCGCGGCGGCACGCACTTCTGGGCAATCCTGGACGAGCCGGGTGGCGGTGAGCGTGACATTCGCACGCACGGCGGCGGCGAGGAGATTGGGGACCGGATTGAGGCGGGCGGCGGTCACTGCCGGCTCCAGGTGCGGGGCCAAGTTCGCCAGGCTGCCGTCGGCAAGGGTTCCGCCGGCGGCTGCGGCCAGGGCGCTGCAGTGGCTGTGGCCGAGGACGATGAGGAGGGGCGTGTTCAGCTCGGCCACGCCGAATTGGACGCTGGCGAGGGCGGGTTCGGCGGCCACGTGGCCGGCGACGCGGACGACATAGAAATCACCCAGGCCGCGGTCGAAGATGAGTTCGGGCGGAACCACGGAATCGGAACAGGCCAGCACCGTGGCCAGCGGCGTCTGGTCATGCCGGGCCAGATCGTGGCGGCGGGTGCCGTCAAGATGGGGATGCTGCGGGCGGCCGGAGGCAAAGCGGGCATTGCCTTCCTTGAGGAGGGCGAGGGCGGTTTCGCGGAGCAGCCGCGCGGTTTTGACCTCGGTGGCCGAGTGCGGTGTGGGCGCGTGGGCTTCCGGGTGGGGGGCCTCCGGCGGGGTGGCTGGCTGGCCGTGGTCATCGGCCCGCAGCAGCAGCGAAGTAAGCGCCAGAGAGGCGAAGAGGCGGGTAAGGTTCCGATCCATGGCGAGTTTTTGGGGCCAATCCTTGGCCACTCTGAGGCGGACATCGGCGATTTCGGGCGCTGACTTTACCTCCCGCGAAATATTTCCGAACCAACCGGACGCCCACGACGTTGCACCGGGCGAGACGGATGACCTGGTCATTTGCCATTACCGACGAGCAGGCGATGTGGCGCGTGCAAAACGCGGACGACCACGCGGCCTTTGCCCAACTGGTGGAGCGCTGGGAACAGCCAATCCAGCGCCTGTGCGCTCGGATGACCGGGGATTTGCATCGGGCGGAAGACCTTGCTCAGGAAGCGTTTAGCCGGGTGTTCTCGCGACGGAGGGACTATCAGCCGGCGGCCAAGTTCTCCACCTGGCTCTGGCGCATCGCCATCAACCTCTGCCACGACGAAATTCGCCTGCGGCGGCGGCGGCCGGAGCATCCGCTCGAACCGGAGACGGAGGACGGCGGCGAGGGCGGGGCGGTGCAGTTTCCCGGAAGCGGCCTTTCCCCGGCGGAGGTCGTTGAAAAGCTGGAGCAGGCCGAAATCGTCCGGCGGGCCCTGCTGCAATTGCCCGAATCCTACCGCGAGGTCGTCGTGCTGCGGCACTACGAGGGCCTGAAGTTCCACGAGATTGCCGACGTGCTGGGCATTCCCGAAGGCACGGTCAAATCTCGCATGTTCGAAGCGCTGGACCGCCTGGGAGGAATTCTGAAACGTCTCGGAGCCGCACCGGGACACCCACACTGACCTTCGAGCAAGATTTCCCATGAAACATCCCGAAAACGAGCAGTGGATGAGCTTTCTCTACGGCGAACTGGCGCCTTCCGCCCGCCGGGAGGCGGACCGACATCTGCGGGAATGCCCCGAATGCCGGCAACGGGTGGAACAGTGGCGGGCGACGATGGGTCTGCTCGACGCCGATCACGCC
This sequence comes from uncultured Verrucomicrobiota bacterium, assembly GCA_903910585.1. Classification (GTDB taxonomy): domain Bacteria; phylum Verrucomicrobiota; class Verrucomicrobiia; order Limisphaerales; family UBA9464; genus CAIWAH01. Next base: position 13,012 of record CAIWAH010000155.1, read on the forward strand.
ACGCTCGCCCTGCCGGCCCGGCGCGAGCGGACGTGGTTCGCCGTGCCGGCGGTCCGTTGGGCATTGGCGGCTTCGGTCGTGTTGTTCGCCGGATTTGCCGCGGGCCGTGTCACCGGAGTCAGCCGTGAGGAAGTGGCCCGGCAGATCGCGGCGGCGCGGGCCGAGATCGCCACGGACCTGCGGCAACGTCACGAAGACGATCTGAAGGCGATGGCGGCGGCGACGGTGGCGGCCACCACGGAACAGAACCGGCAGTTCCTGGCGGAGTTTGGCCGGCAGTTCAACGCGGCCCGCTCGGAAGAACGCCGCGACTGGATTGCCGCGCTGGATGCGCTGAACCGGCAGCATTCCGACGATTTGGCCGAGGTGAAAAGCGGCCTGAACGCGCTGGCGCGAAAGACCGGTGCCGGATTCCAGCAGGCGGAATCCCAGCTCAACCTCCTCGCCTCCTATTTGCCCGCCGGCACCGACGCCGGTGGCGCGCTTGATTCCTCCCTGTCCAAAGAAAAACCATGAAACACCCGTTCCGTATCCGTCTGGCCGTGCTGCTGGCACTGGCCGCTGTCGTGACCGCTCCAACCCTGCGTGCGCAGGTGCCCCCGCCAGCGCCAGCCGCCCCGGTGGCGCCGGCGGTGCCCGTCGCCCGAATCGAGGTGGAAACCGAGATCGACGGGGATCCCAGCCCGGTCCGGGAAGCGTTGCGTGAGGCGCAGGATGAGCTTCGCGGCGCCCACGAGGAAGTCGCCCGGGCCATGCGCGATGTGCAAAAGCGGGTGAAGACCTTCCGCCTCGATGCCGGTGGTCCGAATGTGAGCCGCACGTTGGTGATCCCGGCGCCGGACACGACAGCCGAAAAGGTGGGCGAAATCCGGGAGGACCTCACGATCATGTCGCGGGTCCTGCAGAAGGCCGCTTCGCCGGAGAACAAGGGGAACTCACGCTTCCGCTTTGACTTCGGTGACATCCGCTTTGGCGGCCGCTCGGACCTGGATGCGCTGTTCATCGACGGGTTCGGCGCCGTGTTCCTGGTCGAAGTGGACTTCCCGTTGACCGCTCCGGCCAAGGAGGCGGCCAAGAAGGCGGAGCCGAAGGAGAAGCGGGATTCCGCCTGGGAAGAGGCCCGGCGTGAGGTTTCCGGCAAGGGCGGTTCGGGCGAGGAATGGGACATTGAGGAAACCGACGACGAGGACTCCGGGAAGTTTGACGACGGCAAAGTGGCGCGGCTGAA
>CAIWAH010000156.1 GCA_903910585.1 uncultured Verrucomicrobiota bacterium
GCGCTGGTGAAGCTGTCGGCGGCGGACCGTGACGCCGTTGTTCGCCGGCAGGCCGTGGGCAGTCTGGCCGCGCTGGATCTGGGCAAGGCGCTGCCGGCCATCGTTGAGCAGGCCAAGTCCACGACGGACGAGACCGTTGCCCTGGAATTCTGGCGCTCGGTCCTGACGGCCAAGGGCGCCGGCAAACAGATTGCCGAGGCGCTGCCAGAACAGGGGCTTTCCGCCGCCTCGGCCAAGGCGGGCATGAGGGCCGCCCGGGAAGGCGGCCGCAACGAGGTGGATCTCGTCATCGCGCTCGCAAAAGGCGCCGGACTCGCCTCCGACACCGCGGCGGCGAGCGCGGAACTGGTCAAGGAAATCGCCGGCAAGGCCGCCACCAAAGGCGATCCGTATCGCGGCGAATGGATTTACCGCCGGCAAGACTTGGCGTGCCAGAGCTGCCATGCAATCGGCGGGGCCGGGGCGAAAGTCGGGCCGGACATGACGAGCATCGGCGCGAGCGCACCGATCGACTACCTCGTCGAGTCCGTGCTGCTTCCCAACGTGAAGATCAAGGAGGGCTATCACTCGCTGATCGTCACCACCAAGGACGGCACGGAATACACGGGCACGCTCGCCCGGGAAACCGGCCAGGAAGTCATCCTGCGGAATGCGGCCGGCCAGGAGCAGGCCATTGCCAAGGCTGACATTTCGAAGCGCGAGCAGGGCACGCTTTCACTGATGCCCGGCGGTCTGCTGGACCCGTTGAACGAGCAGGAGCAGCTGGACCTCTTCGCGTTCCTTTCCAAGCTGGGCAAGCCCGGCGATTTCGACGCCGCGCAGGGTGGCGTGGCCCGTCGTTGGCAGTTTGCGCAGACCTTCCACACCGATGCGCAGGCCGGTCAGGAATTGTGGCCGGTCATGGCCAAGCGCGATGACCAACGGTGGCAGTCCGCGTTCGCACTGGTGAACGGCGTCGTTTCCAAACGGGTCATCGGACAGGCGCTCCAGGCGGAAGGCTGGTCGTCACGGCACGGGGTCTTTGCCGCCACGGAAGTGACCACGGCCAAGGCCGGCGCAGTGCGCTTCAACCTCGCGGCCGGACCGGGCACTGAGCTGTGGGTGGACGGCAAACGCGCCGGCGGGCCCGGCGAAAGCAGCGTGGAACTCGCCGCGGGCAATCACCGCGTGGTCGTCCGGCTGGACCCGAAGCAGATGCCGGAGAACCTGCGGCTCGAGTCCAAGGATGTGCAGTTCGTGCTGAACTGATCCGTCGGGCCGCGGCCGGGTGAGTTTGGGCGGGCGATTCCCGGACGCGCTTTCCGGCCACTTTCCGGTTCACCCCGTCCGGCGACCGTGCCTGAATCCCGCCGTGAAGCTGATCGGAGTCATTCCTGCCCGCTACGCCTCGACCCGTTTTCCCGGCAAGCCGCTGCATCCCATCGCCGGCCGGCCGCTCATCCAGCGCGTGGTGGAACGCTGCCGCCTCGCGAAGTCGCTGGCCGAGGTCATCGTCGCGACGGACGATGACCGGATCGCCAAAGTGGCCAGCCAGTTCGCGCGGGTGGAGATGACCCGCGGTGACCATCCCAGCGGCACCGACCGGATCGCCGAAGTTGCCGGCCGGGTGGTCGCGGACGGCTACATCAACATCCAGGGCGATGAACCGCTGATGGATCCCGCGGTGATTGATGCGGTGGCCGCAGCCCTCGACGGCAACGAGATGTCCACGGCCGTCACACCAATCAAGGAGTTGGCCGAGTTCGAGAGCCCAAACGTCGTGAAGGCGGTCGTGGCGGCGAACGGACGGGCTCTCTATTTTTCGCGGCATCCCGTGCCCTACCTCCGCGATGTGACGGACCGGGAACCGGCAGACCGGCTGAAGTCGTTCCCGTTCCTGAAACACCTGGGCATTTACGGCTACCGCCGGCCCACGCTGTTGCGGTTGGTCACGTTCCCCGTGTCACCGCTGGAAGCCGCCGAAAAACTGGAACAGCTCCGGGCACTGGAAAACGGCATCAGCATCGCCGCCGCGCGGGTGAACCATGACAGCGTCGGGGTGGATGTGCCCGGTGATGTCGCGCGGGTGGAACGCCTCCTGGGGGAGTTCAGCCTTGGCTGACTCCGGCTGGGCTGCTCATTTCACCTTCAGGTCGAACTCCAGGCGCGTCTCGCTGCCGCGGACCTCGTCGATCATCTCCATGTCCTTCAGCTGCCATTCGCCGTCCACTTTCTGGACCGAGCCGACGCTGAAGCGCTTGACGAGTTTGCCGGTTGCATCAAAGGCCTCCGCCAGGATCACGCCCTTGTTTTCGAGGTCCACCCAGGACCGCACCCGGGTGTAAGCCTTCGCCTTGGGATTGTTGCTTTCGAGCACCCGGCAGGGACGGCCCTTCCGCATTTCGGGTTTGTCGCGCCGGAGGATCTTCTGGTCGGGCCAATGCAGGAAATCGAGCCCGAGGTCGCTGAGCCAGAAGTCCGAGCCTGCGAACGGCTGCTGGGAATCCTCGGCGGGAATGGTCTTGGCCACCGGCAGGGCGCTGTTGGTGATTGCCCGGGCGAACTCGAATTCCGGTGGATGGGCCAATCGCCGCACCAGCGCCAGCCGTTCGACATTGAGCCCCACCTGCGCGGCATAGACCACGC
>CAIWAH010000157.1 GCA_903910585.1 uncultured Verrucomicrobiota bacterium
ATTCCCTCTCCTGGGGGAGAGGGTTAGGGTGAGGGCGGGCGTTCAGTCCATCTGCGCAGTGGGGTGGACAGAAGGGCGGTTGGCCCGCCCTCACCCCGGCCCTCTCCCCCAGGAGAGGGAGAATCCGCCGCCAGCGGCAGACCCGTCGCTCGCCCCTCGAACGCCGCGTGCGTCCGGTTGAACACTCCCATTCCCCAGTCGAAATGCTCACGGACTCCGGCGTTGAAAGCGGCCTCGCCTTCATTCTCAGACCGGCTCTGATTGTGCCGGTTCGCGGTCCGGGTGCTCTCGCCGATGAACTCGTTCATGGAGTAGCTGCGGATGCGCGGGTGACGCCGGCCCCCAGCTCGCCGTAGGATTGATTGCTGGGACAGCGGTAGATGCCTGGGGCCACGTTGGCGTTGTGGGTGAATGGCCGAAAACGGTGAATTCACTTGGGCCGGTCATTGTGTATCTGGTTCCCTGCCAGAATCTTTGGATGAGCATCCAGCTTTGGCATTTCACCGCAGGCCGGGCCGACGCCCCCGCCAGAGCAAAGCCCCGGTGCCAAGCACCAGCAGCGCCCAGGTGCTTGGTTCCGGAACGACGGGGGCGATGCTGAAGGACTTGAGCCCGACCATGGGCAAAGGCACGCCAAGGATGTCGGAATCCACCGTGCCCCAGGCAATGAACGCCGCCGACTGTCCATAGCCTCCGAGTCCGCGCGCCACCACTTCCTCATAGGAACTCCCCAGCGTGGAATCCCAGGCCCGGACTTGGAGCCACGAGTGTCCCACGGAGTCGAACCTTGGAGATTGAACATAGTCAAGATGACGAAAATACCCGGCCTGGGCACCGGTCATCAACCCCACATCCTTCATCACCTCCCGGCTTCCGGTATAGACAGGCATAAGTCGTTCGACACTCGTTCCACCGTAGATCAGCACTCGATATCGTTCTCCGCTCAGCCTGTTTCCGGAATGATCGGTGATTGGTGCATCCACTCTCCCACCTTTGTTGGTTGCGACAAATAGGGCCGTCGCGGGAAATTCCCCAGCCCCCATCGCCCTCGCACAACACAACAGCATGACTATAGTGCAGTGTTTCATAATATTACCAAGTGATGGGTGATAATCTGATGTCGCGTTGATGCCGGCTGGGCCCTCCGGTTAGGGCCTGGGTCCGTTCATTGGCCGGGGGTGCATGGGGTGTTCACTGGGGTTGGAGCAGGAAGGCCCGCGTCTGCCCGTTCTTGGTCCCGCAGCCGGTAATCCGGCGCGGCCGAGCCTGACGGGCGACGTGCTGGTGATTTTCGGGGCATGGCCTGATGGGGACAACCGCTAAAGCTCCAAACGCGCGCCGGAGCGCAAGTCATTTTGCCATTCGCTTCCGAAAAAGGGCCCAGCCTTTGGCCGCGGCATTTCGATGGGGTGCGCCTCCCCCGCCACCCGTTCGGGTCCGGCCATGGCTCGCTTTTCAGCATTTGCACCCCATTGTGTTCCCGTGCGTTTGCTTGTCGCCATCACCGGGGCCAGCGGCTCGCTGTATGCCCAGCGGCTGCTCGACCAGTTGGACCCCGCCGTGCATGAGGTCCATGTCATGCTCAGCCAGTATGCCCCGCAGGTGCTGGCCACCGAGCTGCCCGAAGGGCTGCGCCTGCGGGACGGCGTCCACCAGCACAGTCACCGGTCCATGAACGTGCCGTTCGCCAGCGGCTCCAACCCGCCGGATGCGATGGTCGTCATCCCGTGCAGCATGGGCACGCTCGGCCGGATCGCCCACGGGCTGAGCAGCGATTCCCTGCTCCGCTGCGCCGACGTGATGCTGAAGGAGCGGCGGAAGCTGCTGCTGGTGCCCCGCGAGACGCCGATTTCGCTGGTTCACGTGAAGAACTTCGAGCTGCTGCTCCAGGCCGGCGCCCAGATTTTGCCGGCGAATCCCAGCTACTACACGCGGCCCAAGACGGTTCAGGACGTGGCGGACACCGTGGTCGGCCGGGTGCTGGATCACCTCGGCGTGGCACACAACCTTGTGGCCCGCTGGCAGGATGAACCAGAGTAGGCCCATGTTTTCGACCGTCACCAAGTGGGGCAGCTTCGTGAAGCTGAGCCACACCGTGTTCGCCCTGCCCTTCGCGCTCGCGGCGATGGTCGTGGCGGCGCGGGAAACCAACGGTTGGCCGGGCTGGCGGGTGTTTCTCCTCGTGCTGGCGGCCATGGTCTGCGCCCGCACGTGCGCCATGGCCTTCAACCGCATCGTGGACCGCAAGTTCGACGCGCTGAATCCCCGCACCCAGAGCCGGCATCTGGTGACCGGCGAAATCACGTTGGCGAGCGCGATCACGCTGTGCGCGCTCAGCGGGGCCGGATTTGTCGCCGCGGCGTGGGGCCTGAACCCGCTCTGCTTTAAGCTGTCGCCGGTGGCGTTGTTTTTCGTGTGCTTTTACTCGGTCACGAAACGGTTCACGGACTTCACCCATGTCTGGCTGGGTCTCGCGCTGGCCCTCGCCCCGATTGGCGCCTGGCTGGCGGTGGAGGGCGAATTCCGCTTCCTGCCGGGCGTGGACGCCAAGGGCCCGTGGTTGCCGTTCAGCGCGTTTGTCCCGCTCACGCTGGCGCTGGCGGTGGTCCTGTGGCTGGTCGGCTTCGACATCATCTACGCCACGCAGGACTACGAGTTCGACCGTCGTCAGGGGCTGCGTTCGCTCGTCGTCCGCTGGGGCCCGATGAACGCGCTCGGCGTGGCCTTCCTCGCGCACCTGTTCATGTGGGCATTGCTGGCCGTGTTCGGCGCGCTGTGCATGTTCCGCCTCGCCTACTGGATCGGCATCACACTGATCCTCGGCCTGCTGCTGCTGGAACACGTCATCGCCCGCCGCCGGCGCGATCCGGTGGCCATCAACGTCGCCTTTTTCAAACTGAACGGCATCGTGAGCTGCACGTTTCTGGCGGTCACCGTGAGCGAGGTGCTGTTCCCGTGGTTCCGGCTGAAGTGGTATTGAGGCCTGCGTCGCTGACAGGCGAAGATCCGATCTCGAAATGTGTTCCTGCGACAAGGCAGGCTCGGTCACGACGGCCTTTGCCCCCATCAATCACCGATAACCTCGGGAATCTGCCATCCAATACTGATCCCACTCTGCGGCCCACATCGGCGGGATTGGGTGCCCTCACCGTGACATGTGGTAGAAGGCGAAGACTTTTCCGGACGCCTCCTCGCGCCAAAAGTAATACTCACGATTCCACCCGGAGCCCGCATCAGGAGGCGGCAGATAAAACAGGCGACTCATCGACAGTTCGGGCGAAGCTGGCCACCAGCGCGGCGCGTTGGGATGCGAGGCAGCAATATGCGAAACGTCGGCTCGTGGGCCGCCCGAGCGTCCATCAGCGTCAATCGCCCTCAATTGCTTGCTGTTGGTAATCTCGCTGAAGACGGACTGATCGCAGCGGAATGAAATCCAATCCGTGAGGCTGTCACCGATTTGAACCCTTTTGGACCGAAGTTCAGTCACCGTCGGAGGCGGTCGGAAACCGAAGAACCCTTCAAATTGCCCCGCCAATTCCTTTGGGTTGGTCGGCTCGCTGACACGCGAACACCCGGCAGACATCAACCCAACCACCGACAGCAGCAATGCGAGCAAAAAGCGCCGGTGTCGTTCAGTCGCCGACATGCTCACCCCTTCCCATACAGTTTCGCCACGAATTCCCCGTAGCCGTTGTAGGGCAGCGTGGGCACGCGGTCGCCGGTGTCCACGAGGCGTTCCGTGGCCTGTGACCAGCGCGGATGCGGCACCCGCGGGTCCACGTTGGACTCGAACGGATACTCGTCCGGCGCGAGCGTTTCCCAAAGCGTGGCCGGCTGGGTGGCCACCAACTCGATCTTTACGACGCTCTTGATGCTCTTGTAGCCGTATTTCCACGGCACCACGAGCCGGAGCGGCGCGCCCATCTGCTTGGGCAGCGGCTTGCCGTAGATGCCGGTTGTGACCAGCGTGAGATCGTGCATCGCCTCGTCGAGACGCAGGCCTTCGGTGTAGGGCCACGGATACTCCCGCAGCCGCGCGATGCCGGGCATCTGGTCGCGTTTTTCGGCCGTGGTGAACTTCACGAACTTGGCCTCGCTCTTGGGCTGGACCTTGGCCAGCAGCTTCGCCAGCGGGAATCCCGTCCACGGCACAATCATGGACCACGCCTCGACGCACCGGAACCGATACACCCGGTCCTCCGGGGGAAACTCGGCGATCAACTCACGAACGTCTGCCTTGAGCGGTTTCTCGCACAGCCCACCGACCTCGATCTGCCAGGGCGTGATCTGGAACTTGTCCACCAAGCGGTGCACCTGCTCCTTGCGGGTCGAGAACTCGTAGAAGTTGTTGTAGTGCAGCACGACCTCGGAGTCGGACAGGCGCAGCTTGGGGTCGTTGAACTGCGGATTTCGCACCGCCGCCCCACCGGTGGCGGGCGCATTGGTGACTTGGGCCAAAGCGCGTCCGCCGGCCGCCACGCCCGCGAGACCGACGCCGGCAAAGCCCATCTGGCGAAGAAACTCGCGGCGGTTCCAGAACACGGACTCGGGAGTGACGTCGCGTTCCGTCAGGCGCCAGCGGGGAGGAGTGATGAGGTTGGCCATGACGGAGAAGATGGAGCGAATCCGACGTCGGGCCACCCAAAAATCCGGCCTTCGGCCACGGTCCGGCCGGGCCGGATTCCCCGGGATTGCTCCGTCCCCGCCACCCGGTAGGGTGCCGGGCATGGCGGACGAGAAGCAGGCCAAGTTGCAGCAGTTGCAGTCACAGGTGCGGCAGCTCATGGATGACGACGCGATCGCGGAGCATGAGCACCGCCTTTCGTGGGCGCAGCGCTTCCTGCATTTCTGGATTCTGGCCGGGCAGAACTTCCTGAAAAACCGCGGGCCGGCGCGGGCAGCATCCCTGGGCTACACCACCCTGCTCGCGCTGGTGCCCTTGCTGGCGGTGTCCATTTCGGTGGCTGCCCTGTTTCTCCCGCGGGATGAGGCCAAACAGAAGGAGGAGCTGGTGACGTGGATCAA
>CAIWAH010000158.1 GCA_903910585.1 uncultured Verrucomicrobiota bacterium
CGCGAAACGGAGCGCCGGGTGAAGACCCTGAACGACCAGTTGCGGGGGATCCTCCAGTTCACGCCCTCGCTTGTCATGCTGTTCGACCGGGAGGGACGTTACCTGATCGCCAGCCGGTCGGTGGAACTGGCCCTGGGCAAACCTCCCGCCGAAATCGTGGGCCGGCGGTTGGAGGAGGTCCTTCCCGCCGATGCGGCAGCCGAGTTTCGGCAGCGTCTGGAACGGCTGGCCGGCAGCCAGCGGCCTTACACGGTGGAGGAGGTTCGGCGCCAGGGCTCGGAGGAGCATACCTACCTTTCGACCCTGTTCCCCCTGCTGGACCCCGAAGGACGCCACATCGCGAGCGGGGTGGTTGCCACTGACATCACCGACCAGCGCCAGGCGCGTCAGGTCGCGGAGGACGCACTGCGGGAGAAGGAGATCCTGCTTCAGGAGATTCATCATCGGGTGAAGAACAACCTCCAGATCATCTCCAGCCTGCTCCAGATGGAGTCCCGAGCGGTCACGGACCCCATCGCCCGAAAGAGCTTCGAGGAGTGCCAGGGACGGGTCCAGGCGATGGCGCTGATCCACGAGCGGCTTTATCGCACCGGCGATCTGTCGCGCATCGACCTCCACGCCTATTTTGAATCGTTGGCCGGCCAGATCATCCGTTCGTTTGGCCGGGTTCCCGGATCAATGCTCTCCCTTGTGGAAGTATCGGTGGGACCCGTCGGCATCGAAACGGCGGTGCCGTGTGGCCTGATCGTGGCGGAACTGGTCACCAACGCGATGAAGCACGCCTTTCCGGGCAGCCACCGCGGGCAGCTGGAAATCCGCCTTCGCGCCGACGGCGACCGGTGGGAACTGCTGGTGGCCGACAATGGCGTCGGGGCCTCCGAGCGGGACGAAGCGAAGGTGGACTCGCTCGGGCTGAAGCTGGTCCAGGCGCTTGCCCGGCAGCTTCGCGGCGAGGTGCGCGCGGAAGGCTCCTGCGGAATGGTGGTAAAGGTCCGGTTTCCCGCGCCGATAGCTCCAGACAAGGAACATGAAGGGAACGCCGGCGAGGATACTGGTCGTTGAGGACGAGCAAATCGTCGCCATGGATCTGGAGCAATGCTGCCACGATCTGGGCCATACCGTGGTGGCCAGCGCGAGCTCGGCGGACGAGGCGTTGGTGTTTGTGCGGGATCACGACCCGGAACTGGTCCTGATGGACATCAATCTCCGCGGCACCATCAGCGGCATCGACGCTGCCTCGATGATCCGCGAGCGCTTCCAGAAACCGGTCATCTTCATCACGGCCTACGACGACGAATCCACGGTCATGAAGGCGCGGGTGGCGGAGCCCTACGGCTACCTCCTCAAGCCCTTCGACGGCCGGGAACTCGGCGCGGCCATCCAGATGGCGCTTTACCGGCACGAAATGGAACTGGAACGGGACCGCCTGAAGCGGGAACTCGAAGCCGCCATGGCCGAGGTCAAAACGCTGCGGGGCCTGCTGCCCATCTGCGCCCAATGCAAGAAGGTCCGCGACGACAACGGCTACTGGCAGCGGATCGAAAGCTATCTCCAGACCAACACCCAGGTCCGCCTGACCCACGGGTTCTGTCCGGACTGCCATGCGGCGATCATGCGCGATCTGGACCGCATGGTGGCCGACAGTGAAGCGGAGACGAAATCAGCCGACGGAGTCGGTGGGTGAGGCTGGGGACGGTTCGGTCGCGTCGTCGGTGATTCCAGGAATGACCCTGCCGACGGGCGCCTTCACGAAGCTGGCTGCCCGCAGGTAAACCGGGGCCAGTTCCAATGCCGGCACGGTTTCGTTCCGCGCAGCGAGTCGGAGCGCACTGCCCGCTGAGGGAAATCCCGGTTCCGCGCCCGTCAGAAGTCGGGCGCTGTCGGGACTGATGATTCGGCTTCCGGTCGCCAGCAGCGCCTGCAATTCCTCCGCTGACCGCAGGCGCACGGGTTCAATCCGTTGGCCTTCTTCGGCCCAAGCCGACGCGAATTCGCCACGTTGGGCGTCCACCGCAAGCAGTGCGCGGGGACCGATTCCCAGCGCAAGGTTGTCGAGGCTGTTGACGGCGGACGTTTCCGCGCCGTTGGCGAGATGCCACCCTTGCACGGTCGAAATCGCGATGCGGATCCCGGTGTAGCTTCCGGGACCGATTCCGACCACCAACCGCCGGACTTCGTCCCGGGAGACGCCTGCCTGTTCCAAAGCCCGGGTGATCAGGGCGAAAACCGGCGTGCGAACGGTTCCTTCGTGGAGAACTTCGGCGAGCACTTCATCGCCGCGCCCGACGGCGACGCTGCGACGGTCGGAGGAGAATTCAAGCGCCAGCGCAATCATACGCGATCTCCCGAGTCTGCTCGTCCACCGTGCGGAGGTAAATGCGCCGCAGCGTGCCCGGGCCGGCCCCTTCGGTGGCCTGGCTCTCACCGCACCAGCGTTCAATCCATTCCACCACGCTGACGCCGTCCGGCCGCGTCACGTAGTCCTCCAGCCCGGCGCCGCGGATCTCCTCGGCGGTATTGAGCCGGTAAAGGTCGAGATGGAACAGGCGCAGGCGACCACCCTCGTATTCGTTGAGTAGGGCGAATGTCGGCGAATGAACGCGGGCGGGACTGCCGAGACCTCGGGCGAATCCCCGCACAAAAGCGGTTTTGCCCGCCCCAAGGTCGCCGCTGAGGCCGATGACCCAACCCGGCTGAACCGAACGGGCGAAGGACTCGCCCGCGGCTTCGGTCTCAGCGACGGAGTGGGTGCGCGTGATCAGCATGGCGCGTTCAGGCGAAATGCTCGTAGCCGTGGGGCGGCAGCGGCTGCACTCGCCCGCCGTCGCGAACGAGAATTCCAGCCCCGTCGGTGAGCTTGCCGATGCAGCTCAGGCGCACGCTCGGAAAACGCGCCTTCCACTCGTCGAGCACGCGCACGCTGTGGCCGGGCCGGACGGTGAAGAGCAGTTCAAAATCCTCGCCGTCGGTGACCGCCGCCACAAACGGCGGCTTGGCCAGATCGCCGGTCCGGCCGCGTTCCCGTGCCTCCCGGCTGATGGGGACGGCTGACTTGTGCAGCTCGGCGCCGGAGACTCCGCTGGCCGCGAGCAGTTTCGGGAGGTCGCTCGCCAGTCCGTCACTCAGGTCCATCACCGCGCCGATGCCGGCACATTCGAGCAGCCAGCGTCCCTCAGACAAGCGGGGCTCGAAGTCGAGGTGTTTGCCGGCGATGGAACCGCCAAGATCACCGGACACAAACAACGCGTCGCCGGGTTTCGCCGCCGAGCGGAGCAGGGCACGACCACGGGGAACTGTGCCGAGCAGGGCCACGTTGATGAGCCAGGTGCCGGGCGTCGTGGTGGTTTCACCGCCGACAACCGCGACCTGATGCTGTGCGGCGAGCCGGTTCAGGCCACGATACATCGCCTTGATCCGCTCCGGCTCAAAGCCGCGTGGCAGTCCCAGCGTCACCACTCCCGCGGTCGGCGTGCCGCCCATCGCGGCAATGTCGCTCAGGCATCGGGCGAGCGCCTTGCGGCCCACCCGCTCGGGTTCGGTGTCCGCGGTGAAGTGGATGCCCTCGACCACTGCGTCGGTCTTGAACAGCGTCTGGGTGTCGGGGGAACCCAGTTCCAGCACGGCGCAATCGTCGCCGGCGCCGTTGACGACGAAGTCGTTGGTCGGCAGGAGCGGTTTCAGGTGGGCGATGAGTTCCGTCTCGGTCACGGGTGGAGGGAATCAGGTTGGCGTTGGCACGGCACGGCGAAACGGGATCACTGGCCGAAATCCACTCCGAGAGCCAGCAGGATGAAGGGGGCCAGATTGAACACGGCGTGGGCGGCGATCGGAGCGAGCAGATTGGCAGTCCGCAAATAGAGCCACGCCAGCGTCGCCCCAAACAGGCTCAGCGGCAGGAAGGCTGCGAGGTTCAGATGAATGGCACCGAACAGGAAGGCGGTGCTCCAAAGGGCCAACCGGGGCCAGCCCAAATCCCGGAGGAGGGGAAACATCAGGCCGCGGAACAGGGACTCTTCCACGATGGGGGCGAGAATAACGGCAAACACGCCGATTACCGCCCGGGTGGCCAGCGAGCCGTCCTTGACCAGCAACTCGACCGCGTGTTGCGGCGCCGGTGCCACGCCGGCCTGCTCCAGCAGCCACGCGCAGCCGCTCTGAAGCAGATAGGCGAGCGGCAGAACCACCAGGGCGGCACCTGCGCCCCACGCCAAAGCCCTTCCGTTGGAATTTCCAAGCCCGAAGGCGGACGACCAAGTGCGTTGGGCGCGGCGAACGAAAAGATGAAGCAGCACCAGACCGCTGCCTTGCACGGCCAATCCCCCCAGAAGGATCTCTGCGACCGGAGGCAACTCTGTGCCACTCTTTTTCAAGGTGGTCGCCACCACCGACAGCACCGAGACGCCGATTCCCACCGCCAGCAGCAGGCGGAAGAGGAGCACGAAAACCAAGTCAGGGGGCCAGTCTCGACGGGGCAGCACCGGAAATCAGGAGTTCGGATTCAGGCGCCGCCAACCGGCATCACATGCCCATGATCTGGTAACCCGCGTCCACGTAGAGCACCTGACCGGTGATGGCCGCCGCGCCGTCGCTCGCAAGGAAGGCGCCGGTGTGGCCCAGTTCGTCGGGCAGCACATTGCGTTTCAGCGGGGCATGGGCCTCGTAGTGCTTCAGCATGTCGCCAAATCCAGCGATGCCGCGGGCGGCCAGCGTGTTCATCGGGCCGGCACTGATGCAGTTGACCCGCACCTTCTTGGGCCCGAGCGAATAGGCCAAATACCGCGTGCTCGCCTCGAGGGAGGCCTTGGCGACGCCCATCACGTTGTAGTGCGGGATCACCTTCTCGGCACCGTAGTAGCTCATGGCGACGATGGAGCCGCCATTGGTCATCAGCGGTTCCGCCGCCCTCGCCAGTGCGATCAGCGAGTAGGAGCTGACGTCGTGGGCGATCTTGAAGGCTTCGCGGCTGGTATTGAGAAAATCACCTTCGAGCGCTTCCCGCGGGGCGAACGCCACTGAGTGGAGCAGGAGGTCGAGGCGGCCGAACTTCTCCTTCACCGTGGCAAACACCGACTCGATGTCGGCATCGCGGGTGACGTCGCAGGGCAGGATCAGGGTGTCGGGACCGAAGGTGCCGGCGAGTTCCTCGACGTTTTCCTTAAGGCGTTCGCCCTGGTAGGTGAATGCCAGTTTTGCGCCTTCGCGAGCCCAAGCCTGCGCGATGGCCCAGGCGATGGAACGTTTGTTGGCGACGCCGAAAACAATGCCGAGTTTGCCTTCAAGAAGACCCATAGACGCGGAAGCCTTAAGGGAAGCCGGCAGTCAGGGCAAGGGCGACGGCGGCGGTGCCCGGGACGGTTGGCTGCCGGCCTGAAATGCCAGCCCGTCGTCAGCTAACCATCCAGTTGACGATGGATTTCTGCGTATGCAGCCGGTTTTCCGCCTCGGTGAAAATCGTGTCCGCGTGGGCTTCCACGGTCTCCTCATCGATCTCCTTGCCGCGGTAGGCGGGCAGACAATGCATCACCAGGGCGTTGGATTTGGCCAGCTTCACGAGGTCGCCGTTAATCTGGTAGCCGGTGAGATCCTTGAGACGTTGGGCCGATTCCGCCTCCTTGCCCATCGAGACCCAGACGTCGGTGTAGAGCAGATCCGCTTGTCGAGCGGCAAAATTGACATCCGTCAGCAACTCCAACATGCCGGCGCCGATGGGCAGCCGTTCGACCACTTGGTCAGCCGAATAGCCATCCCACGGAACCGGGCTGTCCGCGGCGGCGCGTTTCACAATGGCGGCGTCGGGCCAGTAGGCTTTGGGGGCCGCGAGGCGAAGGGTGAAGCCCAGCCGGGCGGCGGCCCAAAGCCACGAAACTGGGACGTTGCACGCGGCGTCGCCCACGAACGTGACGGTCTTGCCCTCGATGCGTTCGCCACGCTTTTCCTCGAACGTGAAGATGTCCGTCAGGATCTGGCACGGATGCTCGTCATCCGTGAGGGCGTTGACGGTGGGGATGCCGGAGTAGCGGGCGAATTCGACCACGTCGGCCTGGGCAAAGGTGCGGATCACCGCCCCATGGATCATCCGGCCCAACACGCGCGCGGTGTCCTTGATCGGCTCACCACGGCCGAGCTGGATGTCACCGGCATTCAGGAAAAGCACGCTGGCGCCCAGTTCACGCAGGCCAACCTCGAAGCTTACGCGGGTCCGGGTGGAGGACTTGCTGAAGATCAGCGCCCACGTCTGACCTGCGAGCGGCCGGGTGTGCATGGCGCGGTTGCGCTTGAAGTCCGTCGTGCCGGTCAGGATGGCACGCATGTCGGCTCCGGAAAGCGCCTCAAGGCTCAGCAAATGTTTCATCAGTCGGTTTTCGGACGGCGAAAAACCGTGGATAAAAGCGATTCGGGGCGGTTTGTGAACTCAAAACATTGCCGAATCTGAAATTTGTCGGGACCGGGCGCAGGGGGGGACTCACCGAACCGTCAGCCAAATCGTGCCGGCAACCGCCATCAGGCCGCCGGAAAATGAACGGCCCGTGGGACGTTCACCCTCGAGCCACCAGGCGAACGGGATCACCGCCAAAGGCGTCAGGGCGGCGATAGCCATGACCACGCCAGTCTTCTGTTCCAGCAGTGCCCATTGGTAAAACGCGACGCCCAGCGAAGGGCCCGAGAGCGCGTTCAACACTACCCACGGCCACGCCCGGCGGAGATTGGGCGGCTCGTCGCCGGATTTTCGGACGGACCCCTGGCTGCGCTGCCACAGCCACCAGAGGATGGCAAAGGCCACTCCGGCGAGGATGCGCTGGTAGGTCACCGACAGACCGTCAATCGGCTGGCCGGCATCGCGCGACAGCAGTTGGCCGTGTCGGCTGAGCACTGCGCCCCAGGCCTGGCCGGCCGCCGCGATGACGCCCAAGCCCAAGGCCCAGGGGCCCGGCCGGTTCATCCGGGAAGCGGAGCGATTGTTGGCCTTGCCCGGAAACAGCGCCACGGCGACGCCTGCGAGGATGAGCGTGCCGGCCCCGATTTCGGTGGCACCCAGTGGCGTGCCGAGCCACAGCCATTCCGTAACCGCGGCGATGGGCGCGCCGAGGCAATGGACCATCAGGCTGGTGAGCTGGGCGCCCAGCCGAGGCAGGGCGAGAAAGATGGCGGTGTCGCAGATGCCGTAGCCGATGAATCCGCTGGCAACGAACCAACCCAGCGCAGGACCGCGCAAACCAGCGCCCCACCCATGTGCATAAACCGCGAGCAACGAGGCGGCGACGAGGATTCGCAGGACACTCGCGGTGGCTGAACCGAGCAAATTGACCGAACGCTTCGCCGCCACGGACGAGAACGCGAACAGCAGCATGGCGAGCGTGGCGGGGATCATGATCCTCTCAGAGTTCCGGGCGGTTGGCCGTGGGCGTTCCTCGAGCGGCGGATCATCACCACGAGGCAATGCAGCACCCACCCAACCAACAGGGATGGGACACCAAACATCAGGCAGCAGGTCGCAATGCCAGTGACCAGGGCGGGTAAACTGAGAGGCTGGGAAAACAGCATCAACCACAGATGAAAGGGACGAATCTCCTCATGCTTGTCGAGTGTCCCAATGAACCAAGGCGGAATGAACAGGATGGCGGATGTGGTCAGCCAGATTCGATTGTCAGTCCTGAACCGCTTCAGTTTCATGTCATTCACGTAGCGGTGTCAGAATCTTTGGAACGGGGATCAGTCGGCGGCCTAAACCAACTCTCCCGCAGCAGCCGTCGTCAGCCGCCGCATCTTGGCCACCGCCTGGGTCAGGCTGTGCTGCCGAAAGAGTGCCGTTCCCGAGACGAACGTATCGGCGCCGGCGCGGGCGCATTCGCAGGCGGTCTGGAGGTTGATGCCGCCGTCCACCTCGATCCGGAAGTCCAGTCCGAGCTCCTTTCGCCACGCGGCGACCTGCTGGACCTTGGGCACGCATTCCTCGATGAACGGTTGGCCGCCGAATCCGGGATTCACGGTCATCACGAGGATCAGGTCCACCTGTTCGAGGAAAGGGCGGACCTCGTTCACGTTGGTCGGCGGGTTCAGCGCAAGGCCGACTTTTTTGCCAAGTGACCGGATTTTCCAAAGCAGGGGCGTAACCTGTGCGCCCAGTTCGACGTGAACCGTCAGGCCGTCGGCGCCGGCTTTCACGAACGGCTCCAGCAGGATCTCCGGCTTGCCGCACATCAGATGGACATCCAGGAAGCGCTTGAAATGCGGCCGGACCGCCCGGACGACCTCGGGGCCGAACGAGATGTTGGGCACAAACTGGCCATCCATGATGTCCAGATGCAGCCATTCGGCGCCGGAGCGGTCGGCGCGGGCCGCTTCGTGGGCGAAGCGGCCGAAGTCGGCGGCCAGCAGGGACGGGGCAATGACCATGTCCGGCGGAGGTTGGGGAACGGGGCCGGGTCGGTCAACGGCGGTAGCAAAAACGCCGCGGCAGGCCCGCGGCGTTTCTGGCGATTGCTTTGATCAAGCGGCGGCCGGAGCGGGCGAGCCGAACCCGGGCAGTTTCGGCGGGACAGGCTTCACCACCTCGGGAAGCGGTGTGCCGGCCGGGGCGCCAGACGGCGGATCCATCTCACCGGGCTTCACCGGCGGCGGGGTGAACGTTCCCGTCTTCACGATGTCCACCACCTGCTGCCCTTCGAGGGTCTCGTAATCGAGCAGTGCCTGCGCAATGAGGTCCAGCTTGTCGCGATGAGTTTCGATCAGCGTCTTGGCGGTGTTGTAGCCCTCGTCAATGATCCGCTTGATCTCGCCGTCGATCTGCTGCGCGGTGGCCTCGCTGTATTCCTTCGAGCGCATCATGTCCCGGCCGAGGAAGACGTATTCGTTGGCCTCGCCGTAGA
The DNA here is from genome assembly GCA_903910585.1 of uncultured Verrucomicrobiota bacterium. Lineage (GTDB taxonomy): Bacteria > Verrucomicrobiota > Verrucomicrobiia > Limisphaerales > UBA9464 > CAIWAH01. Next base: position 8,868 of record CAIWAH010000158.1, read on the forward strand.
GCACCATGCCGAGTTTGTCGCTCATGCCGTAGTGCATGACCATCGCCTTTGCCATGCTGGTGGCCTGCTGGATGTCGCCGGCGGCACCGGTGGATACGTCGTTGGTGACGAGTTCCTCCGCGATCCGGCCGGCCATGGTCACGGCGATCAGGTCCTGAAGCTCCTTCTTCTTGCGGCTCAGCAAATCGTCCTTGGGCAACCACATTGTGGACCCCAGCGACTGGCCGCGGGGAATGATGGTGACCTTGTGGAGCGGATGCGTGTGTTCGAGGAGCACGTTGACCAGCGCGTGGCCGGCCTCGTGCCAGGCAGTGCCGCGCTTCTCCTCATCGGTCATGGCAAGGCTGCGGCGTTCGCGACCCCAGCGCACCTTGTCGCGGGCTTCCTCCAGTTCGGCCATGCTGATGGCCTTCTTGTTGCCGCGGGCGGCGATCAGAGCGGCCTCATTGAGGAGGTTTGCCAATTCCGCACCCGAGAATCCCGGCGTGCCGCGGGCGATGACCGACAAATCCACGCCGCCCTCCAGTTTCACGTTCTTGGCGTGGACCTTGAGAATGGCCTCGCGGCCGCGCACGTCGGGCAAATTGACCGTCACTTGGCGGTCGAAACGGCCCGGGCGGAGCAGGGCCGGGTCAAGGACGTCGGGCCGGTTGGTGGCGGCGATGATGATGATGCCTTCCTGGGTGTCGAATCCATCCATCTCGACGAGCAGGGCGTTGAGCGTCTGCTCACGCTCGTCGTTCCCGCCGCCCAGTCCGTGACCACGGGAACGGCCAACGGCGTCAATTTCATCAATGAAGATCAGGCACGGAGTGTTCTTGCGGGCCTGCTCGAACATGTCGCGGACTCGGCTCGCGCCGACGCCGACAAACATTTCCACGAAGTCGGAGCCGCTGATGCTGAAGAATGACGCGTCGGCTTCGCCGGCAATGGCCTTGGCGAGCAGCGTCTTGCCGGTTCCCGGCGGGCCGACCATGAGGATGCCCTTCGGAATGCGGCCGCCGAGCTTTTGGAATTTCTTGGGGTCCTTGAGGAACTCGACGAGTTCGGCGACTTCTTCCTTGGCCTCCTCGACACCGGCGACGTCCTTGAAGGTCGTTTTGTTCTTCTCCTTGGACAGGAGCCGGGCCTTGGACTTTCCGAAACTGAGCGCGCCTTTGCCCGCTGCGCGGATTTGGCGAACGAAGAAGAACCAGATCAGCGCCCCGACGACGAGAATGGGGAGAAGTCCGACGAAGATATTCAGGAGCAGACTGTTGTTGTCCACCGACTTGAACACCCCGCTGCGCAGAAGCTCCTGGACGTCATCCTCGACGAGCACGGTCTCCACGATGAAGGGAACCGAGACGACGTTGGTCTTGCCCGCTTCCGTCTGCCGGAACTTGCCCCGGATGACGCGCTGAACGGCGGACTGGGAGCTGAAGTTGATTTCGCCCGACTCCACCTGCCCGGCTTCCACGAGGTCGAACAGTTGCTTGTAGCTGATTGACTGGTAGCGCGGCTGCGAGCGGTTTTGGATGACGATCAGCACCGGGATCAGCGCGGCAATGGCGAGCCAAACGATCCAAGTTCGGGCGGAAAATCCGGAACCGCCCCCGGAATTGGAGCTGCGGCTGCTGTTGTCGTCTTCAGGCATATTTACGGCGAGGCGAAGCTACCACCGGAGGGGGGGTGTGCAAGGCAGGTTTGCCGAAGCATTTCGGTCAACCCGTCGCTATTCGCTTTGGCTGACGGCCTGTTGGTAGGCCCGTTCAATCTTGTCCGCGGCGGCGGCCCAGGTATGAGACTGGGCCAGTGCCCGCGCCTGATCGCCAAGTCTTCGGGCATCGCGGGGCGAATCCAACAATCGGCTGAGCGCGTCCGCCAACGCGGGCGGATTGGCGATCGGCACGGTGAGTCCGGTCTTTTCCGGTTCGATGAAGTCCCGCATGCCACAGACTGGCGTGGTGACGATTGCCAGGCCCATGGCGGCCGCCTCGATCATCACGAGCGGTTGTCCCTCGAAATAGGACGGCAGCACGAAAACAGAGTGGCGGCGGTAGATTTCGATGAGGGCGGCATTGCCCTCAATCCGGGGAATGACCCGCACCCGTCCGCGAATGTCCGGGGGGAACTCAGGCAGAATCTGTTCCGGTCCCGCGTGGCAGCCGGCGATGGTCAAATGCTCGCCCGGATGTCTCTTCAGAGCTTCCGCGGCAGCCGGGACCAGGTCCAAAACGCCTTTCCGGTGCAACCAACTGCCAAGGAAGAGCATTCCCCTTCGCTCATTGTCGGGCGGCAAATCGCCCCCGGCCGCCAAGAATTCCGGCTCGACGCCGCTGTGATGGCGGGTCAGCCGGTTCCGGGGGACTCCACGGCCGACAAGATGTTCCACGTCCTCTGAATTCGAGCAGATCACCTGAGCCGCGTGGCGGGTCGCGTATTTTGCCTGCCACACGACCGACAGTGGGGAGAAACGATTCTTGATGGTGACCGGCAATCCCTTGCGGCGTTGATAGTCGAGAGTCGCCCGGTGGGATCGGTCTTCGAGACCGTAGGAAAAGACCACCAGCGGTGGGAGGGATGCCCGGTTCCATGCGTAGGCGGCTGCCGCCGGTTCGTGCACTTCAACCACGTCCCACTGCTTTCCGGCCGCCAGTTCTTCGCGGACAAGCCGGACAATCCGGCGCGGAATCGCAAAGCGCCGGAATTGGGGCCGGCAACTCACGGCGAGATGCTCGCAAAACCGGTATTCGACCAGGTGCCCCCTTCGGGCCAGCTCGTCGCCGGTGGCATACATGGTGCGGCTCATGCCGCCGGAACGGTTATCCGTCACGTCGGCCACGCGGAGCACTCGCAGCGGCAATTTCATCGGCGAAAGGGGCCCGGCAAAACCGGGCGGGGTCAGGCTACCGGCCGGCTTGCAGGGACATCCAGCGGAAACACGGGTCCTCCTCGTTGACGGATTGGCGGCCGATTGAAACCGTCGCCGCCTTGCGAGTGCTCCTGATCAACGACGGCGCGAGTCCCCATACCGGCGGCATGAACCGCATGGTTGTGGAGACCAGCGCCGGATTGGCCCGCGCCGGGCATGAGGTAGCAATTGCCTACCATGATGACCAACCGGTGACCGTGGAGTGTCCGGTTTACCGGGTGCCTGAGGCGTTGCCGATGTCCGGCCGACGGGCCGCCCTCGAATCTGCCGTGGTCAGTTTTGCTCCCGAGGTCATCCACAATCACTCGACCAAAATCCTACCGCTGCTGCGGGACCTGTCGGGACGGTTCCCGCTGGCCAGTTTCTATCACGACCAGAGCATTTTCTGCTCAGGCGGAGATCGGAGCCTTCGCGGATGGGTTCCCTGTCATCGACCGCATGGGTGGGCCTGTTTGGTGCACCATTATCTGAGCGGCTGCGGAGGGCGAGATCCCCGGAACAACTGGCGGCTTTGGCGGCTGATGGATGAGCGGATGACGGCGTGGAACATTCCCCGTTCGCGGGTCCAGGTGGCGTCCCGCTTCATGCGCCAGGGCCTGCTGGAAAACGGCTTTCCGGATGAACGAATTGACTTGGTGCCGCTGTTTGCCGAGCCGCCGCCGGCGGCTGCCGGCACTGCGACCGAGGCCGGCCTGTTGCTGGTTCCCGCGCGGTTGGTGAAGTCGAAAGGGGTGGATGTCGCCGTCCGGGCGATGGCGGGATTGCAGGATTTGAAGTGCCGGCTGGTGATTGCGGGGGAAGGCCCGGAAAAGGCGGCGCTGGCAAAGCTCGCCGAAGGACTGGGCATTGGCGGCCGGGTCCACTTCACTGGCGAGCTCCGTCCGACGGAACTCGCCAACTGGTATGCGCGGGCGGACATCGTGCTGTTTCCCGTGCTTCGGCCGGAACCGTTCGGGTTGGTTGGCGTCGAAGCGCTGGCCTACGGCAAACCCATCGTCGCGTTTGCCGGCGGCGCGGTGGAGGAATGGATGTGGCCCGGGGAAACGGGTCTGCGGGTGGACATTCGCACGCCGGCTGCGTTCGGAGCCGCCATCCGGGAACTGATGGATTCACCCGAGCGCAAAGAGGCAATGGGCCGGGCGGCGTTGGCGCGGTATCCGTTTTTCCATCCCGGCGCCTTTGTTGACCGGCTGTTGGCGGCGTTTGAGCGCACCATCCGCTGGCACCGCGACACCGCGCCCGGCTCCGGGTCAAAGCGGTGAATTCATCTGCCGGTTCAGGCGGGCGGTGAACTCCTGCGCGGCATTGTAGCCGGCGAGACGCAGCTTGGTCTGGAAGGCCGCCACCTCCACAAGATTGCCCAGGTCTCGTCCGGGGCGGACCGGAATTTCCATGTGCGGAATCTCGATGCCCAGCAGTGGTTTGGTTTTCTGCTCGAGGCCTAGCCGGTCCACTTCCTCGACGTCTTCCCAGCGCTTGAGCGTGACCACGAGGTCAACGCGCTTGTCGCGGCGGATGGCCGCCACGCCGAACATTGCCACCACGTCGATCAGGCCGATGCCGCGGACCTCCATCATGTTGACGCCCAGTTCCTTCGCATTGCCGAACAGTTCGCAGTCATCCTCGACGCGGATTTGCACGACATCGTCGGCGACCAGACTGTGTCCCCGTTCCAGCAGGCCGAGCACCGCCTCGCTTTTGCCGATGCCGCTTTCGCCCTGGATGATCACCCCCACGCCCTGCACGTCCACCATGCAGCCGTGGACCTGCCCGTGCGGCGCGAAGAGGTTTTCCAACGCCAGCGTTGCCCGGCTGATGAACTTCATCGTGATGAGCGACGTGGTGAAGAGGGGCACGTCGTTTTCCTCCGCGATCTGCACAAACAGCCGGTCGGGCTTCAGGTCGCGGCACAGCGTGAGGCAGGGAATCCGGTGCTGGAACAGTTCCCGGACGCGCTGCCGGCGGAGGTCCGGTTCCAACGAACGCAGGTAGGCGGTCTCCACGTTGCCGATGACCTGGACCCGTTTCGGGGCGAAGTAGCGTTTGAATCCCGCCAGGGCCAGGCCCGGGCGGTTGACGGTCGGTTCGCGGATGATGCGCTTCAGCCCGTGGGCCCCGGCAATCAGCTTCAGGCCGAGATCGGTCCGGTGCTGCTGGTAGAACTGATCAACGGTGACCTGATGCGCGTCCATGGTTCAAAGGTTGAAGTCCGGCCCGAGGTAAATCTGGCGGGCTTTCGGATCATCCACCATCCGCGCGGCGTCGCCGGCATACACGACCTCGCCCTTGTGAATGAGGTAGGCCCGGTCCACGAGCTTGAGGGTTTCGCGGACGTTGTGATCGGTGATCAGCACGCTCAGCCCGCGGTCGCGCAGTCGCCGGATGATCTTCTGCACCTCGTAAACGGCGATCGGATCGATGCCGGCGAACGGTTCGTCGAGCAGCAGCAGGCGCGGATTGGTGACGAGCGCCCGGGTGATCTCCAGGCGTCGTTTCTCGCCGCCGCTCAGTTGGTAGGCGTAGCTCTTCGCCAGCGGGGTCAGGTCCAGTTCGGCCAGCAGGGACTGCAGCCGTTTGGCGCGTTCCTCCCGGTCGCGTTCGCAGACCTCGAGGATGGAGAGGATGTTCTGCTCGACGGTGAGCTTACGGAAGACGCTGGGTTCCTGCGTGAGGTAGGCGATTCCCTCGCGCGCGCGCCGGTGCATCGCGAGGGCGGTGATGTCCTTGCCGCGGAAGGACACGGTGCCCTCGTCGGGACGGACCTGACCGACCACCATGCCGAAGCTGGTGGTCTTCCCGGCGCCGTTGGGTCCGAGCAGGCCCACGATCTCGCCGGCGTCCACGTGGATCGATACGCCGTTGACCACGCGCCGGCCGGAGTAGGCCTTGGCGAGCTTCTCGACGGTCAGCAGCCGTTCTGGAGCGGAGGTGGCCACGGGTTCGCTATTTCGTCGCGGGTGCCGGGTCGGCCTTCGGGGCGAAGAAACCGCCCTTCGGCAGCTTGCCGGGTTTGAAGCGGGTCCGGTGATTGCCCTTGAGCTCAAACCGGTCCGTCAGCCGGTTGTAG
>CAIWAH010000159.1 GCA_903910585.1 uncultured Verrucomicrobiota bacterium
AACACGAGGTTCGACAGGTTGACCTGCGGCAGGCCGTCGTATTGCACGCCGAAGGTCAGTTCGGCGTTTTCCGCGCTCAGATACTTGCAGGAATATTCGACGTTCAGGACGAGCAGATCCGTTTTGACGGGCGCGAAGGCGGTGAACGCACGGCCGCTCGAAGACCACTGCATGGGCACGTTGAAGGTGACCACGTCCAGCCAGTTGCGCACGGCCCGAACGCGATACCGGTCATCGGGGACCGCGAAGCCCTTCTCGTAGGTCAGCGCCGGAGCGTCGTCCGGGAAGCCCTTGTGATCGCTGTCGAACCCGGGCGTGTTGAAGAAATGCTCGCCGCCCACGGTGAACCCCTTCCCCGAGGCCCAGCCGCCCATCATGTAGATGGAAGCATCGGCCGGGGCATCCTTGTCGGCCGAGGTGTGGAAGTGGACCTGCAGATCCTCGAAGAACGGCACATCGAGCTTGCCGGCAATGTTCACAAATCCCGGCCGCAGCTCTCCGCCGGCGTCCTTGTTGCCATTCCGGTAGTCCCAATTGCTCAGGTAGGCGTCCGCCACCGGCGTGACGTGGTAGCGTTCCTGTTTCGGCCCGCGGAGCCGGAAATTGTTCGGCAACCGCAGCCGGGAGTCGAAGGGCGCGTCGAGCACATTGTCGGCGCGGGTGATCAGGTTGCCGTTGGGACGGAAGCCCCACTGGCCATGCAGACGGCCTTCCACATGATTGGCGAACGCCTCCACCGCCAGCACGAGGAAGCCTTCGCCCGGCTGGCACTCCGATCCCGCCTTGCGGTCGAACTGGATCGCCCGGGTGTAGAAGTCCGCGTTCCAATAGCTGAGCACCTTTGCCACGCCCTCCTCGCCCGCGGGCACCTCGGCATCCTTGAGCGCGCCGAGGCAGGTGAACGTGAGCTTCCGGAAGTTCTGGGTGAAATCCGAGGGTTCGGGCAGGTAGAGGGAGCCTTCAGTGCGGGAATCCACGTTGGCACTGTCGAGATAGGACAGCCCGTAGTTCGCGAAGGTCATCGCGTAGCCGTAGAGCTGGAAACTTTCCGGGAAGTCGCCAAACCGGCATTCGTGGATGCCGCTCACCCCCGGCCGTCGCACGTAGTATTTCGAGCGTCCGCTGAGAGGATAGTCCCCGGTATCCCGGCCCGCGATGATGCTGCGGGCCGTGTGATCCGGCGCCTCGGTGGCCGCCCGGAAGTTGAAGCCGGCGTAATCACCCAGCCCGTTCTTGTAGGCCGCCGTGCCCGGACGTTCGTGCTTGAAGGCCGGTCCGTCGAAGCCGCTGAACAGAAGCACGCCCGGTCCGTCCTGCATCGGCTTGGCCGACTGCCCACCCCGCAGGAACGTGCCGGCCATCAGGAACGCCGCCTGCTTGAAGGGTTCGGTGCGCTGGGCGAAACCCTGACTTGCCGGATCGGTGATCCAGCCCCACTCCACCGACTTCGGCACCACCAGCGTCCCGGCCGCGTGCAGACCGCCGTCGCGGGTGAAGTTCAGCCGGCTGAGTTCCGGCTGCAGAACGAAGTTCTCCGGCCCGATGCCGCCGCCGCACGAGCCGTCCGGACAGTCGCGCCCATAGTCCTGCCGCAACTGGCCGGCATCGGCGAAGGTGCTTTCCGGGGCGACGAGATCG
>CAIWAH010000160.1 GCA_903910585.1 uncultured Verrucomicrobiota bacterium
CCTTCACTTCCTCTTCCTCCTCCGACCCCGGCGGAATCACCTTCAGCTTGTTCGAGATCGTCCGGTCCGGCAGCACGATCTCCACCGCCACCGAATCCCCCTTCTCGCTCGGCTCCACCGTCACCTCCGCATTCGCGAAGTTCGTCGCGATCTGCTCCTTGAATCCCTCGACCGTTGCCGGCTCCAGATCGGGCAACGAGCCCTCCGTGCAGAACTTCTCGAACGACTTCACGTTGTTGATCAACCGGACCTCCTGCGCCACCTGCTCGTAGATCGCCGAGGCCAGCCTCGGATCCGGGGTCGCCTTCGGAAGCACCTTCTCCAGCAGCGCCAGGAACTGCGCGTCGTTCATGCCCTTCGTCTTCGTCGCCATAATCAGGAAATCAGAATGCCGTCCCCGTGGTTTTCAGGGGGGCGGGTTTCTCTCCGACCCGACGCCATTCCGCAAGCATCCGCATCAACCATGATCGTAGCTGGGTAATTTGAAAAGCGGACTCCCTAGTCCTGGGAGGTATGATGGGTTTGTGAAAGACAACATCCATCCCAGAAAGGAAATCCGCTATGGACGAGACAATAGCTTGGCTAGGGCTTGATTGCCACAGCCGTCAATGTGTGTTGGCCCAACTCGATGACGAGGGCAAGCCGGTGGGCAGTTGGTCGGTGCCGACAGTGCACGAAGCGCTGGTCAACGCCGTCAAAGCGATCCCCAAGGCACATCGGCGCCTCATGCTCGAGGAGTGCGAACTGAGCCGCTGGGTGGCACGGTTGCTGAGGCCTTGGGTAGAACGCCTGATAGTGTGTGATCCCCGCGAGAACCACCTGTTGAGCCGCCATCACAACAAGCGCGACGAACGCGATGCCTTCACCCTGGCGCGCCTGCTGCGACTGGGGGAGTACAAGGGGGTCTGGCAACCGGAGGATCCACGTCGGGTCGCTTTCCGGCACGCAGCGGGGGCGTATGAGGACTCCGTGCGGCACCAAACCCGACTCAAACTCCAGATCAAGAGCGAGTACCGCCAATGGGGTGTCATGACCACCGGCAGCGAGGTCTTCAACCCGCAGAAGCAGGCAAGTTTCCTGGGGAAACTGCCGCCCGAAGCGCATCGTCCCATCGAGTTGTTCCAGCAACTGCTGGAGTCGGCCCTGGCGGTGGAGAAGTTGGCGCGCGGGCATCTGGTGCAGCTGTCACGGGAGTTTCCGGAGGTGGCACGCTTGAGGAAAGTGCCCGGGATCGGAGCGATCGGCTCCAGCCTTTTCGTCGCCTACGTCCAGGATCCGCGGCGCTTCGCCCAGGACGCACAGTTCATGCGCTACTGCCAGTTGGGCATCCGCGACAGCAGCAGCGATGGCAAACCGCTGGGCTACCAGCGGCTCGACCGTAGCGGGCACGGGACGCTCAAGGCGATCAGCTACCGGGCCTGGCTGACCGCATTGCGCCGTGGCAGGGGTCCGGTCTGGGAATTCTACGAGCACTCGCTTGAGCGCACCGGCGACGCGGTGCATGCGCGGCTCAACACTCAGCGCAAGGTGCTGACCACAATGCTGCACCTGTGGCGCAACAACCAGGAGTTCGACAGCCAAAGATTTCTCTCTTCCAAACCTTCAGTGGTCTGACCGGCCGTGCAACGCCAAGTCAGCCGCTGGGTCCTGGCTGCCAAGCCGGACCGGATGGAAGAGGGAGACCGGGAGAGATCCATACGTCGTCGTGGACGGCCCCCCAAAGGCCAGTCCCTGTAGCTGGTTGATCCCCTGGTCCATAAGCTCCCCAATGACCTTGAGCCGGAGATACGGAACCGAGCTCCCCATGTCTGCCTGAGCAATGAAAACCGAATTGCACGGTCGGGAAGAATCCAACAACCCGTCCGGGGGAGACAGCATTGGGCCTGGCGGTTGACGGAGGCGCCTCGACAGGGTGCGGGAGTCCTGCGGGATCAAGACGCATTTTGCGGCTCGGTCCTCGCTGTTGGGAACATTTGTCTTGTCCCGCTTTTCATGTCTGACGACGTAAGGAGGCAGTCGTGGGAGACGGGGAGGAGTTTGAAGTTTGGATCCCTTCTTGCCATCCGGGGGTGGAGTCCGTGAGGATTTGGCTTAGGGGTGCATCGGGGACCAAACCGGGAGGGTTGGTGGGGAAGCCGTGGGTTCCTTTTTTCCGTGGCAGAACACCGGGCCTGAATGTTCGGTTTCGTTGCCGGGGCCCCGTTACCCATGGCGAAACCGACTCCCCAACACATGCCCCAGTTGGACGGCTTGCGTGCCTACGCCGTCCTCTTCGTGATGATCCACCACTGGAGATCGGAAGAGCACACGTCTGAACTCCAGTCACATTCAGAAATCTCGTATGCCGTCTTCTGCTTGGAAA
>CAIWAH010000161.1 GCA_903910585.1 uncultured Verrucomicrobiota bacterium
ATCGTGGTGCAGTTGGGCGGTCTCCCAACTGCTCGCCTCGCCCCGGGCGGCGGCGTGCAACCGCCGGGCGAGCGGGCGCGGAAAGTCCTCGGACCACAGCTCCCGCAGGCGGATGCGCGTTCGCCCGCGGCACTCGCACAGGGCAAGGTCCACGCCATCCAAGCTGGTGCCGGACATGAGGCCTAGGAGGAGCATGGTAAAGGTAGGCTCGTGAATTCGGGGGGCAGGGCCGGAATTGGCGGCTGCCGCTATGTCGTGCTTGAAGCCAGTCCGTCATCCCGAGGCGCCTTGCTCCCGTGCAGCAGCAACCTTTTGAGCAAGAACGTGGAAGCGACGGCGAGCGGGAACAGGCCTAGGGCAAACACTGAGACGACGCTCAAAAGCGCGTAGGTGATTCCCAGGTTCCACGGCGCGGGAAACCCGTGCGCACCGCTGGTGAGTGCGGGAAGAAGCCTGCTGAGGAGCGCAAGGCTGAAACCAAACACGAACGCGCCTAGGGGAAGCGACAAAAGCCCCGACACAATGGTCAGCCGACGTCCGGCCCGAGGCACCAATGCAGCCAAGGTTATTGCGGTGGCGACGCCCGACACAATTCCGGCAATGAGCACCGCCGGCACGTCGGCACGGCTGTTGAACAAGCCGGCGAGAACGCCGGGAACAACCGACCAAATCAGTCCGCTCAGACAACCGAAGGCTAAAGTGCGTGATAGGGCGCGCATGGAGGTTCCGGTCAGAATCTGAGAGTTGGTTTGGATGCTATCGAATTCGTCTCAGGATGGGATATCCGGAATCGTTCACATCTCGTCAATCGTCTCGATCCCGAGCAGGGCGAGACCGTCCTGCAGCACCTGGGCGGTGAGTTCGCAGAGCACGAGGCGCGAGGTGCGGGTCGGTTCCTCGGCCTTCAGCACCGGGCAGTTGTCGTAGAAGCGCGAGTAGGCGCTGGCGAGTTCGTAGATGTAGTTGCAGAGGAAGTTGGGCGCGTAGTCGAGCGCGGTGCGTTCCAACGTGTGGCCGTAGTTCAGCAGCAGCTTGGCCAGCGCCAGTTCCTGTTCCTCGACCAACACGATCTGGTCAGGGGCAACGGGTCCCTGGCCGTTGCCGCGTCCATCGCGGGCGACCTTGGCGGCGCGGGTGAACTGGTATTGCACGTAGGGTGCCGTGTTGCCTGTGAGGGCGAGCATCTTGTCCCAGTTGAACACGTAGTCACTCGTGCGGTGCGGCAGCAGGTCCTGATACTTCAGGGCGCCCAGTCCGACGACCCGGGCGATTTCCTGGCGCCGTTCCAGCGGCAGGTCGGCGCGTTTTTCGGTGACGAGCGCGAGGGCGCGTTCCTCGGCTTCGTCCAGCAGGGCGGCCAGCTTGGGCGTGTTGCCGTCGCGGGTCTTCAGCGGCTTCTTGTCGGTCCCGCAGATCTTGCCGAAACCGACGTGGGTGAGCTTCGTTTTCGCAGTCCACTCCGGATGCCACTGGCCGGCGATGGCGAAGAGCTGCCGGAAATGGGGCGCCTGACGGTCGTCCACGACGTAGATGATCTCGTCGGGATTCCACTCGCGCACGCGGTGCTGGATCGTGGCGAGGTCGGTGGTCATGTAGTTGAAGCCGCCGTCGGACTTCTGGATGAGCGCCGGCAGGTCCACCCATTCGCCGTCCTTTTGCACGAGGAACGGGTTGTCCTTGGGCGCAGGCCGCGGCGTGCCTTCTGGCCAGAGCGCATCCGCGAAGACGGCGACGGCGTCCTTGCTGGAGCGGGCGAGGCCGCGGGCGGTGAGTTCCTCGACCACGCCGGCCAACCACGGATTGTAGAAGCTCTCGCCCAACGTGTGATCGAACTTCACGCCGAGGCGGCCGTAGATGCTGTCGAACTGAAGCTGCGACAGCCGCTGCATTTCGCGCCAGATGCCGAGGTTTTCGGCGTCGCCGGCCTGAAGTTTCACAAGCTCGTTTTTGGCGGCGTCACGGACCGCCGGATCGAAGGTCGGCTTGCCGTCGTCGCACAGCGCGTTGACCTCCTTGTAGAGCCGTTCGAGTTCCGCAATGGGGTCGGCTTCGAGGGCGGCGCGGTCGAGCCGCGTCTTCCAGCCCAACAGCAACATGCCGAACTGCGTGCCCCAGTCGCCAAGATGGTTGTCGGTGACGACGCGGTGGCCAAGCCGGCGGAGGATCTTGACGAGGGCATCGCCAATGCCGGTCGAGCGGATGTGGCCGACGTGCATGGGCTTGGCGACGTTGGGCGAGGAGAAATCCACCACGTAGGTCCGCGCCGCGGTGCCGGCCGGCTGGAAGAACAGATGTTCGCCCCGGGCAGCCGCAGCCAGGACGGCCGCGATGGCCGCCGGCTTGAGGCGGAAATTCAGGAAGCCCGGCCCGGCGATTTCCACGGGCTCGCAGAGATCGGCCACGTCCAGCTTGGCAGACACCTCGGTGGCGAGCTGACGCGGGTTGGTCTTGAGTTCGCGCGCCAGCGTCATCAGGGCGTTGCACTGGTAGTCGCCGAACTTGGCGTCGGGCGCCGGCATGACGTGGACGGCAGCAACGGAAACGGCCGGGTGAACGGCGAGCAGGGCGGCGTGGAGACGTTTTTCGAGTTCGAGATGGAGCACGGCAAAGACCTTTCGGTCCGGTGACGCTAGGCGAACGGGCCGAGGAATGCCAAGCCGGCGCGTGGTCCGGCCGCTGGGCGAGTTGCCGGGAGTGAATCTGGCGAAAATGTGCTTCAAGGCGGTCCCGGCGCCGTGTTTGCTCGCCCCATGAACTCCCCGCTCGTTGTGTCGTTGGCTGCTGTCGGTCTTGGCTTCACGCTTCCGCTGATGGCGGAGCCGAGTTTTCTCTACGTGGGCACCTACACCGGCGGCAAGAGCGAGGGCATCTACGCCTACCGGTTTGATCCGGCCACGGGTGTGCTGACGGAACTGGGCTTGGCGGCCAAGGCGGTGAACCCGACGTTTCTGGCCGTCCATCCCGGCGGGAAACTGCTCTACGCGGCGAACGAAGTTGGCGAATGGAATGGCAAGCCCGGCGGCTACGTGACGGCCTACCGGATTGATTCCGCGAGCGGCAAGCTGGTTGAGCTGAACCGCCAGTCGTCGGTGGGCGGCGGTCCCTGCCACCTCAATGTGGACGGCACGGGCAAAAACGTGCTGGTGGCGAACTACGGCGGCGGCTCGGTCGCGGTGCTGCCGATCGCGGACGACGGCTCCCTGAAACCGCATAGCGCCTTCGTTCAGCACGTCGGTTCCAGCGTGAATCCGGCGCGCCAGAAGGAGCCGCACGCGCATTCCGTCAACCTGTCCTTGGACAACCGGTTCGCCTTCGTGGCCGATCTCGGCACCGACAAGATCCACACCTACGCCTTTGATGCCGCCGCGGGATCCCTGACTGCCCGGCCGGAATTGGACGTGGTGTTGCCGCCGGGCTCGGGGCCGCGGCATTTCGCGTTTGGTCCCAAGGGTGCCCGGGCCTACGTGATCAACGAAATGCTTCAGACCCTGGTCAGCCTGCGCTACGCCCCG